>NZ_CAWNBB010000002.1:0-115755 GCF_963872585.1 Vibrio sp. 10N.222.47.A9 | reverse complement strand
TTTAAATTGTTAAAGAGCTTTGCTTATCGAAACTTTCTTTTTACAAAGAAACCTTTGAAAGCGGACGTGAATTCTAGCGATTTAATCTTAAGTGTCAAACACTTTTTAAAATTAATTTCTTTCGAACTTTCCGTCTTACTGATTACCGCTGAAGCCTTGTAGCGTCAGCCGTGTCAGTGAGGCGGCATTATAGAGATCATCGAAAACATGGCAACCCCTATTTTAATAAAAATTCAAAAAAGTTGCTTAAGCGGCTACTTTTACGTCAAAACCCTCTTTCACAGGTTAAAGCTCATACAATCAAGAGCATATAACTTAGAATTTTGCGACTAGATCTTTCGAAAATGCCTCTATATCCAGTTCGATACTCCACTTTTTACTTAGCTCCACTATGTTATCTAGCGATTGCTGAACCATTTTTATCGTCAATGTATTGTTATCTAGGTCGTATACCTGTTTTTGCGTAGTGTAATAGAAGTAAAGGATAGTTAATGCTTCTCGATCACCTTGCTCAGCTTTTGGTTGAATACGTTTAAGCTTACGATAGATTTGATTGTGAATTTGTTTCAGGTTCCACACATAAAGCGCTTCTTTAAAGTAATTATGCCCTTTCACACGGCTCGCAATAAACGCATTCAAGGCGACTGACAAAATCACCCCGAATACATTCAAATGGAAATTACCCGTCGCTTCCCCAGTAACGGATCCAGCTGAACCAAAAAGCTCAATCAGAATGCTACCGAATACGATAGCAAACAAGGCGAGTGACCCAACCAATAAAACCAACAGTAGGTTCATCTTCTTTCTATATTCTTCTTTATTAATCTTCTGTAACTTCATCGACTACTTCCTTATGTAAGTCACCTAATAATTTGCGCATACTATCTATGTAAACCTTGCTTCGCTTCAACCTTTACCATCTTGTAATGTGGTCACTCTCTATTTAATACTTAGAGTTCTTCTGGTCAGTACTATACATAACTCCATTTGACTTCATTAATAGAAAAGAGTTACATACCGCCATAATTTTTAGTTATTCATCAATTCATGCTGATAAAGTCTGTTTCGCTTTATCACATACTGACAAGGTACATTCCATGCGTTCATTTGTATTACGCGCTCGCGCAGCCCCTACAGAGAGCAAACTTATCTTAGAAGGTGTTGGGCAAGACGCTCATACTGAGATTCTGGCTCATACTCTGATGAACACGATCTTCGTTGCTCAATCTCACCGTGAGAATGTCACCGTGCACCTTGTGCTAGAGAGTACTAAAGACTTTTCTCGTACCATTACATTCGATTCAAATGAAATCACCAACATTGGTGGCTTTCATGAATCTGCACTGTTATCTGCGGTAATAAGAGCGGTTGACGCTTCTCAAGGCATGACAAAAGAACAGACACGTCAGGTAGAACCGGGCATCACTGTTCGCACTATGAGCTTTGAAAAGTTGGTCAAAGAACTGGCCGAAGACCACCAGCTGTACATGATGGATAAGAAGGGTGACTTTATCCGTGATGCAGAGATTGCTGAAAACCCATGTTTCCTTCTTACTGATCACATCCCTATGCCGAAGAAAAGCTACAATAGCTTGAAGCGTTTAGGGACAGAGAAAATCAGCTTAGGTCCAAACATGTTGTTTGCTTCTCAGTGTGTTGTGTTGATCAACAATGAGCTTGATATAAGGGGGTTCTAACCTCCGAACTAATAGTCTAGACAAAAAAAGAGCTCAACTATGTGAGCTCTTTTAATTGTCTATCTCTTGGTATCTGTGGTGTTATCTCAGAATCAGGCCTGATTAACCAAAGATGAAGCTGTATAGGAAGCCTGCACCCATCGCCATGCTTAGGATAACGAATAGGAATGCTGCAATCATTTGGTTCTTGAAGATTGATTTAAGTAGGATAACTTCTGTCAAACTTGCACCTGCACTACCGATAATCAATGCCATTACTGAACCCAACGCCATACCTTTCTGAACTAGAGCAGCACTTAATGGGATTACCGCTTCAGCACGAATGTATAGTGGGATACCAATTACAGCGGCTACAGGAATCGCATACCACATACCTTCACCAGCGTACTGTGCAATTAAGTCTGTAGGAATGAAGCCGTAGATGAATGAACCAATCGCGATACCCATCATCAGGTAAGGGAAAACTTGTTTGAAGTCTTTCCAAGTTGAGAACCAAATTCTCATCCAACGGCTAGGTTCTTTCTTCTCTACGATTTCAGCTGTTACGCTTCCATCCGCTGAACAGCATGAAACAGTGACTTGTGGTTCTTCTTTTTTCGAATCGCAGCAAGATGTCTCCTTAGTCATTACTGGTGCAGGTTCGCCACATACACTTGTACCACATGAAGATTCCGCTTTAGCTGGCGCTGCTTTTCGAGGAGCAGAGTCACCACAGCTAGTACCACAGCTTGAAGCTGAACCTGTTGATTCATACGCTTCAGGTTTTACGTAACGCTCAAAGCCAAGCTTCTCAAGTGCGTAACCAGCCACTACAGACACCGTCATTGCTACAAGGAAGTAGAACACAGCAACTTGCCAGCCGAAGGTAATCACAAACAAACCAATGATCACTGGGTTCAATAGCGGGCTACCGAATAGGAACACCATCATTGGACCGAAACCCGCTCTTGCACGCAGCAATCCTTTTAAGAAAGGAATGGTCGAACATGAACAGAAAGGTGTAATTGCCCCCAGTAGTGCTGCTACTACATAACCCTTACCATTACGTGAGCTCAGGATAGATTGAATCTTTTCTGGTGTAAGGAACTCTTGAAGAATCCCAACAATGTAGCTGATCGCTAAGAAAAGGATAATTAGCTCTACTGCTAAGAAAGCGAACATATCAAGTGCGTCTTTTAGCATTGTTAACATTTCATTGCTCATAATTAACTCCAAACTGGATTGAAGGTCGGGCTCTATGAGAAAAGTAACCAACCCTTAATTTCGAATATTCTCGAATTATAGGAATAAACAGCTCCAGATCAAGCTTTATTTCGATAAAAATCGAAATGATTTTCTAAAACACATTTTTTCAATGACTTACACAGCCACCGTTTTTAAATTTGAATTCGACATACATTTCGACTAATATCGAAATTAAATCTTGAGGAGTTAATATGAACTTAGAAGTCGTTGCGAAAGCACTTAAAGAGTTGGGGCACCCTATTCGCCTAACCATTTATAAGAGTGTCGTTAAAGCTGGCTATCAAGGCATTGCAGTTGGCGGCCTACAAGAAGAACTAGGCATTCCCGGTTCTACCTTGTCTCACCACATATCAAGCTTGGCGTCTGCGGGCCTAATCAGCCAAAGACGAGAAGGAAGAACTCTATTCTGCGTGGCGGAGTATGAGTGTCTAGAAGGCGTGATTGATTTCTTACAAGACGAGTGTTGCGTAAATGAACAGTGCAACTGATGCACCTTTGAACGGGGCACCTTTGAATAAGGCACCTTTAAAGCTCGAACAAGTCTGGGCCGAATATCAGCAAGCATTAAAGTCATTCCTGCATTCAAAGATCAACAATTCAGCGGATGTAGACGACTTGCTCCAAGATATCTTGATTAAGACCTATCAGAACTTAGACAAGGTACAAGATGCGAGCAGTGTTAAGGCTTGGCTGTTCCAGTTAGCCAACAACACCATTATCGACTTCTACCGTAAGCATGCACGCCAACAACGCGATAGCCAAATTGATGCTGAAGATCTGTGGTTTACCGATTTAGACCACGACTCTGAATTTAAGCAGAAGCTCTCATTGTGTATTGAACCTTTTATTCAGGCACTGCCAGAACAAAGTTCATCGCTACTGCTTGCTGTCGATATCAAAGGCCAAAGCCAAAAAGAGATCGCAGAGGCTCAAAACATCAGCTACTCAACCGTTAAGTCTCGTGTTCAGAAAAGCCGCGGGGATCTTAAGAACTTGTTTGAAGAGTGCTGTAACTTGTCCCTTGATCAACAAGGCAATGTGATTGATTGCGAGCTTAAGCGGGACGCTAGCTGCGGCAAGTGTTAATCGCTACATCGAACCCGTTATTTCAATAGAACAAAGCCAGCAATTGATGCTGGCTTTGTTGTTTCATAATCTGCAAATCACGCTTTGTTTATGCGAATCGAGTGCTTAAGCGAACCTAGTGCTTGATCGAACCGAACTATGCTGCTTCCGCTTTTACCACAGGTTGATAGCGCCCCGGTTTATGATTCATTGCTAGAATCAAGTTGGTGACTATCGCACCAAGCACAGACAGGAGAACCAATGACACATCAACAATGAACAGAGAAAGCACAACAATCGTGCAGTCTAGTGCCATCTGAACCTTACCTGCTCGAATCCCAAAACGTTCTTGTAAGAACAACGCCAGAATGTTGAAGCCACCTAAGCTCATCTTATGACGGAAAATCACCAACATGCCGGTACCAATCAAGCCACCACCAATTAACGCTGCATACAATGCATGTATTTCGGCAATCTGAATCACGTGATACAAGTGATCCACAGCGAACGAAACAATCGAAACAGCGATAAAGGTATTGATGGTGAAGCGCCAGCCCATACGAGCAACCGACAAAATATAGAAAGGTAAGTTAAGTGCGAAGAACACTTGGCCAAAGCTTAGGTCTGTTACTTTGGTAATGAAGATCGCTAGACCAGCCGTGCCTCCGGTGAGCAAACCGACTTGGTTGAAAAAGATAACGCCGAGTGAAACCAGTGCGCTACCTAAGAGCAGTGCCAGTAAATTTTCGCGAAGGTTATGATCTTTATCCATGTGAATGACTCTCCCTGAATCTTTTAACATCGCGTTTCAGTAGTTTTGAAACGATTTATGCCCAAATTTACGATGTTTGACAGATAAGTCGAGTGAATGGCCAATGTTGATTAGTGATTAGTTTGTATATTAGTTTTTACAGTTTTGTGAAATCTTCAATTAAACAGACAGTTACAATCTTGCATTTGAGCTTTCATTCTTAATTACATACTTCTATCTATTAACCAGTAAACTTCGAGTTTTCCTATTTATTGGTCACGTTTCGCCCCAATTCTAACGACGCATAAATCTATGCGTAAAACGCATAGACTAAATCACAAATGGTCATTTGATACATACCCTACTCGTCATTATGATGCGCGACTTCTTACAACATTGAGCGCATGTAAACACCTTATGTTTTCACAATCTCTTTTTGCCCAACTGGCCAGAATGACGCTATTTCTCGTCATTAGTTTGGTTATTGTGCATCACAGTCAGCCATTGATTGATCTCTTGGCTCAGCATGCCGTGAGCAGTGGCTGCCACCAGCAATCAGCGCATGAGCATTCTGGGCACGAACATCACCATGAGATGACTGACCAACATATGTCAGCGCAAGACCACTCACATCACCACCATTAATTTAAGAGTATTAGAATGAGCATTTTCCGTTTTCCTTTACTGGTATGGCTTGGGATCGGCACACTTATTATCAGTCTAGGGATCAGACAATCATTCGGCATTTTCATGATGCCAATTTCAGAGCATTTCGGCACGGGGCGAGACTTTTTCAGCTTCGCGATTGCGCTACAAAACCTATTGTTTGGCGTGTTCCAACCTTTTGTTGGTATGGCTGCTGACAAATGGGGAGCAAGACGCATCATTATTGCTGGCGCATGTGCTTACGGTTTGGGTTTACTTCTTACCTCTATTTCTACCGAATCAAGCATGCTTTACGTTTCACTAGGCGCACTGGTTGGCCTTGGGTTAAGTGCGACGAGCTATGTGATCGTATTAGGCGCGGTAGCAAAAGTAGTACCTGCAGAGCACGCAGCGAAGGCATTTGGTTTAACCACAGCAGCAGGTTCATTTGGTATGTTCGCGGTAATTCCGGGCGCGCAATACATGTTGAACGAATTTGACTGGCAGAGTGCGATGCAAGTATTTGGCGTACTTTGTTGTTTCATGATCTCTTTTGCGCTGTTTATGCGAGCGCCGAGATCGGCAACCAATAAACAAGTAGAAGACACTCAGACACTAAAAGAAGCACTGTCTGAGGCGTTTGCGAACAAAAGCTACTGGTTAATTCACGCGGGCTTCTTCGTGTGTGGTTTCCACGTAATGTTCATTGCGACGCACCTACCAAGTTACTTAGCAGACAAAAACCTACCGGCGAGCAGCGCAGCAATGGCACTGGCTTACGTTGGCATCTTCAACATCTTCGGGTCTTACTTCTGGGGTGTAATGGGCGATAAGTTCAGCAAACGCCACGTTATGTCCGCACTGTACTTAGTGCGAACTGTGGTTATCGGTGCGTTTGTTACTCTGCCTGTGACTGAATCAACCGCGGCTATCTTCGGTGCGGCCATTGGATTCTGTTGGTTGGGTACAGTTCCGCTAACGTCTGGCTTAGTTCGTCAGATCTTCGGTGCTCGTTATCTGTCGACGTTGTACGGTTTGGTGTTCTTTACTCACCAAGTGGGTAGCTTCTTAGGCGCTTGGGTTGGCGGTCGTATTTACGATTACTACGGTTCTTACGAGCCAATCTGGTGGTCAACCGTGGTACTTGCATTTGCGGCAGCGCTTATCCATTTACCAATCAATGACAAGCCGATTGAGCGACTGAAATTGGCAATGGCTTAACGTTTAACGCTGACTCCCCCACTAGCGTAAACAACAAGTCGTTCCAATAAAGCGAGTGAGTATTGAAGGGAAACATCCTGATATACTCACTCGCTTTTTTGTTAGTCACTATTTCACCAATTAAAACGGCCGATATTTGCATAAACCTCACTGAATAATAAGACTATCCTTTTCGTTTTAATTTATAGTATCCACTCGCTCCTTTAAAACTAATCCGCAGGCTTATGGAATACATAGATCAGACTGTCCTTATCGCAATGGCACTCATTTTTGCTGGCTCATTTGTGCAAACCGCAATCGGCTTTGGTTTGGCTATTGTTGCAGCCCCACTACTGTTTTTGGTTTCACCAGACTATGTACCTGCGCCTATCTGCTTGGTTGGCCTGTTTATCTCTTTATTCAACGCCTTTAAACACCGTGCAAACATTTCTATTGGCGGGTTAAAAATCGCATTGCTGGGCCGCATTCCAGGCTCACTGGCAGGCGGAGCATTATTGGTGATGGTTTCAACGAGCGTGTTGTCATTGTGGTTGGGCTTATTGGTGGTATTTGCCGTGATTGTTAGCCTACTGCCATTCAGGCTCGAACCAACCCCAATCAAGATGGGTATTGCAGGGTTCTTCTCTGGGTTCTTTGGCACTAGTTCTGGTATTGGTGGTCCACCGATGGCACTGCTACTCCAACACCAAGATGCCAATCAGCTTCGTGGTAACCTTTCTGCGTTTTTCGTGTTTAGTTCGATCATTTCGTTGGTTGTACAGATCCCAATTGGCTTCTTCACGCTACACCACTTGATCATCACTATACCTTTGCTGCCTGCTGCTTGGTTGGGTTACAAAGTGGCGTTAATGACGACACAAAGCATCCCTAAAGAGAAGATACGCATTGGTTCATTACTGCTATGTTCTCTCAGTGGCTTTACGGCAATCTGGCAGGGTTTAGCTAGCTAGTTATTGGCGATAAAGACCGAAAAAGACATCTTAGAAAACCAACACAGTTCAAACTCCCAATAGATAAAAGGACGCTCTATGACTTACGACGAATTCAATGCATTCTGCGAGTCACTGCCTGCAACCAGTTATGTGATGCAGTGGAATAACTCGCACGTTTGGAAAGTGGGTGGCAAGGTGTTTGCGATTGGTGGTTGGGGACCGAAAGATGAGCCTGCGTTTATCTTCAAGGCGTCCGATCAGAACTTCGACTTTCTGAAAGAGGAACCCGGTTATAAACCTGCTCCTTACTTTGCTTCGCGTGGTATGAAATGGATTCAGCTGTTTGAAAGCACGCCAGAAAAGGATGAGGAGCTGAGATACTACCTCACTGAGTCACACCGAATTGTGTCCTTAGGTCTAACCAAAAAGAAACAAGCAGAGCTAGGGCTCAATCAATAACGTTTATTACGTACTGCTAATCTGAGCCCTTCTTTTGCAGTGAGGAAGGCTCCCTAAGAAGTCTGTTTCAAAAATGCAGGTATATAGCGTTCTATTTTTTGCTCTGAGATAAGCGGCACCAATAAATAGATCAAACCCGCAAAGGCAATAGATCCGGCTAAGTCCTCTGGTCGATGCATGCCAAGCCAAACACGGCTATAGGCGACACCACCAGCCCAAGCCAGTAAACCACCGACTAGATAAAAGCGTTTCGCCTCTAGGAGAAGACCACCAAAGAACGCCAAGCACACACCGACGAAAATCATATGTCCAGATGGGAAAGAGTAGTCGGTTTCACCCAACCAGTGACGTGTTCGCCACTCGCTCACCTTATCTTGTACAGACTCAATCGCAGCATTCTTTTCAACCAATGGTAATTCGTAAAACACTTCCGGCATATCAACCACTTCCTGCGTCACCAAATACTCAGAATAAGGACGAGGGCTCTCAGTGGAATGCTTTAAGAAGGTTTTCGCTGCAAAGCTAAGCACCAACAACAAGCCGAGCTGCAGACAAAGACTGACTAACTTAGCTTTGGAAAACTTCATCGTGAACAATACTAAAGACAAAATAGCTAGCGTTACCAAGAATCCTTGATTGCCCGCAGAGTAAGTCACAAACGTTATGAAGGCTCCATAGAAAGGCAAAACAGCACTTCCAAGGTCGAAGTCAGATCCAAATATCAAAAAGGGTATGAGGGAATACAAACTTAGAACGAGCAGTAATAAGCCTTTGGATTTGTTAGAGAACAGAGAAGTCATGGCTAAGATCTTTTAGATAAAGTGGTCGGATGCTATCGCAGCTTAGCATCGTCAATATCAATTTTATGTCAAAACGGTCAGTCAGCCGTCATGGTGTAACAATATTCGATTAATGGACCTCTTGAGTATTGATTCGGTGAACAGCCACGCCAGCACCAATAATGTTCAACATCCATTTATGTTCATAGAGATAGCAAAAATCACTGAAACCAGACGAGACAAAGGCATCATCCCACTAATAGACTACCGGACGCGTTCTGCTGATAAAGTGAACACTTACCGGATTATAAGGCCAGAATCTTAAAAACTTTGCTGTCAGTCCTTTAAATCCACTATTGAAAGGATTACCATCTGGTCTGCTTTCAAAAGCAAAACAGGTTATTAATTTTTATTCTCAGGGCGGGGCGAAATTCCCCACCGGCGGTATGTCCTTAGCAAAATCTAAAGATAAGCCCGCGAGCGCTCGATTCGTCGAGGTCAGCAGATCTGGTGAGATGCCAGAGCCGACGGTTATAGTCCGGATGAGAGAGAATGAAAACACACTCGTTTAAGTTGGAAAGGCGCACCCATTTATTGGGTTCATGCCTCCAACTTAGGCGGGTGCATTTCGTTTTGGATAAAACCATAATGAGCTAAAGTTGACTTGTAATGAGTAGGCTTTGTTGTGCTCGGTTGAGATCCCTCATACAGCCCTGATTCTGGTGATATTTTAGGAGTTTAACCATGAATCAGTCTTCACTACTTGCCGAATTTGGCGAACCAATCACTCGCGTTGAAAACGCACTGCAAGCTCTACGCGAAGGTCGTGGCGTACTTCTACTTGACGATGAAGATCGTGAGAACGAAGGCGACATCATCTACTCAGTAGAACACCTGACGAATGCTCAAATGGCGCTTATGATCCGCGAATGCAGCGGCATTGTGTGCCTGTGTCTAACTGACGAGCAAGCGAACCAACTTGAACTTCCACCTATGGTTGTTGATAACAACAGCGCAAACCAAACTGCGTTTACCGTAACTATCGAAGCGAAAGTGGGTGTAACAACAGGTGTTTCTGCCGCTGACCGTGTAACAACGATCAAGACAGCTGCAAATCCAACAGCTAAGCCTACTGACCTTGCTCGCCCTGGCCACGTATTCCCATTGCGTGCTCGTAAAGGTGGTGTACTTGCTCGTCGCGGCCACACAGAAGGCACAGTGGATCTTATGCAAATGGCTGGTCTTCAATCTGCCGGTGTACTGTGTGAAGTAACCAACCCAGATGGCACGATGGCAAAAGCGCCAGAGATCGTTGCTTTCGGTAAAATGCACAACATGCCAGTACTGACCATTGAAGATATGGTTATGTACCGCACTGAGTTCGACCTTAAGCTTGCATAACGCTTAATCGTCAGTGTCCAGCGCTGGCGATAATTGGATCGCTAATAAATATTGAAAGGCCTAATTCTTTAATGCTGTTTCTAGTTAATAGCATTAAAGAATTAGGCCTTTTTAATTTCCGTATTTTGAGACGAGCTAGAGATTGATCGCCGAAGTGTCCCTACCTATCGAAACCTCCCCAGCCTAATCGCAAGAAAAGCGTAACCTCTCAAAAAATCCTGCAAAATATGAGAAACAGTCACTCAAATGGTGAAGTCATGCACCATTATTGATCACCCTCAATCACAGAAAAACCATAAATAACTGAAATATAACACTTATTTATTTTGGCACGGTGTCTGCACTACCACTAAGTAGGTATGCACATATTAGGAGTTAAATATGTTTGTAATTATTTCAGTTGGTTTATCCATAGCAGTACTTGCTGCCCTATTTCATTTCTCAAGAAAGAGACAAACGGCGCTATCACACAGGTTTGAAACCTTAGTTTTGCTCAGAGAGCTATTGTTGTTATCACGTAAACATCGCGCGGCAACGCATTACGCTCTGGCGTATAAATTGTCTAGCGACTCGATTCGTAAAGTGAACGAGATTTACGACAACATACTTGAGGTCTCTGAATTGCTTCAATCTCATGTTTCGTTTGATAGTCGCCCTATGTATCGCATCTATCACCTTAAGCTCATTGCCATGCACAGCGAATGGCAAAACCGCAGCTTGGTGCGCAACCAATCGATTCATGGCAAAACAATTCGCCACAGCATGTTCTTGATGGATGAAGTGATGATCATCTGGCTGATCCAGTCTGAGCGAGAAGACATGAGTAGTGAATACCACATGAATTGGCAACAGATCTTAGACTGCATGGAGATCTTGACCAAGCTGAGAATGTGCATACCTGATATGGAGAAGCCTGAGGAGTATGCGAGATTCAAATTCTACGCATCTCAGACACACCGCAAACTCAACCAATTATCGATTATCTGCCCTATCAGCAGTGGGTCGCCCATTTGTACACGTGCGATGCATGCACTTACCGAGATCGCATCAAGCACTGAAGCGACCCAACCAGCAGATAGCATGTACGAGTTAACCAGTGATATCTCTACTGTGGTATCGCAAGTCTACGACCAAGTATTATCAGACATTACCAAAAGCTTGTATCAGCCTTTACCTAGCATCAACGATAAGGCGATAAACACCCGATTATCCGTACATCATTACATGTAAAGACTTCGTGAGAGGAGAGCGTGCTGGAACTCTGAATTATTGAGTTCAAATCCGATATCACCTTTGATATCGGATTTTTGTATTTATGGGCTTATATATTTATTTGGTTCTATTTTAGGACGAGACAAGTTATGAGCGATGTAAGCTTAAACGTCTCCAGATTTGATATCGCTAGACCAAGCTTCTGCTGCAAAATCAATGAACTGACGAACAACAGGCAGCTGATAACTGCGAGACAAGTACACCGCCCAAAGCACACTACTCGGTGAAACAAAATCATCAAAAATTCGTTTCAGCTTCCCTTCAGCAATCAACGGATTCGCTAAATCACAAGGTAATCGAACAACCCCTTTGCCATGCTGTGCGGCGCGAGCTAACACCCCAACATCGTTGGCCTTAATAGTCCCCGACACCTCAACCGAATAATGTTGGTTATCCTTAACAAAATCCCACTTAGAGACACTCAAATGACGAAAACAATTGTGTTGTCTAAGCGCTTCAACCGTTTCAGGTTCACCGTGTTTGTCTAGGTAGTCTTGTGAGGCACACACCACCGAATCAATTTCCATTAGCTTTCGAGCAATCAAACTATCGTCAGGTTGATCGGTATAGCGCAGCGCAATATCGATTCTATCATCCACCAGCTGAGCAAAATGGTCAGAAGCAAATAGCTCTACCGTGATACTGGGATGAAGCTCTGTGAACTGTTCAACCACACTCAACAGCATATGTTGAGTCAAGCCAATTGGGGCTGCTATTCGAATGGTTCCGGAAAGAGCATCGGTTTGATTAAGTGCTGTGACTTCTAGCTCCGCCGTTTCATGGAGTATTTTTTCGCAACGTTGTAGCGCAATCTCCCCTGCTGTCGTCAAACTTACCTTACGAGTCGTTCTGTGCAGAAGCCTTTGTTTTAACCACCCTTCGATCTCTTGAACATGCCGTGAAACCTGTAAACGGCTCATGTCCAAATGCTCTGCTGCTTGAGTAAAACTGGCGCAATTTGCGACTTCAACAAAGCTACGCATCGCCGTCAACCTGTCCATCACACTCTCCCTTACCGACTTAACCAAGCCTATTAGATAACTGTATAGATACAATCTACATCATTTCACGATATTTATCGCAATCTAGTGAGCTATTAGACTGCAATGGCTGTCGAGAAACAGACTCAATAAATTAGATAATTGGAGAGACATTATGAAAATTGCAGTATTAGGCGCATCAGGTTGGATTGGTAGTCACATAGCTCAAGAAGCTCAATCTCGCGGACACGAAGTTGTTGCTGTTGTAAGAGATGCAAGCCGCGTAGAAATCAGCGATGTTGAAGTTCGTTCATTTGATTTACAAGATGAAGCGGCAAGTCTAGCGACCGCTTTCTCAGGCGTTGATGCTGTAATTGCTTCGATTGGTGGACGCGCTCTAGGCAATCACGACATCGTAAAAAACACAGCAGTTAAGTTGCTTGATACATTGCCAAGCATTGGCATCGAACGTCTACTTTGGGTAGGAGGTGCAGGCTCATTAGAAGTGGCGCCAAACGTACCGTTAGTTACCGTTCCTGACTTCCCTGCGGACTACAAAAACGAAGCGCTAGCACAAGGAGAAGCCCTTGAAGTGTTCAAACAATCTAATGACAAGGTTAACTGGACATTCGTTAGCCCTGCTGCGGAAATCTTCCCGGGCGATAAGCTATCAACCTACCGCACAGGTGGTGATCAACTGCTCACTGACGAAGATGGCAACAGCAAAATATCCGTCAGCGACTACGCTATCGCGATGATTGATGAACTCGAAACTGGCAAGTTCCCACGCCAACGCATTGGTGTCGCTTACTAGTCAGCTCATATATAAAAACTAAAAAAGCCGCTTGTTCAAAACAATGCGGCTTTCTCATCTTTATATGGAGCATTCCTTTAACCCAATGGCAAGTGACCCGTTTTCACTAGGATAACCGTCTCTTCTTCCACATAAGGGAAATGCTCGCTCATATGCGGGCTACGCATCCATGTGTGTTTTGGATACTCACCATGTTCATCTTTAAAAGTGCCTGACAACACAAAAATCTCTTCACCACCAAAGTGACGGTGCGGCTGAAAACGTTCGCCAACAGGCCACTTCACTAAAGCGACATGCTCGTGCTCGAATTCATGCAGTGGCATCACTTGTAAACCACCAATACCCGGAAGCCACTCTGTTTCTAGAGTATTAATGCGAACTTGAGTTAAGTCTTTCGCATCAAACTGGTTAAGCTTCACCAAGATCGTGCAGCCATTTTTGCTTGATGGAGAGTGCGCACTGCCCGGCGGATTACGGATATAAGTGCCCGCTGGGAAATCTCCAGTTTCATCAGAGAAAACACCGTCTAACACGAAGATTTCTTCGCCTTGCGGATGCGGGTGCTCAGAAAACGAAGATTCCGGTTCGTACTTCACAACACTGGTCGTGTGACCTGATTCTTTCTCTTCTCTTTCAAGCGGCTTACGCCATACCCCTTTGGCAGGGCTCGCGATCCAATCTAATATCTCGGTTTCTATAACCAGTCTCTTTGAAAAGTCCATGTTGAACATAATGGCGACCTTACTCTTGTTATCGTTTTAATTATTATTGTTGTCTTTCTCGTTTCTATTCTACGCGAATACTCATCAAGGAGGCCATTTCGCAGCTATTTGCCTACGCGACAGCCTCCTGAAAAGAAGCCTAATTAATTGCGGCCAGCGATCACACCGCCATCAACATCCCAGATTGCACCCGTTACCCAATCAGCACTGTCTGACAGTAAGAAAGAGATGCTATTGGCGATGTCTTTCGGCAAACCAACTCGACCAATCGGATGGAATGCGTTGAAACCTTCTAACGCTTGATCCACATCTTCAGGTTTGATGAAAGATTCGTAAATCGGTGTTTTAACCACAGCCGGGGAAACCGCATTCACACGAATGTTATGTTCAGCCAGCTCCATTGCCATGTGTTGTGTTAATGCGTGTAGGCCAGCTTTAGCCATTGAATAGGCAGAAGATGGCGTCGCTTTGATTGCTTGCTTACCCCACATAGAACCAACGTTAACCACACTGCCGCCGCCGTTCTTGATCATCAACTTGCTTATCGCTTGAGTAATGAAGAAGGTTGCTTTATTAAGCTGCATGTATTGCTCGTAATCAGATTCTTGGTGCTCAATAAACGCTTTAGGGTTGAAGTAACCTGCAGCATTAACAAGGTAACCAATACCTTCTTCGAGCGACTCTAAATGCGCAATAAGGCGAGACACACTCGCATCATCATAAAGGTTAGCTTGCCAACCAGAAGCGTTGCCTAGTGATTGAAGTTCTGACACCGCTTTATCTAACTTAGTTGGGTTATTGCCGACAACCAACACATGGATGTTTTGAGCGACTAACTGCTTCGCTGTTTCAAAGCCCATCCCGCTCGTGCCACCGATTACTACTGCAATACCATTTTTAGTGAAGTTCATTTTGTTATCTCCTAAGTCATGTGAACGTGGTAATCTTAGGCCTTGAACTAACACTATGAATAGTAAGTACAAATCGGTTAGGTAGGTACTTATTGGTACATCTTTATGAAAAATCAGGAAAACTTTTTTTCAAGAAAATCAGCACCAGAGCGCTCAGCTCGCATGGTAGAAACCATCTACGGCTGTAAATGGTCGCTAACGGTCTACCAATTGCTCGCAAATGGCATTAATCGCCCTGGTGAAATGGTGCGCTCGGTCGAAGGGTTATCGACCAAGGTATTGAATGAATGTTTGAAGCGAAATGTAGAATTTGGGATTTTAGATAAGCAAATGTTCAACGAACTGCCACCAAGAGTTGAATACCAAGTGACTCCGTTCGGCGAGAAGTTTTTGTTGATTCTAGACCAGCTAGAAAACCTACAAAACGAAATCGACGAGATGTAAGCCCACGCGAATCTGCTCTATTCCAAATAATGGTCAGCAAGCACTATTTAGCTGACTGGCATTTGCTCAAAACGGCCTTTCACAAAATCAATAAAGGTTCTAATTCGACTTGGTTGATAGCGGTCTCGATGGTAGATCGCTGAAAAGTCGACCTTAGGCACCACCCATTCTTCAAACACTTGCAGCAATTGCCCGTCGTTGAGTTCTTGTAAGCAATAGATGGTTGGTACACGAATAATTCCGTTGCCCGACTTCGCGCCCTGCACCAACACTCGGCCATTTTTACATTGCAGTCTACCCGTCACATGCACATCGACCGTTTTCTTGGTGTCATCTAGCGCTTGAAAGCTCCACTTGCGCACTGACCCCGTTAAGCAGTCATGGTGAATAAGATCTTTAGGGTGATTAGGCTTTCCTTTACGAGCAAAATACTCAGGGCTCGCGAGTGTTCCCATCTCAATGTCTAAAAGCTTTCTTGCGATAAAGCCCGCGTCTTCTAAGCTTCCCATGCGAAAAGCAATATCAAACGCGTCTTCAATCAAGTCGACTCGGTTACTACTGAAATCAAGACTGATGCTGATGTCTGGGTAGAGTTGCATGAACTCATTGACCAGGTCTGCGATGATCACCTCGCCCAGATAACCGCCAACACAGTTTACTTTTATGTCGCCGCGCACCTCTTCGACATCATCCACAGCAGCAATCAAGGCTTGGTCTATATTATCTAAGGCTTGTTCACACCTCGCGTACAGATCTTGCCCTGCGTGCGTCAGCCTCAAGGTTCGAGTGGTGCGGATAAACAGTGTCACACCCATCTGTTTTTCCAGGCTACTCACTTGGCGTGATACGTGGGAGCGCGACACATCAAGCTCCTCCGCCGCTTTAGTGAAGTTACCTAAACGAGCGATAAGCACGAAAGAACGAATATCAGATAGGTTAATTTGATTGAGCATGGTCGCCAGCTTAGTTGTGAGATTTTAAGATGATGAAGTAATAGAGAGCACATGTTCATTGTTGCACCACAGCAACAGTGTTTCAAGTAAAGCGCTATATATCAACAATGCTATTTTCCTTAATATACCTCCATCGCAACGAAGCAAGGCAACAAGCACTTGATTCGAATGCACTTAAACAATACGTCGTAGCCAACCGACGCAATAAAAGTACAGAGGAAATAAAATGAAAAAACTAATCGTAATTACAGGTGCAAGCTCTGGTATTGGTGAAGCAATCGCTCGTCGTCTAAGCGATGAAGGCCACCCTCTGCTACTTCTAGCTCGTCGTATTGATCGCCTTGAAGCGCTGAACCTACCAAACTCTCTATCTGTGAAAGTAGACGTAACAGACAAAGCGTCTTTTGATGCAGCAATCGCACAAGGTGAAGAGAAATTTGGCCCTGTGGACGCGCTTATCAACAACGCTGGTGCAATGCTTCTTGGTCAAATCGATACTCAAGACGCTCAAGAGTGGAAGACAATGTTCGACGTGAACGTAATTGGTCTGCTAAACGGCATGCAATCTGTACTTGCTCCGATGATGGAACGTAACACAGGTACTATCATCAACATCAGCTCTATCGCGGGTAAGAAAACATTCCCAAGCCACGCTGCTTACTGTGGTACTAAGTTCGCGGTACACGCTATTTCTGAGAACGTTCGTGAAGAAGTGGCGGCTTCAAACGTTCGTGTTACCACTATTGCACCAGGTGCTGTAGAAACAGAACTTCTGTCTCACACAACATCTCAAGAGATCAAAGACGGTTACGATTCTTGGAAAGAAGACATGGGCGGCGTATTGGCAGCTGACGATATTGCTCGCGCAGTATCATTCGCTTACCAACAACCACAGAACGTATGTATCCGTGAGATTGCTCTAGCACCAACTAAGCAACAGCCATAGGCCTTTGCTATCGTTACTAAACAAGCGATGAACTAAAAAGCGCCACTACTTATTCAGTAGTGGCGCTTTTGTTTTTATTAAGTCTAGCTACAAGCAGTAACCGTGATTAAAACTCAACGCGGTAAACTGATGTGCTGCCGCTCACTTCATTGCCGACCGCGATAAAGTGGTTACCAGAGCGAGTGAAATACTTGATTGACTCTGGACCTAAATCACCCGCTTTAGCGTTGTAAGTCTCGTTGTCGCAATCACCGTCTTCATCAACCTTAGTGCACACTGGCTGAGTAAAGTCGCGATTGTTCAAGTAGCTGATGAAACTTGCGTTTTTAGGCTGTGTTACGTCGTAAACCATGATGCCACCTTGGCGCTCAAGTCCAATAAATGCATAGTGCTTGCCGTTGATCTCAGCCACTTCGATAGCTTCAGGTTCAATCCCTTTATCATCACTGCGATCGTCACCACTTTGGTTGTTATCATTGGTGCTGTTGAAGTTTGCAGGATCTTGCTCAAGTACGATTCGAGCAAAATCATCGCCACTATCAAACACTAACTCACCCGACTCATCCCAGATAGAGAATGAGCGGCTACCGAATGCTTGAACCTTTTGGTCGGCGGCAAGTGTCCCTTGTGGCTTAATCACCTTAAGGCGAGCCAATTGATTATTGTCTTTCAATGCACCAGCCAATGGGTGGTTAGCATCAACGTCTAACTTCTTGCCACGCACTTCATCGACATAAGCGATACAAAAGTCTTTTTCTGTTGTGTAGTTTTCGGTGCCTTTATAGTCATCACCATCCCACTCAAAACCTTTCTCGTCACACATTTCTTGCGTGGTTTTGATGCCATACTCACGACCATCACCTTCATTCGCAGTCACAATATAGGTGTTGCCATCAACACTGTAGCTGGTGATGCTGTCTGGCATGTAAAGGCCTTCTAACATTGCGTAGCTTTGGAGATTACCGATGTTTTTGTCTTTGTTTGACGCATCTAGCTTAGCTTTATCCCAAGGCTTGCCGCCTAGTCCAAGAATCGCATCCACTTGTGCACTCACCACATCAATCGCTGCCAATGCGTTGTTCTCTTGAAGGGCAACGTAGAGTTTTCCGTTATCAGCAAACGTTAGGTATTCCGGTTCAAGGTCTTGAGCAACGGTTGCATTCGGCGCAGAGATTCGAACCTTGTCGGTCAGCTCTGCATGGCGAGGCTGACCTTGATTGAATGCCTTAAAATCAATTTGAGTGACTGTGGCTTGCAAAGGGCCATTGGTTAAATCCACTAGCGTTACTGAACCTTCAGGGTCAATGCTGTAATCCGCATTCGGCTCACCTTCATTTGCAGAGGCAATGTAGCGACCACCTTTCGAGAAGCTCACCATGTCCGGTAATGCACCAGCCGTATAAGTAGTGATCAGCTCTAGCGTGTCTGAACGATAAAGTGCAATGATGCCGTTCTGTTGCTTGTCAGCATTTTCAATCGCGACAGCAACTAATCCTTGATGAGTAGACACACTGTTCGCTGCACCAATATCAATACCAGCAGCTGCAGACGCTGATTGAAGATTAATCGAACCCGAAGATGTTGGTTCGCTAGCCGAGTTCATTGATAACACATCAACTTTCTGCGCTTGAGCGTTAACCACATATAGCTTATCGGTACATGAATCGTAGCTGACGATTTCGGCTGCTGAGGTATCAAACGGGGCGTCGGCAATAGCACGACCAACCAGACTGATTCCGGTTACCTCAACATTGGAAGCACTTGGCTGCTCGATGGACTGGCATTGAAGGCTAAAAGCATCAAGTGACGTTTGAGATGGGGTAGCAGTTGTTGATGGTGTTGCCGACGTTGAAGTTGACTGCGAACACCCGACTAGAGCAGAATTTACCGCAATAGGTAGTAATAGTGTCAGCTTATTAAATTTACGATTCATATATCCTCCATGATTTGAAACGCGATCATAGAGGGCTGTTATGACACTTATCTTTCTCTTTTATTAACAATAAATGACAACAATCAGTTTTCTTTACCCATAACAACAATAAGTTGGAGTGAGCATTTCATTAACAAGCAAGCAAAAAAAAGCGCCCAAGCTGGCTGGTGCTTGAGCGCCTTTAATAAACTGATTAAATGGCTTAGAAGTTGTAACCACCACCAATCATGAATACCCATGGGTCAATATCAACGTCTGTTGAGTATTGTGTTGTCGTCCCATTAACAGTCTGCTTGTACTTAGCTGTAGTACCAATATCTGCATACCAAACTGATGCGTTTAGGAACCAATCTTCATTGATCATGTAATCAATACCGATGTTAGCCGCCAAGCCCCAAGAATCGTCAAGAGATAGGTCACTTAAGCCTGCACTTTTACCCGTGCCATTCAAACTTTCATCGAAAAATACCGTGTAGTTGATACCCGCACCCACATAAGGACGGAAGTCGCTGTTCGCTTGACCGAAGTAGTACTGAACCATAAATGTTGGTGGAAGGTGCTTAGTGTCAGCAACTTTGCCTAAGCCATTTACAGAAATATTGTGTGAGAATGGGCTCGCTGCTAATACTTCAAAACTGATGTTGTCAGTGAACATGTAGCCGAAAGTAAGGCCAAGCTGAGTATCTGAATCTACTGAAAACTCTAGGTCTGGATTGTTAAGCACTGAGCCGCTGCTGTCGTTTGGAGATACCATTGCTGCACCTGCACGGATGATGAAATCACCTTCTTTATGAGCAAGAACGTTGGTTGACATAAGAGCCGCAATAACCGCAATACCACATACTGTTTTTTTCATTATAATTTCCTTTTGAGGGCTTAATTTTTATTGGTGAATGAGTAATCATTTCTTATTTTGCGTGCAAGGTAGCATATAATAACCCTACTTTATTGATGGAAATCAATTTGTGAAAAGTTGTGATTATTTATGTAAATTTATATCGACCCGATCACTTTATTCCTTCATTTTATTGACAGTTTTGTAATGCAACTTTCCCGTGCATCATCTTGTTAATTCACCTCCTCACTTTGCCCGGATCTCTTCGGATCAAAATAGAGCAAGCCAATATCTCGTACGCATCAATTTGGTGCAGATCTACAAGAATCAGCCTCACCTCGCTTAATATTCAATGAGTTACATTTGGCTTAGTGCTTGCAAGTCTATGTTCATAATCATAAATACATTGAGGTTCTGACCATGCAAGACACTCTAACAATCGTTCTGGCCGGCGGTGTTGGCTCTCGGCTTTCTCCCCTCACCGATAACCGTGCAAAACCTGCGGTGCCCTTTGGTGGCAAATATCGAATCATCGATTTCACTCTCGCGAACTGCCTGCATTCTGGGCTTCGCCAAATTCTGGTACTGACTCAGTACAAGTCTCACTCTTTGCAAAAACATTTAAGGGATGGTTGGTCGGTGCTTAACCCCGAGCTCGGCGAATACATCACCAATGTTCCCCCACAAATGCGAACCGGTGATAGTTGGTATAGCGGTACAGCCGATGCGATTTATCAAAACTTGTATCTGCTTTCTCGTAGTGAAGCTAAACATGTGGTGGTGTTATCAGGCGACCATATCTATCGCATGGATTACGCGCCAATGCTCAAGCAGCACAAAAAGAACGAGGCCGATCTAACCGTAGCGTGCATGGAGGTTTCGATTGACGAAGCCAAAGAATTTGGTGTGATGGAGATAGACGAATCTCTCGAGATCAATAACTTTACCGAAAAGCCACGTTACCCAGCATGTGTGCCCGGTAGGCCGACTCGAAGCATGGCTTCAATGGGTATTTACGTTTTTGATAAAGAGGTGTTAACACAAGCGCTACTGGCGGATGCCGAAGACCCGAACTCAAGCCACGATTTTGGTAAAGACATCATTCCTAAATTGGTCGGCAACAACAGTGTTTACGCGCACAAGTTTGGTGATGAAGAAGGCCGAGTGACCCAAGATGCGTACTGGAGAGATGTGGGTACTATCGACTCATATTACCAATCCAATATGGATCTGTTGAAACCGGCCTCGCCTATCGATTTATACCAACCGGATTGGGCGATTCGCACCTATGATCCGCAACTTCCACCTGCGCGAACCATTGCTTCTGTAGAAGGAAACCAAGGGATATTCATCAACTCGATGATCGCGAATGGAGTGGTGATTGAAGGGGGTTCGGCGCAAAACTCCATCTTCTTCCCTAAGGTCAAAGTCAGCAATGCCGCGATTGTGATTGATAGTATTCTGTTTGAAGACGTCGAGATTGGGCGAAACTGCCACATTCAGAACTGCATCATCGATAAAAACGTAAAAGTGCCAGATGGAACCCAAATCGGCATTGATAGGCTTGCCGACGCTAAACGCTTTCATATATCGAAAAAAGGCGTCATTGTGGTGCCCTCTTCTTACCAATTTGAAGAATAATCTTTGACGTTAGAATAGCTTTTCTTTAAACAAAAAAAGGCAGCGAATTCGCTGCCTTCTTATTTACTCACACGGCTTCAGTTAAGCCTTAACTGTCCATGCATTCGATTAAACAGAAACCTTAGAAAGGCCCTAGCTCAATCATTTGAGCAATCACAACGGAAATCAAAGCGCCCACTGACCAAAACAAGAACAGCGGTAAGAAGAAACGAACCCACTTGGTGTAAGGCACTTTTGCAATAGCCAATACCGCTAACAAGCCACCGTTGGTTGGGTAAATATAATTAGAAATACCATCACCCAATTGAGAAGCAAGTGCTGCTACTTGGCGAGTCACTTGACCAATATCTGCCAATGGAATGATGATTGGCATAGTGATCACAGCTTGGCCACTGCCCGACGGAATGAATAAGTTGATCGCAGCCTGCGAGAAGTAGATCCCTGCTGCTGCCACAAGTTTAGAGCTACCAGAAATGATCTGTGCAAGATAGAAGATAATAGAATCAACAATCTTCGCATCTTCCATAATGGTCAACACTGAGCGAGCGAAGAAGATGATCAGTACTGCCACCAATACATCGCTAACACCTTTGGTCCAATACTCACAAATCTTGTTCGGAGATAAACCCGCCACCAAACCCGGAATGATCGCCATTGCCACGAATGCACCCGCAATCTCAGTGAAACCAAAACCCATCGTCAGCGTACCGAAGATCATGTATGCGAATACACCCAAGAACGCGATGCCCGCAAGCTTTTCACGAGTAGTCAGTGTTTTCACTTCAACGCTAGATTCATAGTGGTAACCCGTACCATGCAACAAACCTTTGGTTGGATCTTGCTTAACTTTGCGCGCGTAATTAAGTACATACCAAGCCCCCGTTAACAACATGAACATGCCAACAATAAAGCGGTACCACATGCCTGAATACATAGGCAGTTCAGCAATAGTGTGTGCGATACCTGTGAAGAATGGGTTAGCTAGCGCAGCTGCAAAACCAGCACAACTTGCCAGTAAAACAACACCAAGTGCCGTTATCGCGTCATAGCCAAGTTTGATACAGATAGGGATCATCAAAGAGATAAAAATGACATCAAGCTCACGCATACCCGTGAAGGTGACGTTGAAGAAGATCGCCGTCATGATCACAGGTGCAATCACGTACAAGCCTTGCTTCTTTAGCTTAGTGGTTAGCGCAACGACGGATGCGTCTAACAAACCCATGTGTTTGATAATGCCGAAAGCACCACCAACGAATACCACAACACCCATCACACCAGAAGCGGATTTGAAGCCTTTAAAAAATGATTCGAAAAAAGAGGCTAATGTTGTTGGGTTACTGGCTAATAGTGTGTAACTGTCTGGGTCGATAACCGTGCGGCCATTCATGACCACTCGTTCAAACTCACCAGCAGGGATGAAGTAAGTTGCGATTGCAGCAACAATCACCATGATAACCAAAGAGAGAAACGGGTGGTTTACTTCTTTCTCTATCGGAGCTGTGTTACCAGCTTGAGATGTAGGTACGGACGTAGATACCGTAGTCGTCATATAGACTCCTTACTTGTCAGCAACTAAGGAGTACTTAGCCGCCGAGAGGGATTTTTGGAAAAACGAAACCCTTCACGCAGAACTAAGTTCGCGCTAATTTAGGCTGTTTCAAAAAGGCCTTTGATAGATGGTGCTCTCAAATGTACATAGTGAAGTAGTGAGTACTACTCTCTTTGCGTCCGAGCAAAATGCAGATGTTCAGCCAAGTCAGGCCAAACTGAATGAGGTCATTACGGCAGATAAACAAAGAAATCCGCTGAGTAATATGTTTTTTATCAATTACAAAGACAAGCGGCGCATGCTAACACAACGAGCGGTAAATTGTCAGAAAAGTGTGAGTTCCGTCATGTTTTGGTGGGCTTAAAAAAAGCGCCTAGCAAAAACTGGGCGCTTTTCTTACATTGAACTGAATTACTTAGGCGCTAGCTCATAGTTTTCTTGCATCTCATGAGGGGCAATCCCGTACTCATAATCCGCTAAGTAACCATCCTTATAGACCTTCATTCCCTTCTCATCCCAGCTCACTTTGATCATCGCCGTGTTGCCATCTTCACTGCCTAACAGCTCAAGCATTTCAGCATCGATCTTAATCGCTTTAATGGTTTTAATACGCTTAAAGGGCTTAAATTCAGTGGTCGAGGTTGGCAAAGATCCGTAGCTGCTGATCCATGTCTCTTTAGGTACTAGCCATTGGTTGAAAACATCATCCACAATCGCTTTCGGCATGCTTGCGATAACAACAGAATCTGTCATTACGTTATTTGTCTCGATGCTGTAACCGCCCTCACCGTCTGAAACATAGGTAGGGAAATCAATGCCAATTTCAGACTTTGCTGGCAAACGGCCTAGAGTGACCGACTTCTTAACGTACAGTTCTGCAGTTTCAAACTGCTGCATGATCTCAGGGATCTTCTGGAATTCAACTGGGGCAGCAAAGGCATTGAAAGCGAAAGAAAGGGAAGCTGCAATTGCAGCGAATTTAACAGGCATTTTCATGATAACGGATCCAAATAGAAGATGGCTGTTAGAGTATCCCGTACTAAAATTCATCTCAATATCTCATTGTTCTTTATATCAGTAATTGTGATATCAACAGAGCAAGTATGTTTTGTTCACTAAAATGGATGTGGATTTATAAAAGCAGACTAGAATAAGTATTTGGAGTGATGCGTGATTAGGGCGATAAAAACTAAGTTGACAGAGTGAATTGGAGTAATACTTCAAAGGTGAGGGGTTTTTAAACACGTTTGAAATTCACGAAACATAATATGCGACCAGTTCATCGGACTTTCAAGGGAGTAATGGGAGATTATTTGATAACACTGAAGTGAATCACACATGTGCTATTTCGCAGTTGGTTAAACTCACCGATGTTTGCTACGTTTAAATGACACAGTCATTGGAAAGGTATGATTTATGAAAATAAATGTTCAAACACATCACGTATCAATTAACGACGAGTCACGCAAAGACATCGAAAGTAAATTCGAGAAGATATCGAACCATTTCCCATCACTGATCAGTTGCGACATCATCATTACTAAAGAACACGGTCAACATCAGGTAGAAGTATTCACCAACTACGAAGGTGTACGAGTAACAGCAAAATCTACAGACGATGTTATGTACCCAGCTATCGCTGCAGCACTCAAGAAACTTGAAGCAGGCCTAAGTAACCGTAAGGGACAATTGAAAGCAGACCTACACGAGAAGCCAACGAGCACGAAGCCAGAAATCGCTTCGGACATCATCCAAGAGATGAAACTGGTATAACTCGACAAGTAGTTAAAGCGCACTAACAAATAGAAGCGCACAAGAATTTCAAAGCCAGCACATGTTGCTGGCTTTTTCGATCCCCCCTCAATCTCTTTATCAATCTATTACTTTGATTTTGACTATCGCGACGGCCTAACCCCTTCACTTCCCATCTTAGAACCAAGTCCAACTCTATATCGTTTTTAGCAAACTTATGTCACTGGCTGCTATAACAATCTCTAGTCGTATTTGGTACAGTTATAAGCAGAGATTTAGAGAATAAAGGAATGTTTATTATGAAAAAAATCGCGCTAATTCTATTTCTAGCGACTCAACTGATGGCTTGTACAGAAGTGGGCAGTGAAGCTTGGTGTACAGATATGAAAGAAAAGCCGAAAGGCGACTGGACTGCCAATGAAGCCGGTGATTTTGCTAAACATTGTGTTTTCTAAACACGGTTAAGCATTAATTAACGACACTTAGTAACACTGAGTGAAAGACGCTTTACGACGAACTGAGCACTCCACGCAACACAATAAACCCGAATAAGTGAGTTTGAGGATGGAACACCAACTAGGTAATGACTGGCAACACATCAACTGGGTATTAACCGACGTCGATGACACGCTCACTTGGCAAGGTTCACTCCCTCCAGAAACCCTGATTGCGTTACAAAAGCTGAGAGACAATGGAATCAAAGTGGTCGCAGTAACGGGAGCCTGTGCTGGTTGGTGTGACCATATTGCGCAGCTTTGGCCTGTCGATGCCGTGCTTGGAGAGAACGGCGCCTTCTTACTAGAGAAGCAAGATGGTGCATTACAACTCTCATCTGAAACACCTTTAGAACAAGTGCGTCAGAACCAAGCTAAGCTAAAACAAGAAGTTGAAGCGATCTTGTTGAGTTACCCCGACCTATCGCTAACTTTGGATCAATCTTACCGCTTGTGTGAGGTCGCGATTGATATCGGCCAAAACCGTAAGCCTGTTGATCCTGAAACTGTTCAAGCGGTACTCGAAAGAATACACGCTTTAGGCGCACACGCGACGGCAAGTTCGATTCATATCAATGCTTGGTATGGCGAACACTCAAAGAAAAACGCCGTGCACCGTTTCCTTACTAATAAAGGCTTATCGCTTGAGCAAATCCACAATCAAGCCTGCTATGTCGGCGATTCAATGAACGATCAACAGATGTTCGAATCACTACCACTCACCGTTGGCGTGGCAAACATTAAGCATTATTGGGATAAGTTAGATCATCATCCAAGTAAGGTGATGTCGCAGCCAGGTGGCTATGGGTTTGCAGAATTTGTGGATGCGCTGCTGGCAGTTAAAAGCTAGACACTTAAAAACGAGTCACGCCCTTCTACTTCTAACAAGGTCTTAGGTCACTCAATAGACATAAAAAAACGACCGCTAGGTAGACCGAAGTACCTAGGGTCGTTTGAGCTTCAAAATGCTAGATAAGCTCTTAACTTTGACACATCACACAAAACACGCTGCATTGCACCATATGTTTATATGAGTTTGTTACGGATGTGGATCACCACTGCTTCTGCAACGATAACCACTGCAAAAATACTCACCAACACCATTGATACTTTTTGCCACTCGAAAAGGTTCTGCGCATCGTTGAGCACTACGCCAATACCACCAGCGCCCACTAACCCCAATACCGCAGATTCACGCACATTGATGTCCCAACGGAACAACACGATGGAGTAGAATGCGGGCATAACTTGTGGCCAATACCCTTTAAGCAAGATGCTCATCCAAGAAGCGCCAGTTGCGCGCAGAGCTTCGATAGGCCCCATGTTCACTTCGGCAATCGCTTCCGCTAACAGCTTCCCTACAAAGCCGATACTGCGAATGGCAATTGCCATAATGCCTGCGAGAACACCGGGGCCAAATAGTGCGATAAACAACAAAGCCCAAACCAATGAGTTCACAGAACGTGAAGACACCAGAAAGAATTGAGCCACCCAGTTCAGCGCTTTGTTAGGTGTGATATTTGGCGCGTTCAACAACGCCAATGGAATCGCAAATATCAAGGTAAACAAGGTACCTAACGTCGCAATGTGCAGTGTTTCAATCATCGCTGCGTGGATTGATTCAGGGTAGAAAGCGTAGTCCACTGGCACCATACGCTCGAACATGTCAGCAAACTGCGCTGGCGCGTCGTATAGGAACTCAGGAATCACTTCAACCGTCTGCCAAGACCAAACAATCGCACACACTAAGCTCAGGTAAACGGCAAATCGAGCCACACGTTCGTTGGGTGTAAAACGCTGCCACTCTTTATCGATAGATGCAGTTGTCATTAGAAGATTCTCCTAACAATATTGGAAAGAAATTCACCCACAAGAATCAATGCGATAATGGTGATCAAAATAGCAGCGACGAAGTCGTAGTCAAAGCGTTGGAATGCCGAGAAAAGCGTACCGCCAAGGCCGCCCGCACCCACAATGCCAACCATGGTTGAGTTACGTAGATTTGAATCAAGCTGGTAACTAGCAAAGCCAATAAAACGAGTAAATACTTGAGGCATTACCGCATACAAAATGACGCTGATAAAACTGGCACCGGTTGCTTTAATCGCTTCAACCGGTTTAAAAGAGATCTCTTCAATCGCTTCTGCAAAAAGCTTGGCAATAAAACCAATCGATGCGAAGACCAAGGTCAGGATCCCAGCTAGGGCACCGAAGCCTACCGCTTTCACAAATAGGATTGCGATAATCACCGGGTGAAAAGAGCGACATAGTGCGATGAAACAACGTATTGGCGTCGATACGATTGAAGGCATCATATTTCTCGCAGCTAACAAGCCAAGAAACAATGAGATGACGATGCCGAAGAAACTCGAAATGATCGCTATCTGCAAGCTCTCCGCTAAGCCACTTAGCAGTAGATTAGTACGCGAGAAATCTGGCGGGAACATTCTTGATAGTAACCGCTCACTTTCACCAAAACCGATGACCAAACGATCAAAAGTCAGTCCTAACGTCGCAAAGCTGTAAAACAGGTAGCCAATGATTGCAGCGATGATTGCTCGGTTAGTCCATGAGGTTTTGAACGGGTTTTCATGCTTCGCTGGCGACTGGTTTGACGGTACGCTTGGCGATGAACTTGGGGTTAATCCAGCCATGACTCACCCCCGTAAATGATTTTTAGATCTTCTTCTGAGATCCCTTCAGGGCTACCGTCATAATGAACTTTACCGTTACACATGCCGATGATGCGCTTGGCATAACGCTTGGCTAAGTTCACATCGTGGATGTTAACCAACACGGGAATGCTTTTCTGTTCTGCGAATGTCTCCATCAACTCCATGATCTCAACCGCGGTTTTCGGGTCGAGTGATGACGTCGGTTCATCCGCCAATAAGATATATGGGTCTTGCATTACTGCGCGAGCGATACCGACACGCTGTCTTTGGCCGCCCGATAAACTGTCGGCACGTTGGTTAGCAAAGTCTTGCAGGCCAACAAATTCAAGTAACTCGAACGCTTTGGCGAGGTCTTGCGCAGAGTAGTTGCGACGCCATGCATTCCAAGCGGTCATGTAACCCAAACGGCCACTCAACACGTTCTCGATAACCGTTAAACGTTCCACGAGGTTATATTCTTGAAACACCATGCCGATATGTCGACGCTGTTTACGTAGCGCTTGGCCTTTTAGTTGAGTCAGGTCTGCGCCATCAAATATGATCTCACCTTGGCTTGGATCGTTGAGTCGGTTGATACAGCGCAGAAGCGTACTTTTACCTGTACCGGATGGGCCGATAATCGCGATGATACCCGGCTCATCGATATCAATATTGATGCCTTTAAGGATTGGCTTGCCTGCCACGTATTCGTGAAAAAGGTTGTTTATCTTTATTCCTTCATAGCTTGCTACGGCCATACTGCATTTCCTTGTGCGAATTTTCGAATGATCTATGCCCTACCCGCGAGGGCATAGATATTTAGTTGAAGTAGGTGTTTTTAAAGGGCTAAGTCTTTCTAAAACTTAGCCTTCCAACAGAACTAAGAACTAGCCGTTGTTTGCTTGTTTTGCTAGCTCAGCGGCTTTTTTCTTTGCGCGTTTAGCCGCATCTTTTTCAGCCAATTTCTTCAAGCCAGTTTTGGTGTAAGCCGTACCTGTCGCATGAGCGATATCACGAATTACATCCCACTCTTCTTTGTAGCTGATTGGCGAGAAACGGTCGGCACCTTTAAACGATGCGCTCATTTCTGGTGTAAAGCGGTAGCTAAAGAAAGCCTCGTTGATCTTCTCAACTAGCTCTGGTTTTAGGTTGTAAGCATAACCAAACGCAGACGTTGGGAAGCGTGGGCTACGGTAGATGATCTTCAGTTCAGAATCGTCAACACGACCTGCTGCTACCATACGATCGTACACGTCCGATGCCACAGGTGCTGCGTCATAATCTCCATTGAAGACACCTAGAATCGATTGGTCATGCTTACCTGAGTAAAGTACTTTGTAATCTTCATCTGGCACTAAACCTTTCGCTGGGAATAACGCACGTGGAGCTAGGTTGCCAGAGTTGGAAGATGCAGAAGTGTGTGCAACCTTTTTGCCTTTCAGATCAGACATTTTGTTAATGCCGCTGTCTTTACGCACAATCGTGATTAGGTTGTAGCCTTGGAAGCCAGACTCATCGCCCTTCACCGCAATTGGAACGTAACCTGCTAAGTTAACTGCGTAGCCTGTTGGGCCCGTAGAGAAACCTGCAACGTGCAATCGACCAGAACGCATCGCTTCTACTTGCGCAGAGTTCGAGTGAACTGTGTAGTAAATCACTCGCTTACCCGTGATTTTACTTAGGTGAGCTTGGAAATCCGCAAACGCATCTTTGTACAACGCAGGGTCTTCTACTGGCGTGTAAGTAAACACAAGCGTACTTGGGTCATTCCACTCATCTGGATTCTTTGGTGAATCGGCCACCAAATCTTGGTTTTCATCACAGTATCGATCGTCTAACACACCACGACTAGAGCAGTCGCTTGCCATAGCCATTGAAGGAAGTAGTAATGAGCTAGCGATTAACAGTCCTTTAACACTGATTTTCATATTCAAACCTTACTTTTACTTATTGTTGAAAGTCACCTTCACTATTGCAGCCTTTGTGCCACCTTTTTATATCTTTAATTTCAGTTACTTAAATAAAAACCCACACTTTCAAATTACTTTTGAGTCATTCGTGTCCAACTCAAAACCCATCATTTGGGTCATTTCTGTCTCGCCGATTTCAGTGGTAAAAAAAGAGCCCGAAGGCTCTTTGGTTCACTGCTTTTTCTCTTATTATTCTTTGGCTAAGCGCTCTCTATACAAACGCTATAATTAGCGACGTAACAGCGCTCTCAGAATCGCCTATGCGTCGCTGTCCATGCAGTTAGCGTAATAAGTTACCGTTGCAGGCCAATCGCTGAATACGCCCATCACACCAACATCTTGTGCCAACACATCAAGCATTTTCATCATATCGCCATCATTGTTGATGCCATCTTTCACACTCTTGTAATACCAACCACCGCCTTGCGCTAGCGGACCAGAACGTTCCAGTGTCCATGCGATAATGTCGAGGTCTGCATCCTTAGCCAGTTTCGCGTAGTTAGACGCCACTAATTCGTTGTTCTTATCAAGTTCAACCAAAGCAAACAGAGGTGGTGCGATGATATTCACGCCCGCATCGTGTAGCTCTTTCATGTTTTCAACAGACGCGACAAAGTCCGCTTGCTCATAAACACGGTCATCAAGATAAACCGCTTGTTTGCCGAACTTCGGTGTTTCGTTGATCCAATACTTCACATCATCCAAGTTGAATGACTGCAGGTAAGTCTCAGAAGGCTTGAAACCCGCCTCTTTCAGTTCATCCACCAACTTCTGCGCATACATCTCTTGGCTAAATCCATTGAAAGGCATATCTACCGCTGCTGATTTCAATTCAGGAGTGACCTTCACGCCGTGCTCTTTAAACAGTGCTGCACTTTCTGCGTGTGTCATCAGTGTACCACTTTGGCTGTAAAGATCGGTTCTCCAACCTGGAGTCCCGTTCATGTACTCTTCAACCGTGGTGGCTTTTGGGTTCGCACCATCCATTTTACCTTTGAGCGTCTTAAACTCAGCCAGCGTGAAATCAGAAGTACGGCACTCAACCTGAGCATCTTCGCCTGTCGCTGGATTAGCTGGTGTAAACGGGGTTGAGCACTTCTTCGCAAGATCTGGGTGTGCTAATACATCGGTCGTCGTGTGCAGATCACTTTGCGAGTGACGGCATACCAACGCCTTATCTTTGGTGAAGGTCACATCACACTCGACAACGCCTGCGCCCATTTGAATCGCCGCTAAATAAGATTCCTTAGTGTGCTCAGGAAACTGCATCGCAGCTCCGCGATGCCCAATAGAAAAATCACTACGATGAAAAGGTCCTTCGCTGCAACTCAACAGCTTAGTTTTCAAAGGGCTCTCATCCATATTGTTGACTAAAAAGAGGGGACGAGGTCCTAAGTTTGCTGGTTCTGCAGCGGCCCATGCCGTTATTGAACTCATGCCTAATATCAGAGCAATCGAACCTTTCAGTATTTGCTTCATGTTTGTATCTCCTTGCAACAAGCAATTATTTTTCTAATGTCCTTTATTCGATCATTCAATGTTGGATAGCTGTCATATATAGATAGCTGTCATATGTTTTTTGACTCAACACCGAATAACCTCGTGTGGGCTGACGCCACAATGTAGGGGTTGCACGCTTTGTGCCAGATGTTAAAGCTCTTTTATTACAATCACTTGAAACAGTTAGCCATTCGACTAAAAACCAAATGGGTCATTGTTGTCTTGTGCTTTTTCTTTTGGCTTTGGTTTTGCTTTTGATTTTGGTTTTCCATTTAACAAACACCTGAACGAATTAGGCTTTGAAACTCTCTTTATCTAATTGGTGTTTCTTCATTTTTCGATAAAGGGTTTTACGCGGTAAATTCAGCTTACTTGATACCTCGTTAATGTTACCTGCGCTTTCTATTAGCGCCTCCGTCAGTACATTCCTTTCGTACTGCTCCATCTGCTTTTCAAAAGCGAAATCTTCTCCGGACGCTTCACAAATTGGCGATTGAAGATCGAAGCCATCGCCGACGATACCCAACACAAATCGATCAGCGACATTACGTAGTTCACGAACGTTACCCGGCCATTCATGCCGACATAGCTGCTGTATCTGCTCAGGATAAATCGTTGATGGGCGCGTCTTATATTTGTGGCTCGCTTGAATCACAAAATGGCGAAACAGCACCTGAATGTCTTCTTTTCGTTGGCGCAGTGCCGGAAGGTTTAAGCTCGCAATGTTCAATCGATAGAAGAGATCGGCTCTGAATTCTCCAGACTCACTCAAGCTCACGAGATCGGCTTTACTGGCTGCGACCACGACGATGTCGACAGGTATCAACTCATTACCACCAACACGCTCAATCATTCGCTCTTGAATCACGCGCAGCAGTTTTATTTGTACCGCAATCGGCATGCTCTCAATTTCATCGAGAAACAGAGTGCCGCCATTGGCTTGTTCTATTTTGCCAATACGCTTCTTGTTCGCGCTAGTAAACGAACCCGCTTCATGGCCAAACAACTCACTCTCAATAATGCTCTCTGTCATGCCACCACAGTTAATCGCGACAAATGGCTTAGTCTTACGACGACTGAATTGATGCAGAGCTTGAGCTATCACCTCTTTGCCCGTTCCCGTTTCTCCGTTGATGATGGTGTCGACGCCAGTATGCGCTAAAGCGAGCACTTGCTTACGTATGGTATCCATCGCTTTTGATTGGCCAATAACCACAGATTCAATCGGTAAATCCTCTTGCTCATCACCATCCGAGGTTGACGGGCAGCTGTGCTGACACTGGGTAATCGCCAAATCAAGCTTCTCCACCAGCTCACTCGAATTAAGCGGTTTTTCTAGGAAGTCGAAAGCGCCCAACTTCATCGCTTCGATCGCCATTGGAATATCGCCATGGCCACTCATCAATAAAACGGGCACATTCGGGGCACGGTGTTGGATTGAGCTCAACAACGTCAAACCGTCCACTTTCGGCATGCGCACGTCACACAGCACAACCGACTGACTGTTTGCTTTAAGCGACTTTAGGCCAAGGTTGGGATCAGTAAAGGTGGTGACACTAAACCCTTCTAGCTCTAACATTTCGCTCACGGCTTCGACGACATCTATTTCATCGTCGATAAGAACTATGTGTTTTTCTGAAATCATGAACCTGTGCCTTTTGGTAGAGTGACGATAAAGGTGGTGCCTTGGTGTTCAACCGATTCCACGTGAATCGAGCCGCCAAAATCTTTTATTATGTTGTATGCGATAGACAAGCCTAGCCCAAGCCCCTTACCTGTTGTTTTGCTGGAATAAAATGGGTCAAACAAATACGGGATATCTTCTTCAGGTATGCCCAGTCCGTTGTCCTTAACCAAAATCTGAGTGGTGTTCGAAAGCACTTGCGTAGCAATACTAAGTTGAGGCTGCTCTTTATGCTCAATGGCATCCAGAGCATTGCTGATGAGGTTCACCAGCACTTGTTCCAAGCGTATGCTGTTGGCTCGAACCGTCAGGCAGCTTTGCGGTAAATACTGAATCGATACTGAGCTTTGTCTGGTTTCGAACAGATCAATCGCATCACCAATCACCTTCTCTAGTTCCACATTATCAATCTTGCCGTCGCTCTTACGTGAGAAGGCTTTCAAGTGACGAGTTATCGCTGCCACTTTATCTAACAAGACCTCGATCTTGTTAAGATTCTCTTGTGCTCTGTCTGGTCTATTTTTACCGAGCCAAAGCTGAGCACTTCGAACGTGGCTATTCACAGCCGTCAGAGGTTGATTAATCTCGTGCGTTATCCCGACACTGAGTTGCCCCAATGCAGCCAATTTTCCTGCTTGGATTAACTCATCTTGAGTCACTCGCAGCTTAGCTTCGGCTAGGGTGCGCTCTTCCACTTCAGCTTCTAATTTTCGGTTGGTTTGCTTAACGACTTTGGCCGTGGTTTGGAATACCTTTAGGTACTTGGCCATTTGCGTCACTTCGTCTTTGCCACGAATGGACACTTCGGTATCTAAATGGCCGGTAGAAATCGCAAACATGTTGTCTTTAAGCTGTAAAAGTCTTTCCAAAATGCTCTTACGCACGTAGAACCATGAAATAGCAGCGGCAGCCAACACGCTAAATAGAGAAAGGAAGAGAGAAATACGCTGGCTAGATTGCAAAGATTGCTGCGCCTGCTGAATCGATTGGTCAATATTGCTATTCACCTTGCTGGTGTTGCTTTCGATCTGCACGGTTAATTGGTTCAAATGCTCACGGCTGTTTTGCAGGAAGTATTGCTCTTGATAAAGATGATCGAGCGCTTTGTTTTTCATCCCATACAAGCTGCTATCGCTTGAGGCAAGGTTATAAATCACCGTGAGTTGATGATCTAATTGAGGAAAATTACTTCTTAAATCACCACTGACCCAGAGCTTCCACCACTCTTCCCCTACCTGCTCTAATCGCAAACTGGTGTAATCCAGTTCATTAAAACTGGAGTCGTTATACAGCTTTTCGACCAAGCCTAATTGGTAATAAAGCAGAGACTTGAGCTGTGTGTACTGGATTTGATCTTTGGCAGACTCAGGTAGGCTATCAAGTGAATCACTGGCCTGTTGCAGTAGCGGGTAAAAACCTTCGAGCAAATTACGAAGTTCTTGGTTGAGCTGTTCTGACTCAATTTCACTTTGATACAACAAGCTAAGGCTGTTATTAACTTGGGCGATAAGATCTTTAAAATAGGAGTGATAGTCCGGGAACTGAACCATAACGCTATTCATCACAGAAATAGCGTCTTCGATTTTTAGCATCGCCTGTTTGTGCTCTAAATTCGATTCAGCGTCACTGAGCTGAGAAGATGTTGTGATAATCACTCGCACCATATCATTTAGGCGTGCGGCATTATCTAAGGCCGGGATTTCACTCTCCTTTAGCTCAACAAGACGTTGGTTTAAATCATCGAAGGTAAAGCTGGAGACAACCGAGAGGAAGATAGTGGTCATCGATAGCATGGCTAACGCAAGTACCAAGCGCAGCTCAATACCTTTCCAACCAAACCACTTACGACGTGGAATTTTGATCGAGAACGGGCGCTCGAAACTATCCTTATTTTCTACAACCTCGGAGACATGACTACTCACTCGCCCCACCTTCTTCTCATCAAATAATCAACAGGAACTGTCAATGATTCAATCAGTTAGGGTGTGAGCCTTACTTGGGCTTGCATCGAATAGCTTTAGTGAAGCTATTAAATGAAGAGTAATCATTAACATTTCACATAAGATATCATAACAATTGTTTTATAAAGCTTGAGCTGTCTGTTTTGCGATAATAGAAAGTGACCGCACCGACAGAAACGTGATTACTTTATCAATACGCCCGTAAATTATACGAATAGCGCGCTCAATCAAGCAGTAAAAACCTTTGATTATTTAATAAGTTAAGGTCTAGAGATCTAAAAAATCGCACAAGCTTTCACTCATGCGATTTCATTTATGTCATGTCCATCGACTAACCCGAGGCTCAACGAACTTAGAGAATAATCATCCCATCGCGATAAGTCAGAGCAGGAGAAACGTCTTGGCCAAGTAAGACCGGGCCATCAAGGTCGACGATTTCAGATTGAACGGCGATAGGCAGAGCTGCACGCATCGCCAAAGAAGTTCCGAGCATACAACCAGACATCAGCGTAAATCCTAGCCTTTGGGCTTCTTCTGCAAGAACCAATGCTTCAGTCAAACCGCCCGTTTTATCGAGTTTGATGTTGACCATTTCATACTTACCCAACAGCGATGAGAGCTGTGAAGTGGTATGACAGCTTTCATCAGCACACAGTGGGATCGGGTGATTGATGTGTGCCAGTGACGCATCGTGCTGCTGTGGAAGAGGTTGTTCGATCATCGCAATATCAAATTCTGTCAGTTGATTAAACAACTCTTCGAGATTCAGCCCCGTCCACGCTTCATTGGCATCCAGTACAATCTGAACATCTGCCGCCGCTTCTCGTACCGCGCGAACACGCTCTACCACTTGCTCGCCATCAAGCTTCACTTTTAAGAGTTTTGCTCCATTTACGACATAGTCTCGAGCCTGAGTCGCCATCGCTTCTGGAGTGCCAATCGAGACGGTCATTGCTGTCACGATTTGATTCGGTAACTCAAACAGGCTATTTGGGAAGACCTGGTCATGTTGTTTGGCTTCAAGCTCCCAAAGCGCACAATCGACCGCATTTCGCGCTGCCCCTCCGGTCAATAAAGACTGAAGATGATCTCTTAGCTCTGCCGGATCGGTAACGCCTCGCTCAAACATACCTTCAAGTGCGCTAGACGCTTGTTGGATTTGCGCTAACACAGACTCCGATGACTCGCCGTATCGTGGGTAAGGGGTGCACTCTCCCTGGGCTTGTTTGCCATCATGTTCAATATAAACACGAACAACGTGACACTCAGTTCGACTGCCACGAGAGATGCGAAAAGCCGTTTGCATCGCGATAGTAATGGGTTCTGCTGTAATCTTCATAATTTCACTCGGTTGATGTTCGCTTTAACAAATGGAAACGTAGAAATGATGAAGTCGTTAAAGTGAATGTCGCAAATGATCAGTAATGTGTTGTACACCAAAACGCACAGGGTCCGTCACGGGCACTTGATAGAGTGTGGTCCATTCTTGGCATAATGTCTCAGCGTCTTCAATGCTAATTGCCGACGTGTTCAAGCAGATGCCAACCAATTTCACATCTGGATTCGTCAGTCGTGCCGCTTGTAAATTGGCTTCAATCGTCTGTTCTATGCTTGGCAATTGAGCGTGAGGAAGGTTACGAATATGTGGTCGCCCGACTTCATGACACAACACCAAAGCGTCGGCTTGTGCACCATGCAATAACCCCAAACTCACGCCTGCAAACGAAGGGTTGAACAAAGAACCCTGCCCTTCAATGATGTCCCACTCGTGGGTGGTAAATTCGGGGCTAATCGCTTCAACCGCGCCGGAAATAAAATCCGCAACCACAGCATCAATCGAAATTCCGCTGCCTTCAATCAAAATACCGGTCTGCCCTGTCGCTTTAAACTGAGCAGATGTTCCCGCTTGTTTAAGCGATTTTTCAATCGCTAATGCCGAGAACATTTTGCCTACTGAGCAATCTGTTCCGACAGTAAGCAGGCGCTTACCCTGACGAGGCTTACCGTTACCAACCTTTAGAGAACCATCAAAATGGCGTACATCATGAAGCTTAGTCAATCCTTGTTGCTGCATGTCAGCAAGCGGTGAAAATTCACTCAATCGTTGATGCATGCCAGATGCAATCTCAAATCCCATTTCTGCAGCGGCCATTATGGTTGACTGCCAAGAATCAGGAATGACGCCCCCCGGATTTGCGGTGCCAATCACTAGCGTTTTCGCCCCCTGCGCTTGCGCCTCTTGCAAGGTCATGTCCATTAAGCCCAGTGAAACGGTATCGCCCGTTAAACGCAGCTGGCCTAAGCAGATTTCTGGTCGCCATTGGTAAATACCACGAGCTGTTTTTGCGGCGAGTGGGTCAGTAACATCCCCAAGAAAAAGAAGGTAAGGTTGAGCGATAGACATAAGTGTTCCTAATTAATAAATCCTTGTATGGATTTACTTTAATTAGGAATTAGGTAGCTGCCGAATACCTATTTATGGCGAGCCTATAACCTTAAGTTATAGGGTGAATATGGCTCTTCAATGAAGCGATAAATTGCTTAACGGAAATTGACTGAGGGGTGTGCTCTGCACAAAGCATCGATACCGAGAATTGGATATCTGGTTGAAGTGGCAACACACAAACCGCATCGTCATTTTGATACTGCTCTGCCGTCCACGGGTCAACGATCGCAAACCCAGCTTGGTGCTTCACCAGTTCCGCCGCCGCGCTATATCCACGTACCGATATCGGATGGTGATAATGCTCATCGCGTGCAATAAGGCTTTGATGTAACAGGAGGCCTAATGGATCGCGGCTATCAAGCCCGATGATTGGCAGCGGATAATTGATAAGATCATCTAGCGTTAATTCTGCCGGTAACTGCTCAACCGTATTGGATGGAACCAAAACCTTGAGTGATTCAGTTAAGAGTGTTTCACTTAATATGGCAGGCGGTGTTTCATCGCCAAATGCGATAGCAATATCAAGCTCATGCTTTAACAGCCCAGCACACAGTTCATCACGGTTTGCTGTCAGTAACTCAAAAGAGAGCTCTTGTTTACTGGAATATTGCTCGCGAGACATTTGAGCAATCACTGGCGTCAGCAACTTGGTCGCCAGAATCGGTGGCGCACCAATACGTAAATGCTGATGGCCTTGCTTCACTTTGTTGGTCAGAGATCGAAATTGCCCCAGCTGTTGATAGACCTTTTCTGCTTCTGGTAATAAGGTTTTTGCTTCGACCGTTGGCACCAACCGACCTTTGACACGCTCGAACAATCCAAACCCAAGTTGTTGCTCTGTATGCGCCAAAATACGAGTCACATTAGGTTGTGACACATGCAGATTACGTGCGGCTCCAGATACGGTGCCGGTTTGCATGATGGCGTAAAAGACTTCCAACTGTCTTAGGTTCAAACTGATGTCCTTATGATTCACGAAAAACTAACAACTTCAGGCATAGAGCTAAAAGCTCAATTACCTATTAATAAATAGTAAGCAGTAAGTTTAGTTTAATAGCTCTTCAATCTTAGGCTGGAGCACTTTTGACCAAGCTTGATAAGCCTTCGCATTCAAATGCAAATCATCACATGAGTACGCATTCGACAAAAGCTGATTAGGTGACAATACAGAATTCACATCTAAGAACGCAATGCCTTGCTGAGAACAGTACTCGCTTATCTTGCTATTGAGCAGTTCCACTGAAGGGTTCAAACCTTGCAGTTTAGAACCGACATAAAGCGTTGATTGCACCAATATGCGAATATCGTTTTCTTGCCACACCTTAAGCATATCAATGTAGTTCTGGTAGATATGTTCGACATCATAACCTTGAGCTAAATCGTTTATCCCTGCCATAAAACATACAAGCTTTGGTTTCACATTCAACGTGGTATCAATACGGCGCAACATACCAGTTGTGGTGTCACCCGCTAAGCCGCGATTGACCATCGAGACATCGCGGAAAATATCCGCCCACGGTGCCCATTCAGTGATCGAATCACCAAACATCACTAAGTCTGCATTTGGAGAGAAATGACGGTGATTGTCTGATGTCATGATGTAACGGCTCATGCTGTGGCCTCGTTGCTGAATCTCAGACTGAAGACCAACTGCCTTGAGGATATCACTATCCGGCGTAGTGCCATCAAATTGAGCCAGTAACCCTTCGATGTGTGGCTTAAAAGGGCTAAGACGAGTACTCAGTTGGTGGTGTTCTTTAAGGGAAGATAACCTCTCTAATAGTGCGTATAGAGAACTATTTTGACCAACTTCTTGGAATAACTGATACAGATCGAGGACAGGGTGTTGTTGCAGCGCGGCAAGTAATTGCTTGTCTTCCATGGTGTTATCTAACCCTTCAATTATCTAATGATGAACCAAAGATAATATCCGATTGCTTACGGGATAGATAACACTAGAAGCAGAGCGTTACTTAATCTGAACAAGACACATACATGCTGAATAAAATTTATGGCCGTACAAATCTCAACTGGGACTCAAAAACCAGCACTTCATCATAATATGCATAAGAAATTAGCCACATATTGTGACCCCAGTCTCTCAGCCTACCGTCTACTCCTATTGCCACTATTTAACGGAGGATTTATAGAATATCAGGATGGTGAATAATAAGTTAAATCATAATAATAAGGACCTTAACGTGAAACTTTCTCTATCCAATACCGCGTTGGCCGTTACCGCCATCCTACTTGCAGGTTGCCAATCTGCACCTGAATCAGTTCAAGAACCAACGACATACCAATGCCAAACGAATACGAATGCCGACGTGAATGACTTGAGGATCTATCAAGTGATGGTCGAAAGCTTTGTCAGTGGCGATGACTCAATTGGTCATGGGACAGGCTACGGAACCAGTCACCATAACGGAGATATCCAAGGTATTATCGACTCACTTGATTACATTGAATCTCTTGGCATGAACGGTATTTGGCTAACCCCAATCTTTAATTCAGAGCCTATCGAAAACCAAGACCATTGGACTGATAGATTGGATGCAACCGGTTATTTTGCCACTGATTATTTCAATATCGACCCTAGATTCGGAACGATGGAAGAAGCTAAAACCTTAGTTGAAGAAGCGCATGCTCGAGGGCTTTACGTCTTCTTTGATGGCGTATTTGGCCACCACAAAAAAAACGTAGTGCCGTCACCAACAGGTAAGGTGCCCCAAGGAGAGGATAATCCAGTCGCATACCCTGAGAGCCTAGCCTTCTATCAAGAAGTTGCCGAGTATTGGATCAAAGAACTCAAAATCGATGGTTGGCGCTTAGATCAGGCTTATCAAGTGCCAAAAGAAGCTTGGAGTCAAATCAGAGAGACGGTAGACACTGCTTCTTCTCAAGTCGAATACGTAAACAGCGAAGGTAAAACCGTGAACCCTCTGGGTTATATGGTCGCGGAAATTTGGGCCGGTGAGAACCGTATTATAGAAACAGGTTACGGTTCAAATGAAGCACCGGCCTTATGTTCTGCGTTTGATTTCCCGATGCGCTACCGCCTAACAGAAACCTTTGCCGTAAACGAAGCTGGCGTGGGGAACAAAGGTGGAGAATGGCTTGCAGAAGGCATGTCTTTACATTCGTTATACCCAGACCACGCAAAGCCCAATTTGATGATTGGTAACCATGACCTTGTTCGCTTTGGTGACTTATTGCAGCGCGGTGATATCGCTTCTCCACAAGACAAAGAGTATTGGCAGCGCTATAAAGCGGCATTTTCATTCCAAGCGGCTTATACAGGCCCAATAACCACCTACTATGGGGACGAAATTGGCGATCAACTAGAAGGTTTTTCAGATAAAGTTTGGACTGATGACTGTGCCATTGATGGCTTGTGCGATGACCATGTAGCACGTACTAGCGGTAAAGTGGAAGGTGTCACAACTCAACTCAATACCAACGAAAAAGACTTAAAGCAGTACGTTACAAGCTTAATGAAATTGAGGGAAACGCACCCCGCTCTATCACAGGGTAAACGTACAAACCTAATCGCCAACGATATCGCATATGTCGATCACAAAGCCTATGAAGGCGATGCAGTTATCTACGCAGTGAACGTTACCAACAAAGAGCAGACCATAAAACTAACCAAAGAAAAAGCAGGCTCCAAAGCTGAGCTGACGGATATTGAATCTGAGCAATCTATATCAGCAATTGATGGTCATTACTCTATAGTTCTAAACCCTTTTGAAGCTCGTTTCTTGTCGATAACACAACCAAATAAAAAAGGTCCTATAGCAGCCATAATGGCGACAGGGAATGAAGTTGGACAAGGTTTCATGGCTAAATGTAATAATCCAACGATTAACGCTGAAGGGCCAATTTCAAGCCCACTTTATGTGGTTGGCAACTTTGCTGATTCAGGTTGGAAACACGTAGCTAAACGAGAGTTTGAGTATAAAGGTGGAAACACTTACCAAGTCGTTACCACTGAAAAGCCCGGTAGCTATCGCATGCAATACGCGTCTAAAGCTTGGTCACCACAATTTACAGCGGATGGGCTCAACCTAAAACTGGGACAACTAAACTCGTTAACTAAAGGTGGTTACGGGCAAGATACTGCTATTACCATCCGTAATCCAGGGCAGTATGTATGGAGCTTACAGTTCGATGAGGCGGGACAACCATTAAAAATTATGGCTTCCAAATGTGCTGAATAGCCAAACCTAAGTTCCAAGATCAACCAAGTAAAAACCCCTTATTCCTACGAATAAGGGGTTTTCTTTAATCGACATTGGATATTAAAAGACCACATACGATTAGAACGATATCTAGCCCTGCTTCACTTGCAAGTGATTACGGTTATCGCGGCTCTTTTTAATCAGCTCGTTGCTCTCATCCATTTCATCTGACTTTGCAAGGCGGTCATAAAGCAGCACGTTAACCGTCGCAGCCAAGTTCATGCAACCAACCGTTGGTACATACACAACGTGATCAGCTCTATCCGCAACATCTTGAGAAATTGAGCCATCTTCAGGACCAAAGATATAGATAGCATTTTCAGGGTGTTTAAAACGAGGCAGTGGTGTCGCACCTTCTGCTAGTTCTACACACACAATCTGAGTTTCCGCGTCAAGATTATCTAAAAATGACTCAGCGGCAGTAAGCGGGATCGTGCGCGCTGCGCTCTTCGTATCAGTGTGGAATTTAGCGGCTTTTTCGTAGCGTTGCCCTGTGTATTTAACTTCGTCGACTTGGTAACAACCAGCCGCACGCATAACAGCGCCAACATTCGTCGGGCTCTTTGGGTTAGTTAAACCAATAATCACATGGCTTTTGTTCATGAATATTTCTCACTTAACGAATAAACATAGCAAGGTGCTACAAAGGGCCGCATTCTACCAAAACAACGTCGAATTCAAAAGCATCGATACAAACTCGCTTTTTCGCTCTTAAGCCTTTAATTGCAAGGCTTCTCACATTAAAAACTTAACCGCCATCATGTTTATCAAACAAAAATATTCTAGGGTAACAATTAGACAACAAGCCCATTTACATTTTGAAACCACATTAATAATGTGTTGAAAATTGTATGAGAAAATCACACAGGAAGCGTGAAATGACCCTAACCATCAAAAACCGCCTTTATATTCTCTCTTTCATTCCTTTGCTACTAATGGCAATTGGCATGATGAGCGTGACGTATATGAAGAGCACCGAGCTAACCGCACAGCAAGTAGAATCGACGCGTAGCAATATGATGGCGATGAAAGAAAAGGAACTCAAAGCGTACCTGCAAATGGCCTACTCTTCGATCAGCCCATTTTTAGATAAAGGGGCAACACTAGAAGAAGCTCTACCAACATTGAAAACCCTAGAATATGGCGAATCAGGCTATATTTTTGGCTATGACTCTAAAGGTGTCCGAGTTGTGGTTGGACAAAGTAACGATGGTATTGGTAAAAACTACTATGACCTTCAAGACAAGCAAGGTAATTACCTAATCCGAGACCTGATCAAGAACTCAAAACTGGGTGAATTTACGACTTACTATTTCCCGAAACCGGGCCAATCTGTCGCGTTACCAAAACTCAGCTACTCAGTATTTGTTCCGCAATGGGACTTAATGCTTGGTACCGGCTTCTACACCGATGACATCGACGCTGTTATTGCCGAGATGAAAGAAAGTTCGAATATCGCGCTACAAAGTTCCCTGACTGCTATCGCGATTTTCTGCGGATTGATTGCCCTAGTGGTCGCTGTGTTTGCCGTTGCAGTAAACCGCACCATAATGCAACCTCTTGAGCAGTTCGATCGTTCAATTAGTGCCTTTGCAAGTGGCGAGGCCGATTTAACCGCTCGAATGGAAAAATTCAAAGCCCCTGAGTTCACTAAGCTCAGCGAGAACTTCAACGCCTTCGTTGCTAGCCTACAAACCATCATCCGCAGCGTGAGTGATGTTGGCCAGCAAGTCGTCGCTGAAACCAGCAGTATGTCTTCTCGCGCCGCTCAGGTTGATGAAATTGCCACAGGTCAGCGTGAAGAGACTGAACAAGTTGCAACAGCAATGACCGAAATGACAACAACAGCACAAGAGATCTCCAGTAACGCAAGTCAGGCGGCTGACTCAGCGAAGCTTGCAGAGGGTAATGCCAAAGAAGCGCAACAAATAGTGAACGCTGCTGCCAACTCTGTTGCTAGTCTTGCTAGCGAAGTGTCAGAAGCCAACACAGTGGTATCTAGATTAGAAGGTGATGTACAAAACATTTCGTCGTCACTGACGGTCATTCAAGATATTGCCGAACAAACAAACTTATTAGCACTGAATGCAGCAATTGAAGCCGCTCGTGCAGGTGAGCAAGGGCGTGGATTTGCAGTGGTTGCGGACGAGGTTCGTAAACTGGCAAGCCGAACTCAAGAAAGCACTGGCGACATCCATAAAATGATTCAGCAGCTAAAAGCCGCGTCAGATGCTGCCGTAAAAGCAATGGATTCGAGCCAAAATAAAAGTGCTCAAACGGTGGAAGAAGCGAATGCCGCAGCCGCAGCACTGGCGAAAATCCAAGAGTCGATTGATACGATCATGGACATGAACTCATTGATTGCTACCGCGACAGAGCAGCAAAACATTGTTGGCCAAGAGATATCTCAACGCATTGTGGTGATATCCGATCAAAGCTCACAATCGGCATCATTAGCGAATCAAAACCGTGCGGGTAGCCAAAACCTCAACAGCCGCGCAAATGAGCTGTACCACTTGGTTGATCGCTTCACGGTCTAGGACATTTACGGTCTATTAAATAGTAAATAAACGCTACTTATAATAGTAAGTAAACGCTGCTTATAAATAGCAAGTAAGCGCTACTTAACGTTAAGACTTTTCACACTAAATAAGAACGGGCTTCAGAATCTCTACTCTGAAGCCCGTTTCTAATTAAATGGGGTATTGATGTAAGGGAGCATATTGCACGGCTCTAAGACCCAAATTCAGCCTCAACACAACTTTGATTCAGAGGACAATGTTCACACTTGGGCTTAGGGTTACAAAACTGCTGACCATGTTCGACTAGCAAACCATGATAGTGACCGTACTTTTTAGTATCTAGAGGGATCACGCTTTCCATCAAGGTTCGAAATTTTTCATACGATTTAGGCACATCGAGTCCATTGCGAGTGAAGATCCTTCTTGCGTACGCATCAATCACAAAAGATGGTTTACCTATCGCATACACCAGAATCGCGTCAGCCGTTTCACCACCGATTCCTTTGACTTCCAATAGCTCTTTTCGCAGCTGATTTTTGTCCTGTTCTCGCACCACAGACATATCGTATTGGTACTTCGAAAACCACTCAGTCACAGCCTTCAACTTAATGGCTTTTTGATTGTAGTAGCCACTCGAACGAATCTTTTGGGCAAGATCATCAAGACCCATCTCGGCTACTGAGCTTGGATCGCACTTATCGCCTAAGTTGGTGAGCGCTTTCTCTGCGTTCTTCCAGTTGGTGTTTTGAACTAGAATAGCGCCCAAAACTATCTCGTAAGGGTCTTCCCTTTGCCACCAATCAAAATAGCCATAGTGCTGCTCAAGGGTGTCGAACACGCTAAGGATCAGCTCGGCTTGACCCTTTGAATTGTTGTGGCTTTGGGTCATAGAACTAATCCAATTGCTCAGACAGGAAGTCCACAAGCAAGCGAACCTTTGAAGACAGGTTACGGTTCTGAGGATAAAGCGCCCATATCCCTTCTTTGTCGTCTCGATAATCGGATAACACTTCGACCAACTCTCCCGACTCTAGATCTTCACTCACGTAATATTCTGGCAGTTGAACCAAGCCAATGCTCTGTTTAGCGGCGTCCAATAAGGCTAGGCCACTGTTACACCTAATTCGTCCATTAACACGAACCGAGCGAGGGCGTTTATTTTCTTTGAAGCGCCAATGTTCAAAGCCACCGACCAAACATTGATGGTGACTCAATTCAGAGAGCGTATGCGGCTCACCATAGCGTTCAATGTATTCAGGGCTTGCACATACATAAAGCTGTCGCTGCGATAACTTCTTTGCGACCAAGCTTGAATCTTCTAAGCGGCCAAGACGAATCGCCACATCAACACCAGAATCGATAAGATCGAGCTTTTGATTGGTCAGCATCAACTCAAGTTCTACTTGTGGGTAAAGCTTTAAAAATTGATGAAGTATTGGGGCGAGCTGGCGCTCACCATAAGTCACAGGCGCAGTGACTTTCAGTAAGCCTTTTGGTGTGGATTGCATCTGCGTGACCGCAAGCTCAGCAATTTCTAAGCCTTCAACCAGCAACTTACACTGCTGATAATAGAGTTGCCCAGCCTCTGTTAGAGAAACCTTACGCGTCGTTCGATTGAGCAGTTTCACCGCGAGTCGTTCTTCGAGGTTTGCTACTCTACGACTGATTTGAGCCACCGACGTAGCGAGCTTCTGCGCCGCACCGGTAAAGCTTTCACGCTCTGCCACTGCAACAAACTCACTTACCCCTTCCCAATTGGCCATGCTTTTACCTTATGCTAAACGATGGTTACCCAGACAGTGTATTGAAGATAGATATCAGTGTCACCTTGCTTGATATGCGCTGTTCATAAATCTTCGGCACCTATAGTCATTCCCTTACAGAAACATATTTTTGTCCTAACATTAATCTTATCCCCTATTGCTAGGGTGAGAATATCTAAAGCACTAGTACAACAAGGTAAGGTATCCCTATGAAGAAATTAATCATACTTGCATCATCTCTTGTACTCAGCACCACAGCGTTTGCAGCAACTAAAACAACGATTCAAGAAACAACGTTAAAATCTGACACATATGCTAGTGAAGCCGAAGCATACGATGCAGGCACCAACCTTATGGACGAGTTAAGCGCAAAGACACCTTTTGAGCTTTCTAGAGAACTGCCACAGTTCCAACAAACAACAAAATACGATTCGTTCAAGATTGATGACGCGAATATGGAAGTGAAGAAAATCACGAATATGAACGGCGACATTCATTACCAAGCGAACGTAAAAGTTGACTACCGTTACACATACAAAGACGGTCGCAGCAGCTAACACCGAATGATTGATTAGATCTAAAAACTGATCACCTAGTCAAAAAGAAAGCCCGCACTCATAGAGTACGGGCTTTTTTTCGTTCAGCGCTGATTAATGGAATTCAAACGAGCAACCATTATCAGCTCATATTCGTCTGTCTAATTTTGAAAATTACACTTCAAACTGAGACACAAGGCTATCTAGCGCTTCACACTGTTCGGCCAATGCCATACATGCATTTTCTGCGCTGCTCGCCATCTCAACCATTTGCATGGTGCTTTCAGCGATGCGTTGAACATTCTTATTCACTTCTTCAGACACTTGAGACTGTTGCGAAGCCGCCGTCGCGATTTGTGTGTTCATGTCATTCATCTTGCCGATTGAGTTGCGAATCTCACTCAATGAAGACGCCGCCGTTCCTGCCTGAACTATGGTTTTCTCGCCACTCACTTTGCTTTCAGTCATTACACCAACCGCGTGTTTCGCGCCAACTTCTAAGCGTTCAATCATTGATTGGATTTCGCCAGTGCTGTCTTGAGTTTTACTCGCCAACGCTCTTACTTCATCTGCGACTACGGCAAAACCACGGCCTTGCTCACCGGCACGAGCTGCTTCAATCGCCGCATTCAATGCAAGCAGATTGGTTTGCTCTGCAATGCCTTTGATCACGCCAAGAATTGAAGCAATGTTCTTCACATCGGTATCCAACTCCTGAACCACGCCACCCGCGTTCTCGATATCTTGCGCAAGGCGTTCAATAGAAGTCACGGTTAAACCCAGCGTCGTATCAGCCGATTCCACTTCATGATTGGCAACGTTACTTGCAGTTGCGGCATCCAGTGCATTACCACTGACCACTTCGCTAGTTGCTTGCATTTCATGAACAGCCGCAGCTACCACTTCACTTTCTCGCTGCTGATTTGAAGAAAACTCAGCAACACTTTGCGTGAGTGATTTGATGTTTTCCATCTCGCCACGTACTGCGTTCGATGTGAGAATAACTTGTTCCACGGTTACATGGATCTTGCCAACAAACTGGTTAAATGCGGAGCTTAAGCGAGCAATTTCGTCGTTGCCTTCAACCTTCATGCGTTGAGACAAGTTACCGTCGCCCGATGCGATCTCATTCATCGCTTTCTCTACGTTCTGGATTGGTTGGACGATAAAACGGTTAGATAACCACATCGCAAAAAGCGCAGCGAAAACAGCGACCGCCATACCCACTTCAATGATCAACTTACTTGATTCGATAGAGTCAGCAGCTTGCTGACGAAGCTCTTTCTGCTTCTGTTCAATCAGGGTTCTGATATCACGAAGCTGAACACGAATGATTGCAAACTCAGCGTCTAATGCTGGCGAGTAATTGATGTTGTATTGGTATGCGCTAGCAGGATCTGCAAACATTGGTTCATGCAGCGCCACCCACTTGCTCATCGCGTTCACAAGCTTTGACAACTCACTGCGAGAAGAAGGATCCAGCACGCCCGCTGTATATAAAGTTTCCACACTTTCAAAACGAGGAACCGCTTTGTAAGCATTATCTTTAAATTCAAATTTTTGGTACTCAATCGCCGCTTGGTCTTTCGCGAGTAATAGACCTTGAGCAGAAGCGATAACTTGGTAAATGTCACGATACCCATCTTCCAAATTGTCTAGCACGGGCTGAACCACATTATTCAGCTCATGGTTGATCGCAGCCTGAGCATTAGATCTAATGACATTAAGCACAGTAACAGTCGAGAAAACAATCACGATCACCATTAGTGGAATCGCAATTTTACTCTTAATAGATAGGTTGTTGATACTCATAAGGGGGTTAATAACCACACAGTAAATAGGGACGCGCGCATAATATACAGTATCAATATAAAAGCTAGCTAAAAGTTTGTGAACCTAGTCGCATAGCAAACGTTACCCTTGAATCGGCTGTCTATTATTCAACCAAAGGTCAACTTTAAAAAGTAGAGCCAAAGAGGTTTTTACACTTATTTACCACAGACATGCTCAAATACTGGAGAAGTAATGGAAATAGCACCATAATGTACGGCTCAAAAGTAAATAGGTATGAACATGAAAATTTGTGGTGTTGAAATCAAAGGTAACGATGCTGTCATCTGTCTTCTTTCTCTGTCAGATGGTGTATTTAATATCCCTGATTGCCGAGTTTCAAAGGTTGCGATTAGCGACGCAAACGACACGCAGAATATGAAAGACTTTCAATTCTCTTTTGCAAAGTTAATGGAAGATTACCAAGTAGACAAAGTTGTGATTCGTCAACGCCAAACTAAAGGCAAATTTGCTGGCGGTGGCTTTGGTTTCAAACTAGAAGCAGCAATTCAACTGATCGACGGCCTAGACGTAACCGTTGTATCACCGGCTGACATCAAGGAGAGCCTTAAGCGCAACCCTCTTATGATGAAGTTCAAAGAAACTGGCCTTAAGCAATACCAAGAAGCACCGTTTACAACGGCTTACGCTTGTTTAATGCAGCGCTAATCAATAGTCGCTAGCCAATATTTGATACAGAAAGAGCCTGAATATTCAGGCTCTTTTTTGTTTCTATCACTCGGCTTTAAACCCAGTTAATTTTGATGAAATACGCTTACCGCTCTAACGCTGTTCGCCTGCGAGCCTTAATCCATTCCGGCTTTTTCACCACCAGATAAACCGCAGCGGCAGACAAGGCGAAGCCCGTCGCGCCGTAGATATCGAACGACTCACCAAAGATAAGCCAGGCTTGAATTGCTGTCGTCGGTGGCACCAAGTAAAACACCGACGCCACACTTGAAGATGCACCGTGCTCTACCATGTAAAGCAGCAAAAGGATGGCAACACAAGACAGAACCACCACCAGCCAGGTTAGAGTCAACGTGAATTCTACAGTCCAGTTCACTTGCATCGTTTCGTAACGCATTGCGAACGGTAGAAACAGCGCAGCAGAAGCCAAGTATTGCACCATCGCACCGCCGACCATATCTGTCCCCTGACAGAAACGCTTCTGATACAAAGTTCCGCAGGTAATACCCACCAAAGAAACCAAACACAATAATGTTGCCAAGCCTTTTTGGTCGTCTGACTGCCATTCAATATTGCCCATCAACACCAAACTGATACCCGCAAAACCAAGCGCTAATCCCAACCACTGTGCAAAATTAAAACGCTGCGAAGTACAGCTGATCATAATCAATGCAGTCAGAATCGGTTGTAAGCCAACAAGTAGAGAACTTAACCCAGCGGGCATACCCATATCAATCGCCAGATAGGTGCCACCAAGGTAGAAACCATGAATCAAGATGCCGACCACACAAGCGTGGAAGAATGCGCGACCACGAGGGATACGACGCTTAAGGATTGCAATCAAAACCAAGAACAGCGCTACGTTGGCCACCATCCTCAGTGAGAGTAACGTTGCGGGTTCGGCATATTCAACACCAAGACGTGCGCCAACAAAGCCTGACGACCACAATATTACAAACACAAACGGAATCATTTTAATCAGCATTACAAACCTCTGGTCAACTCTTCATCAATGCTGTTACCTTAGTTGGGTACAGATAACTAATAAAGACACAGATATAACACTTTAAATGGTTACAGATTAAAAGTGAGCAACGAGGGAGAAAAACGTGGAAGCAGAACTCAGCGGCAATAAATATCTTGCTACCGAACAACATATTAAGGCTCAAATTGATAAAGGGCTCTTTCACCCAGATGATCGTCTTCCTTCGATCCGCCAGTTAAGCGAACAGCTTGGCGTAAGCAAAAATACCGTAATTCGTGCCTACCAAGAACTCGAAGCAACGGGTTGGGTTTACTCGGTACCTAAATCTGGCTATCGCGTAAAAACACCGAACACCACCAGCTGGGATACACCAAGCCAACCTCAAAAAGTGGACCTCTTATCCGTCACCAAATCGGTACTCTCTCGCCCGAAAGGCCGCCTAAAACTGTTGGCAGGCTCCGCGCACCCGAACATCAACAATCCTGCGATTCGAAGCTTGTATGCCGAAATCGGTCGCCATAGCCGTTTACAAACTCAGCTTCCCGGTTATTACCAACTGCCTCCTGGAGACGAGCAATTAGTAAAGCAATTGTTAAAGATCACCCATGATCTAGGCGTACCCGCGGGATCGAAAGAGATTGCGATTACTCATGGTGCTCAACAGGCGATCAGTTTGGCATTACGTGCGCTCACCAAGCCCGGTGACATCGTGGCGGTCGAGTCGCCCTGTTACTTCGGCAATCTACTTTTACTTGAATCACTTGGCTTGCAAGCCCTTGAAATCCCAAGCAGCGTTAGCCACGGTATTGATATCCCATCACTACAGAGTGCGTTGGACAAATGGGAAGTGAAAACCTTACTGCTAACGCCAAACTTTACTAACCCAACCGGCTCAAGAATGCCATTGGCGAATCGAAAAGCATTACTGGAGATCACCGGATCTTTACCAATTATCGAAGACGATGTGTTCGGTAGCTTGGCGTTCGATACACCAATCGCTAGCCTCAAAGAGCTTGATGACCAAGATAGAGTCATCTACGTCAACTCCTTGTCTAAAACCTTAGACTCACGCTTGCGAATCGGCTGGTTACTATCGGGTCGCTACCAACCTTTAGTCGAAAAGTACCTTTTATGCGACAACATGGGCAGTTCAAACCTGATGCAATCCGCGGTGGGTCAATTCCTCACCACAGGCAAATACCGCAGTCACTTATCCAAAATGAAACGACTCTACCAAACCAATCAAAAGCAGTTTCAAAGCTTGTTAATACAAGCATTGGATAGCTATCCTCATCTTGAAGGGCGTTATCATTTATCGAAGCCAGAAGGATCTTTTTTAAACTGGATAACGTTGCCAGAGTCGGTCGATAGTTATGCCGTCTACCAAGATTGTTTAAAGCATAAATTGGGAATTTTACCCGGTACTGTGTTTGGGACGAATGACCAATATAAACACTGCTTACGCTTCACTGTCGCCAATATTGAAGAGAACAAAGAGTGGAAAGAAGGGGTTGTGACATTAGCGAAGATAATCGCTAAGCACGTACGTTAGATAACCTTGTTAATTCCACATTCAATCCAAACAACAAAGCCCCACTCAACTGAGCGGGGCTTTCATCATTATCAGATCTTGGCTTACTTAAAAGCGATTAACCTTGCCAAGCGAACTGTTCAAATACTTTGTCTACTGGCGTTTTGGCAACGCGGTTTACGTAGTTGCTGATCACTTTCTGAGACAAGCCAAGAATCACTTCTAACACCTGTTGCTGACCGTAGCCCGCTTCGAAGAATGCGACCATTTCACTTTCAGGTACATTGCCGCGGTTGCGTACCATGCTCAGCGTAAAGTCATGCAGTGCTTGCAGCTTTTCAGTGGGTAGAGCCGTGCGATTACGAAGTGCTTCGGTGATTGCAGGATCAACCTTCATTGAATGTGCGATACCTGTGTGCGCAGGAACGCAGTAGTGGCATTCGTGTTCAACGTTGATGGTTTGCCAAACAACCGTCAGCTCTTCAGCATCGAAAGATGAGTCACTAAACGCCTGATGAAGCTGAGTGTAAGCCTTAAGTGTGTTTGGAGATTCAGCCAACACACCGAAAAGACCCGGTACTCTGCCCATCTGCTTTTTAGCACCTTCAAGAATAGGTTGGCTTTGTTCTGGCGCTGATTCTACTGAATGAATTTTGAAGTTGCTCATTGTTTTATCCCTATCAATTTATGATTCTAAAGTTATTCAATCACGGAGCAATTAATGACTATTCTCCGTTGGTGTGAAAACAATATAGATCAAACCAGAACGATCGTTCAAGCGTTATTTTGAACACTCGTTCAATTTCATTCTATTTATCGAATCAACAATTAAGAAAAAACCGATTTTATTTTAGATGGGCTAACCCTAACCCCATGATTAAAAATAAAAAACCCACCAGGCATCAACTGGCGGGCTCGCTTATAAGTCTGCATTCTTATTTCAATCAACGATCAATATCAACGGTACAAGCCTTCAGAACATCTAATTTCATCACAAGGTTAGACACTTTTCCCTTCAAATTGGTAAAGCTCTCTGAGCGTGTCTTTTAACCATAAAACGATGGGGTTGTAGGCATTGCGTTTGTGCCAAATCATGGTGAACGGGATCAGCAGCTTTTTGACGTTTTCTTCATCTAAAGGGATAGGTAGACAGGTAAGATTGGGGTGGAGTTGTTCAACGTAACGTCGACAGTAATTCGGCGCAACGGTAGTCATGGTGTGATTCGATTGAGCGGTCATAAATAACGACTGCTCAAAACCAGCTAAAGTCAGTACGATATTTCGGTCTAGTTGTAGGTCAGTAAGCACTTCATCTAGTGCCCATGTTTCACTTTTCTCCCACACAATATTGATGTGGGGGTATTTAAGGAAAGCCTCAAGATTCCACTCTTCTTTCAAGGCGGGATGATCTTTTCTCAAATACACAACCGGCAAGTCGTGAAACAAAACCTCGAAGTCGATGAAATAAGGTAGTAAGTCTAGGGATTCTTTCGAACGTGGATGGCTTTCTCTCCCTGAAAATCCAATATCCGATTCGCCACGTACGATGGAATCTATCGAATCGTAGTCCCAGTTACGCATTTTGATTTTCGCGTTGGGGTAACGTTGAGACACGCTTTGCGTCAACTCGTTAAGCATGATCAGAGATAAAGGAGATTCTGCCTCTAGATTCAAACGCACATCTTTTGGCGCTTCGTCACCACGAGTCGTCAGTATTTGGCTTCCAATCTGCAGCCAGTCTTGAAGATCTTTTACCATGCTCAGTGCAAGTGGCGTTGGCGTTAATCCCCTTGGCGTTTTCACAAACAAAGGATCATCAAACCAATCTCTAAGCTTGGTGAGTGATTTACTCACCGTAGAAGGCGTGACGTTCAGCTTTTTCGCTGTTTTTGAAACACTCTGCTCCTGCAACAGCAATTGCAGAGTGAACAACAGGTTCAGATCAAGACGGGCTAGTGGCTTCTTCATAATCACTTTTAACTTGAGAGGGACCTACCCATAGTATTAGAGCAATACTGATAACTCCACCAACAGCTAATATAAATATCAACATATTCAATGCACTTAGTCCAATAATGCCCATAAACCAGATAAACAATGCCGACGTACATATTTGAGAAACACCAAGAATCGAACTAGCCACACCTGCCCGCTGCGAATAACTGCTCAATGCTTGGCTCATCGCGACACCAAAGCCTAACGAGAATCCACCACACACGAAAGCGAAGCCGATTAATGTCACGTAATGTCCTAATCCACCATCCATCGAGGCTATTAACAAAATAGCAGCCACAATGAAGCAAGTTTGAGAGGTCAGTATTAAGCTTTTCTGCTTAAACACATTCAATGCAAATGGGGCTAAAAATGACACCAACATGCTCACCAAGGCGGTTAATGCCATGGTGTAAGAGTACTGACCTCTATCGAAGCCAAGCTCTGTCATAATCAACAGTGGAGAGACATTCACATAAGTGAGAATTGTGGTCACGCCGAAACTGGTCATGATCACTCGGCTAATAAACAACGGCTCTTTAAACGTTTCGATTGAAGTCGAATGAAGGGTTACAGGTTTCTCAGGTAAGCGCGATTTCTCAGAGAGAGAGGCTTTGGCTAACCCATTATCTTTGATGTTGAGCTTAGTCTCTCTTAGCACCAACACAGATAATAAGCACACCACTACACCCATGCCCGCCATGGTCGTGAACAAACTCGGCCATGGATAAACAGTCATGATTAGATGACCAATCACAGGCGCGAGTACTGGAACGATGCAAGTTATGCCATTTAACATCGACAGCACCTTGGCACGCCTTTTATCGTCTAAGACATCTCGTAAGATGGCGAACGCCACCACATAGCAAGATCCAGCACCAACACCTTGGAAAAAACGCACGATAAGAAACGGCTCAGCACTGCTCACAACCCCGCCCAACGTCGACGAGAGAGTAAAAACAATTGCACCGAAAATGGCGACGGGCTTCCTCCCTACGCTATCGGCAAATTTACCCGCGAACAACATAGTCGTTGCCATACCGGCCAGATAGATAGAAAACGCGGCATGGAGCTGAGCCTCAGAGGCATTTAAGTCCGCGGCGATTTGAGGTAACCCAACCAAGTACAGATCAATGGCCGTTGGATACAAAAGCACAAGTGCGAAACTACAAAATAGAAAACGATACATAACACCCCCACATAATTGATGTGAGGATAATAAGAGCGAAATGCAAAACTACCGAGTGGCATCTACGACAACGGATCTTTCCATTTACGACAAACCCCCATGCTCTCTCAAGAAGTCTATTGATTGGGGCTCATCAAATAGAGTGTGCTAGATATAAAAATCCGACAGAGATTCACTAAATAAGCAAGGTTTGGACTGAGTTTTGCTGAAATAAAGGCATCTCTCAATCAGAGGTGCAGTGCGAGTTATTGAACGTCGATTAATTTACAAAGGTTATAAAAAGGCTAAAACAATTCACCTGCCGAACACCTAATTCACCCAACCATACTCTTCGCAAATTGCTTCGTAATTTTTTTAGAGAAATTCAAAATTTATTAGAAATTAACCCCTAACTTTACTGAGTAATTTGTTAGTCTTGGCAACAAATATTTACAATCCAACTAAAAATTATTTGGATACTTCGAGGTTGTTTTCTTGAATATGAAATTATTCGGCAGTTCTTTGATTCTTTCAGGGACTGCATTAGGTGCGGGCATGCTGGCCATTCCGATGGTATTGGCTCAATTTGGTTTCATGATCAGCTCAGTACTGATGCTACTTATCTTTATCGGCACCACCTACTCTGCGCTTCTACTAGCGGAAGCTTGTACAAAAACGAAAGACAACAGTGGCATGAGCAGCGTTGCTTACTTAACGCTTGGCAGTAAAGGTAAACACTTCATCAATGCACTCTTTTACCTGTTGCTGGTATGCATGCTGATCGCTTATATCTTGGGTGTCGGTGACATCATTCACAAGCTGCTGCTCGACGTTGGCGTCGATGTGTCTACATCGGTTGCCTATACCATTTTCAGCCTATTAATGGGTGTAATTGTGGTGGCGGGTAAGTCGTATATCGACAAATTAAATCGAGGTTTATTCATCATGATGGTGATTATGCTGCTTATTGTTATTGCCTCTTTGTTTAGTAATATTCGTCTTGATTACCTGACTCAAACCAGCAAATACACCGCTAATGATGTGGTGCAATACAGCGCGGTTATCTTTACCAGTTTTGCCTCTATGGTGGTGATCCCGTCACTGGTTATCTACAACCGAGAAGCGACTCAAAAACAGATCCGCAATATGATTCTGCTTGGTTCTGTGATTCCATTAATTTGCTACCTCACTTGGTTATTCGCAATTATTGGCAATCTTGGCACAGACGCGATCAGTCAGTTCCACAATATATCTGAGTTGATCTCTGCGTTCAGCGGCCAATCTGCTTGGTTGAAAGTGGTGATTGCACTGTTCTCAGCACTGGCATTGGTAACCTCTTTCCTCGGAGTCTCGATGGCGCTTTACGACCAAAACAAAGATGCGGTGACCAACAACAAAGCGTTGGCTTATGCGTTGACCTTCATCTTACCTTTGGCATTAGCAGAGCTGTTCGCTAGCCAGTTTGTCAGCATGCTGGATTACGCAGGGATGGTATTGGTGTTCCTAGCAATCTGGGGACCACTTGCAATGGTGGTTAAGGTTCGTAGACCTGACTTCCCTCACCTACAAACCGAAGGCAGCTATACTGCAGCCGGTGGCGACACGGCACTAATGGCAACATTCGGCTTTGGTGCGTTGATTTTCGTATCTTGGTTTATGGGATAAATCCCAATTGAATAGACTATCTGTTGTCATTTAGAAGACAGCAGATACAAAAAGCCCGTTAGTCTTACTCGAATTAGCAATCGTAACTAATTAACAGTAGGACTAACGGGCTTTTTCGTTTTCTTATTATCATTGCCGAAAACTACAAGTACTTACTTGGTCAAATTGCCAAGCAACTGCTCACACTGTGCTTTTAGCGATTTAAGCTCATCTTCATTCATCTTAGAAAGACAAAGCATTTCTACTGGCACGGTCTGCGCTTGCTCTTTGAGCTCTACCCCTGCAGGTGTCAACGTGATAACTCGAACTCGCTCATCTTCAATACTGCGAGTTCTAAGCACATAACCTTTCACTTCCAAACGCTTGAGTAGTGGCGTCAAGGTGCCTGAATCTAAATGCGTTTTTGCGCCTAGCGCTTTGACATTTATCTCTTTTTCTTCCCAAAGCACCATCATCACAATGTATTGCAAGTAAGTAAGATCAAGTGCTTTCAGCAAAGGTTGATACGCTCTACTCATTGCATTCGATGCACTATACAGCGCGAAACACACCTGATTATCCAGCTTTAGATAGTCATCTTGGTCGCTCATGATCGCCTCACCAATAATTTAAATTGTGCACAATATACTTGCGCGCTCAAATTTTATCAATTAAGCTAGCTTCAAAATTAAGTTGTACACAATTTAATTGCACAAAATCATAATTAAGGACTAAAACAATGACAACACTCTACACAACTTCTGCAACAGCAACGGCGGGTCGTAACGGCCAAGTTTCTACTGATGACAATCTGCTTTCAGTGGCGTTGAGCTACCCTAAAGAAATGGGCGGAACAGGTGAAGCGACCAACCCTGAGCAACTGTTTGCTGCGGGCTACTCTGCGTGTTTCTCAAATGCTCTACTTCACGTTGCGAAAGAGATGAAAATCAAAATCGCATCGGCGCCAACCACTGCAACAGTCGGTATCGGACCAAATGAAAACGGTGGCTTTGCTTTAACTGTTGCTCTATCGATTCAACTGGATCTAGAGCAAGAACAAGCTGTTACGCTTGTGAAAACGGCGCACCAAGTTTGCCCTTACTCAAATGCGGTTCGTGGCAACATTGATGTGAAATTGTCGGTTAACGGACAAGCGCTTTAGTCTCAAAGTTAAACCAGAAAGATACGCTTATAGAGATGTCAGTAAACGCCTAAAATTGAGCCTTATCCCTAAGTTACTTTGCTTTGAGCGAGTAACTTGGGGATTGTTCATTAGTTAATAGCGAACAAGCTTTACCAAAACAAATCGATACTCAGATCCCGCAACGTCGGATTGGCAGACACCGTAACGCCAAATTGGCAGACACCGAAAATAGATATCGACATATTGCGATATCTTAGTTTCAAGGGTATATTTCATTTAAATCGGAAATAGCAGTCAAACACCATGTCAGACGTGAACGAAATTTTAAAATCCATCAACAACCCTGTACGCAGAGATATTCTTCATTGGCTTAAGTCGCCTCAAGAGCACTTTAACTTAGAGAAACAACTCGTTGATACCGATGTTGAGGGGGTATGCGTTAGCATTATTCAGGAGAAGAGTGGCTTATCTCAATCTACCGTTTCTTCTTACCTCTCGAACCTGCAGCGTGCGAAGTTAGTGACATCAAAACGCATTGGCTCGTGGACTTACTACAAGCGTAATGACGAATACATCGAGAAATTCCTGAAAGCGCTGTCTGATTCCCTGTAGTTGAAAAGAACAAAAATCAACAGAACAGCAGTTAGATAGCAAGATGAAAACTGGATGGAATCACGCCATCCTTTATGACGAATATCATTTTTAAAAATCAATATATCGGGATTTTTAGATATCTAGTTATCGAACTATTCAATAATAATGATGCCGATACTAAAAATGCAGCGGAGCCGACAAACATGAGCAAGTCCATTCAATCCTTTGACCCAAGTAACGGTGAACTCCTTGGCGAGGTAAACCACACTTCGGCTGAAGAAGTCACTCAAACCATCCACAAAGCAAAAGCAGCACAAAAAGCATGGCGCAAACTTTCGATGAACGAGCGAGTGCTGACCATTATCAAAGCCTATCAACAACTTGATAAGTACGAAGAGTCCCTCTCACAGTTACTTGCTCGTGAAATGGGTAAAGACATTCGTCGCGCGACCGGAGAAGCAACCGGTGCGATCTACATGGGTCAGCACTATGCAGAAGATGCTCAACGTGCACTCAACACTCGAAAATTATCCGGCTCAACAGAACTTCAATACCGTCCACTAGGTGTTGTCGGAGTTATATCTCCTTGGAACTACCCGGTGATGATGGCAAACAACCTCATTGTGCCAGCACTGGTCGCCGGCAATAGCGTGATTCTAAAACCTTCAGAAGAGACCCCTCTCATCGCTGAAGCATTCTTTGGTGAACTGCAAAAGTACTTACCAGAGAATGTCTTGACCGTGATGCAAGGTGATGGTGAAACAGGCAAAGCATTAGTCGAAGGCGACATCCAAATGATCGCGTTCACTGGCTCAAAAGCAACAGGCCAAGACATCATGCGACGTGCAGCGAGCAAGGTAAAACGATTGGTCATGGAGCTAGGTGGCAAAGACCCAATGATTGTGATGCGTGATGCCAACCTAGAACAGGCCGCTCGCTTTGCCGTCGCAGGCAGCTTTGAGAACTCAGGGCAAATGTGTACTTCGATTGAACGTATCTATGTTGATGATCGTATCGCTGAAAAATTTGAACAACGTGTCACCGAGATCGCCAACATGTACCAGATTGGCCCGTGGGATATGCCGAACGTCAATGTCGGACCAATCATTAATGCCACACAACATCGCAAGATTGTCGAACAGTTAGAAGACGCGCAACAGAAAGGAGCGACTTTCCTTTTAGGCAGTTCTGAGCAACCTGAGCGTTATATCCGCCCTACAGTAATCACCGGAATGACAGCAGAAATGAAACTGGAAACAGAAGAGACTTTCGGTCCAGTTGTCTCGATCAGTCGCTACTCCGACATTGAAGATGCGATTGAGCGAGCCAACGCCAGTGAGTACGGCCTAGGTGCTGTGGTCTTTGGAAACCAAGGCGTCAATGACGTTGCTGACGAACTTGATGCTGGCATGGTTGGCATTAATCAAGGACAAGGCGGCAGTGGTGATGCTCCATGGGTTGGTGCGAAACAGAGTGGCCTTGGTTACCACGGCTCGGTTGACGGGCACCGTCAGTTTGCACAAGTAAAAGTAGTTTCAAGATAGAGGTTGATAATGAATAACAATGAAAATTTTTATGTCGTTCGACGCGAGTCAGGTACCCAGCGCAGTGACCTTCCTGTTTGGGCACCAAAATCTGCAAACCCATTTGCACTTGATAAGAACGTTAACGCGATATCACGCGTTGAAGTAGACAACGTTCCCGGTGCTTTCCAGTTGCGAGATGTGCTGCTTCCCGAAGAAGTTCAGCGCATACTGGATGAAGCCAACAAGCTTGGATTTACAGAAGATGCTGCCGTGTCTCTACCAAGAGAAGTTCGCCACAATCAGAATCTCAACTTGATCGCAGATACTGAAACTCTCGACGTTATTTGGAAGCGCTGCCAAGATCATTTCGTTGATAAATACGGCCACTTTGCTGATGTGAAGCCTCTGGGTATTAACGGTCGTTTCCGCTTTTATCGTTACGATGAAGGGGATTTCTTTAAGATGCACACCGATGGATCATGGCCTGGCAGTCAGGTGGTGAATGAACAGCTAGTCGATGACGCGTATGGTGACCGTTGGAGCATGTATACCTTCTTGATTCTATTGAGTGATGACTTCGTTGGTGGCGAAACCCAATTTATGGTTAACCGTAATGACCCGAGTAAGCCTGCTCGTCGTCAAGGGCATCATCAGGAGAGCGCGAATATAGAATCGGTTAGAACACCAAGCGGCAGCGTGCTTTGTTTTCCTCACGGTACGCACCCCGCCCATTGTATTCATGGCTCTGCGCCGATACTTTCTGGGACGAAATACATTATTCGCACAGACGTACTATTCGAGCTCTAAGCGACTCTACTGGTCGTTTCTACTCTTAAAAAAATGTCCCGCACTAAGCGGGACATTTTTATATAAGATAGAAAGCTTCTAGCTCTAAGCTGCTAACTCTTAAACGTATTCGAAAGCTCTTTCAGTGATGTTGCCAGTTCAGCTTGCTCTTTAGCTGTTGCGGCAATTTGCGTTGCACCCGTCGTAGATTCTGTCGACTTCTGCTCTACCGCCACAACGTTCTGAGCGATATCCTGAGTGACGACCGCTTGCTCTTCGGTCGCAGTTGCGATCTGCTCTGTCATGCTGAATATTTCGCTCACAGCACCTGAAATATCTTGCAACGTCTGCTCTACTCCTCGTGAATCTTCAACTGCTCTTGAAGACATCTTCTTGCTGTTATCAATCACGTTAAACGCGGTTTGCACGTCTGATTGTAGAGAGCTAATGAAGCCTTCAATTTCCAAGGTGGATTCTTGAGTGCGCTGCGCCAGAGTACGAACTTCATCGGCAACGACGGCAAAGCCACGACCTTGTTCACCCGCACGAGCCGCTTCGATCGCCGCGTTTAGTGCGAGTAAGTTGGTTTGGTCAGCAACCGACTTAATCACATCAATCACGCTGTTAATGTTATTGCTACTTTCGTGTAGATGAGTGATTTTTTCAGCGAGGCCGTTAATCTCAGAAGCCAAGGTCTCAATCGATTGGTAAGAGTGCTGAACCGTGCTCAAGCCTGCTTGTGATTGTTCGTCAGCCAGTTTAGCTGAACTTGCTGTTTGCTGTGTTTTAGCCGCAACTTCGCTCACCGTTGCCGAAAGCTCTTCTGTCGCTGTTGCAATCAAGCCGATTTGGTCTTGCTGCTCAACCAAAGTATTAGAGTTGTATTGGCAAGTTTGCGCTGTCTCTTCGGCTGCTGAAGCGAGTGTTAGGCTAGATTGAGACAAGCTATCAATAACCCCAGAGAACTTCTCTAGTGTTTCATTAAGCGATGACGAAATTTGACCCAATTCGCTGTTACCTTCGTAAGTCGCACGAACGGTTAGATCATTGTCATGACGGACTTTAGAAAGTACACGCGTTAGATCTTTAACTCGAGTTGTTAAATCTGTAATGGCTTTAAAGCTAATAAAGGTCGCAAACAGGGTGATCACAACAAACATCGTGATACTGCCCATCATTGCTGATTGAGCTTGCTGAGTTTTCTGATCAGTCAATGCAATAAGAGAGTCTGCCAGTTGGTTCTCTGTCTTTTTCAGCTGAACAATGCGCGCCGTTGATTGCGCGAACCAGTACACAGGGTCGACATCAAATCCGCTCATTTTAGATTCAGCCACATCACGAAGCTTCTCGACTTCCGCGACCGAGCGGTCATTCAATTGTTGTTCAAAAAAGCGAACATTGTCTGGGTTACCCAGTACTTCAAAGTTCGAGAAATAGGTATTTTGCTCAGTCACCAAAGAGATGAATTTAACCAGCATACCCGGGCCAAACTCATTTTTAGAGAAAGTGTTATTGAGAACCGCACGTTCAATACCCGCACGCTCTTTACCTTGAAGGAAGTTATAATAAGCGATGGTTTCAGTCGTGATGGTGGCGTCAGAACTTAGCTCAGCGATCAAGGCTGATACGCTAAGTAGCTTTGCGTTAAGTTTGGTGTAGTAACCCAAAGCTTCAGAAAGCTGGATCGACTGAGAATCGACGCGATTACGAATTGAAGTAATTTGATTGAGGCTTTGGCTGATTTCAGTATTCAGACGAGAGATCTGCGGCAAGTCGATTTCTGCAGACTGCCAGTATTCGGTTCTCTGATTGCGTCTGTTATCCGCACTGGTTCTTTGTGCTCGTAGCTCACTAACAAACTTAGTACCCTGTGAGCCGATAAAACCAGCCGTCATTCCGCGCTCTTTCTGCAACTCATGCACCAATTCACTGTATACAACCGACAAGCGTGTCAGTTGATTCAATGAAGACATTTCACTGGTGGTTTCTACGCCTTTGGATATCGCAGAAACACTAAGCCATAAAAACCCTAAGATCGGTAAAGTAAGCAAAGCGATGATTTTTTGCTTAAAAGACATATCGGTTAAATTCATTTTTATTTCCCTAGCGGCTAACAAATCTTTCTCGGTCATCTCACTAGGCACATTTCTAGCGAATGCGCCTCAATGGTGATCGTATAATTATTCAACTTAATAAATGCAGTTCAATTACCGTGCCACGCAGATCGGTAGGCGGTGAAAGTAACATTTAACCTTATAAAGTACATTGATTTATCGATAAAACTGTTAGCTATGCAACTTTAGTGAACGAAAAAAATGTGCAACAACATATTATTGACGTAAGCGACTGAAAATTGACATTTTTCTTACTATCCCAAAGGGGTAGAACTGCACCAATTATGTGCTCAGAGACAGCTGTATATTTAGAAATAACTATAGATTCAACACTCGCTAGCTATTAATTCACCGCTAACCAACGCCCTATTCTTCGCCAATTAACTGTCTATTCCTCGTTAACTAAATATGTATAATGCCGAGTTGTTAAAGTAGAAATTCGCAATAAATATGCGACAACAAATGAGAGATATTTTATGGAATGCCCCGCTTGCGAAGAACATATCGGATGGGAATGGGTAGAAGAAGCCGCTATCGAACCGAATGAAGAATTCGATTGCCCAGAGTGCCAAGAAACCTTGATGTATACCATCGATGAAGGCACCTATTACGGCGCGCAACATAAAACCGTAGAAGTAGTCGATCACTAACCTTTATTGGACTCCTTATTAAGCTGGGAAAAGTAATCACTTAAGTGATGCTTTCCTAAACAAGGTGCAATGGCATCCCCTTCCATTGCACTCAAGAAAAACTCCGCAGGACCAACTCGATTTTCCGGTAGTCGTCTTATCACGCTCAGAGCCAACTTTCTCACGCAATCGGGAATGTAAGTGATCCGCGTCATTTTACCCTGAGACTGAAACGCAAGTGCTGCGATTTGTGTAGCACTAAGGGCATCAGGACCGCCCACATCCAATTCTTTTTCGGCATTAGGCAATGATGCCAAAATAAAGTCTGCCAAATCTGCGCCATGAATCGGATTCAAACGCACATCACCCGAACCAAACAAGTACACCCTTCCCGACTGAGCCATGTTGTAGAACTCTTCGATATCTGCAAAAAATCCATTGGGACGAACCACACAAGGTGCTAACTGTTCAGATACCAATAAGCGGCATGCAAACCGTTCTTTGGCCTCGAGTAAGCGAACACTTTTGATGACATTGGCCCTAAACGCCGAGACATAAACAAACTTTTTGACGCCTGCTCGTTCAGCTTCTTCCAATAGGTTTAGGTTGGCTTGATAGTCGACATCCATGTAACTCAGTCCCTCTTTCTGACGTGTGATTCCAACACAAGAGATGACGATATCCACTCCATCGCAGCAACCTTTTAGGCTATCGGAATCGGTCACTTGTGCGATTTGAATTTGAGAGTCGTTTAGGCCGAGATCCTTCAATTTGTCAGCACTGCGAGCCTGCGCTTTGAAATCAGCATCACACGCTTGGAGCGCTTCAATAAGATGACGACCTAAGTATCCTGTCGCCCCTGCCACCAAAATTCGGCTTTTGAGCTCATTCGTTACGTTCATTTATAGATAACCCCATTTATTAAAAAGCCTCATTGATTAGATAGCTTCGTTTTCCGGACGATAAGGCTCTTCTCTTAGAATATGGCTGATCAGTAACTTCAAATAGAACACAGGTAAGAACCACTCTAAGCCGACAGGTGATTCGACGACATAAAGCGATATGATTAAGCTTAGCGTGTATAGAGTCAAAGCAACTGGGCGCTGAAGGTAAAGCTCGGTTTTCAGTACCAAGGCACACGCCAACATCATGTAGCCACCCGTCACTGCTACCCACATTAGATTTAAATCCAAGAACAGCCAACTGAATAACGTTAACTGAATGAAGTGAATAGCGATAAAGGTCATGTGTTGCTCAAAGCCTTCCCCTTCTCTGTGAAACCAACGTTTAGCGCTTGATGTCGCATTGGTGATCACGCCACCTAGCATATCAATCGTTAACAAAACCGCTGCCAAGTATTGACCCCAAGACCAGCCCAACTCTGCGTGATTAGCATAAGCTGCAATAAGCGCACCCGCTATGAACGGAATGTACAGTTGCAGGTTCTTCTCTGCTGATGTGGCACCGGGGCCAATAAACTTATCAAGTCCGCCTAAGAAGCCCGCTCTGAATGAGGGTAGGTTCCAATCAATTCTCATAGTTACCTCGAATAGTCGTCTTATTTTTATTTGGAACACTTGGTCTTTTAAAATTAGATCAAAGTTTAACCACTGTAAAGAATTATTTTTGACCACTTGGACTAATTTAAACTAAGATGACATTCATCAGCTACATTAAGCTATTGGTGATGCCTAAATTGACTGAACCTTCAACTATTGAATTCCGAGGAAGACTCATGCCAAAGATCGTCGATCATGACCAAAGACGCGAAGAGATCGCACTGAAAGCCGCTGGTGTGTTTTTGGAGTTTGGTTATAAAGAGTTGGGAATGAGACAACTCTGCTCACATCTCAACATGAGCAAGAGTGCGGTCTATCACTATTACAAAAGTAAAGACGAACTATTTAAGGCAGCAACCGAAGCCATTGTGCGACACGATGGTGGAAACCTCGCAGAACTGCCACTTGCAGTTGAGGCAACTACAGAACAGAAAATTGAAAACTTCGTTCAGATCTTCCAAGCGATAGAGTCGCGTCACTTCCAAGAAATGAAATTAGTTTTTGATTACATTGATGTGATTGGTCAGGACGCTGTCGCCCAGGATCCGAGCATGGCCATTGCCAACGAAAAGTATCAGCAATTGATTGCTCGATACGTTGATGAAAAGAACGCGCTACCGCTGTTCTCCATTCTTATCGGACTGCTCACTCACCAAACGCTGTGTGGTGGTACATTAGAAACCGATCACGTTCGCTCTGTGGTGAGAAAGCAAATAGACAAATAAGAACTTGAGCGCGAAGCCATTTAACAATGAGTTTCAACCAATTAATGGGGATTTCATCCATATTGATTTACCTTGGTTTGAGCGACAATAAACACACCTTTACTAGAACGGGCGTTCAGCATAAAATATTGAACATATGTTCAGATTAATGAAGTAGATGTTATGGCCAAGACTGCGAAGTTCGATAGACAAGATGTAGTAGATAAAGCAACGAACCTGTATTGGGAAAAGGGCTTTCACGCCACTTCTATGCGCAACCTGCAAGACGTGATTGATATGCGTCCGGGCAGCATCTACGCGACTTTTGGCAGCAAAGAAGGCTTGTTTAAAGAAACATTGGCTCGCTATACCGAACTCGGCATTCTCAATCTGAACCGCTTCCGCAGTGAGACGGATTCGCCGATCAAAGCGCTCGAAAATTTCGTGAAACGTGCGGTTGTCGAATCAAAACAAAGTTCGCCAAATGGCATGTGTATGCTGGCTAAAACGGTCGCAGAGCTGACAGATGAACACGCAGAGCTATTAGCAGAAGCGAAGAAATCACTAAAGATCATGGAAGGTGAGTTCGCCAAGTTGATTACAGAAGCGCAAGAACTGGGTGAGATCAGTACAGAGCGCGAGCCGACGCAACTTGCTCGACATGTTCAGGTTCAGATCGCAGGCCTGCGTACCTACGCCAAAACCTGTGACGATATCGATTTGCTCAACTCAATGGTTGAAGACGTATTTAAGTACCACCCTTTTTAAGGGCTGAGCTTATACATTAGAAAGCGATACAAAAAGACTCCACTTTCACCTTAACCGGCCTGAGCGGAGTCTTTTTAGTTTTGATCTAGTTAACTTTATAGATGATAAACTTTGCGGTTTAAAGAGTTACACCTTTCTCATGATCAACGCCTGAGCATTAAGCATCGCTTCCTTAGTACTGACATCTAAGGTTTTCACGTTCGCAAAGCGTTCTACTTCTTTAATCGCCACATCGTGAGCAAAGATCACCAGCCTCGCCCTTTCAATATCTTTCTGCGTGATACGATTGCCTATTCCGTTGGCACCCTGCGTTTCGACTTTAATCCGCACCCCAAGATGATGCGCCGCCTTTTCTAAGGATTTCGCTGCTAAGAATGTGTGGGCAACGCCTGACGGACAAGAAGTGATCGCCAATACATCCGCTTGCCCCTCTTCCGTTACCGAGCCACCCGTGAACTGATTAGAATTCGCTTCGCCTTCGACCACGTTCTTTTTCAGCAGTATCACGATCAGAGCCGTCGTTAGAGCACCTGCTAGTGTGCCGACGATATAGCCCATCTTGCCATCAACCACTGGCAATACAATCCAGCCGCCCCATGGTGCATGGTTCACTACATGGAACATAAAGCCAACCACGTTACCTACAATGCCACCAGCCACAACCGCAGGCAGAACGCGAGCAGGGTCAGCGGCTGCAAATGGAATCGCACCTTCACTGATGCCGATCATTCCCATGATACCCGCGGCTTTGCCCGCTTCACGCTCGTCTCGTTTAAATTTCTTCGGCGATAAGAAAGTCGCCAGTGCCATGCCTAGTGGTGGTGTACAAATCGCAATACCAACCCCCCCCATCAGCCAAGGTTGAGTGTTCACCTGCGTTTGAGCAAACAGCGTTGCGACCTTATTGATCGGGCCACCCATATCAAAGGCCGTCATCGCACCCAAAATGCTACCCAACACCACTTTTCCTGAGCCTGCCATGCCAGTCAGCATTTGGTTCATCTCTAGCATCACTTGGGCAATAGGAGAACCAATCACCCACATCACAGCCCCACAGGTGACAAAGGTACCGACTAGTGGATAGATGAAGATAGAGCTCAGCGAGATCATGCTGTCTGGGAGCTTGATCTTCTTGAGTAGATTAACCACAAAGCCCGCGAAGAAGCCGACCACAATCGCGCCGAGGAAGCCGGTATTGTATTGGTTGACCGCGACCCAAGAACCAATCATTCCGGGCGCTAAACCCGGTTTGTCGGCCATTGAATACGCGATGTAACCACCGAGCACGGCAGTAAACAGGGTTAACCCCGCGATGCCCATCTGTGCAATGTCAGCCAGAACGCCGCTCTCAGGCACTGCGCCATGACCCGACATCATTACCGACAAAGACAAAAGCACGCCACCCGCGACCACGAATGGAATCATGTGTGAGGTGCCGTATAACAAGTGTTCTTTAAGGCGATTAAGAGATTGTGCCCAAGGGCTGAGTGGCTCGACATACACTTCATGATGGCTAGAGGCGTAACTATCGAAAGGTTCAAAATTGGCTTCGAGAAACAGCTCTTGAGCTTCCTCGACCGACTCCACCGCCTTTAATTTTGTAACAAAGCCATCTTCGATAAGTCTGGTCGAAATCTGAGCTAGTACCTCGATATGGTGGTCGTCGTGGTTGTCTGGTGAAGCGAGCATAAAGAACACATCCGACAGCTCGCCGCCATCTGCGCCATAATCGATGCCAGAACGGCTGATACCTACCGCCACAGCTGGTTTAGCTACGGCAGTACTTTTCGCGTGTGGAATCGCAATACCATCGTCAAAGCCTGTATTACCGATGGCTTCACGCTTCCAGATATCATCAAGGAATTCACGTTTATTGGAGAGCTTACCGGCACGGTCGAGCAGTTCAACAAGCTCTTCAAATACCGCCTGTTTTGAGTCTGCTTGTAAATCTAAGCAGATGATCTCGGGCTCGATAATGTTGGTGATATCCATATGCTGCTCTGCCTCGCCTGATTTCAGACTGAAGTAATTACGTAAGTGATAAGGTTAATAAGATGAAAAGATTAACGGTGTGAAGGCACTCAATATATAGGACGAAAGGTGCATTAACTGGATTATTGTAACCAAGAACTCAGAGTGTGACTTTCACCTTGGAATAAAAAACGCCAATCCATAAAATCCACAGAACCCATAACAATATCGTCCCTCCGCCATGCGAGCTTTCTATACTGGATTTTCCATGCAAGATAGCTTTTCCAAGGTAGCTTCTGAAAGGTAGCTTTTGTAACGTAACAGGGACGAGATTAAGCCGAGAATAATAATGAGAATTGTAGCGGTAACTGCGTGCCCTACAGGCATTGCGCACACCTATATGGCAGCTGATGCTCTAAATAAAACAGCCCCTAAGTTCAACGTTTCAATCAAGGTCGAGACGCAAGGCGCTATGGGTATTGAAAACTTACTGACCGCCCAAGATATTACTCTCGCAGACAAAGTATTAATCGTATCTGATATCGATATTGAACAACCAAGCCGGTTCGACCCAGCTAAAACCTTATTCATTCCCATGGAAGAGGTGTTGTTGAGTGTCGATAAAGTCTTTATTAAGCATTGTCGAACTTAAACTTTTCATGAACGAATATCAGATTACCTTCTTCGTTAACGATCCTGCCGCAAACTCACATGTCGCGCAGCCGCTGACTCGCTTAGCGAAGAAGTTCAAAAGCAACATCCGCATTATCAACATCACTCAGAATCGAACTGCCGATCTCTCCAAATCCGTCGCGATGCTGCAAGTAGGTTTACTTCGTGGTGATTTGTGTCAGATAACCGCAGTTGGTATTGATGCGGAGCTGGCCTGTTTCGTTCTCAAAGATGTCATTGCTGAGCATTACGACATGGTTGGCTCACAAGTGAACCATGAATTCTCTAGCGATTTAATCCAGCGAATGCCGCAGATATGCCCACCTTGTGATATCAAATGGCACCACGCTAAGGCGCAAACCCAACTGACCAAATTTGAATGCTTGAAAGGGCTCGCCCACCTAGTGTATCCGGAAGATCCGGATGAGTTGATTCTGGCATTTATTAAGCGGGAGGAACGCTCTTCAACCTGCGTGTCACCAGGTATCGCACTGCCGCATGTGATGTTTGAATCGACTCAAGATCTCTCGATTGCGGTTATCGTCAGTGACGACCCGATTGACTGGGCATCACGTATCGGCGAAGTGCACGTTGCTATTGCACTCGTTCTGCCAACTAAACCACAACGAGAACATATTATTGCGGCGACCAACCTAACTCGAAACCTGCTTCACGATCAGGTCAATGAACGCCTGCAAAAGACTCGAAGCAGTGTCGACCTACAAGCTCTTCTGATGTATATCTCTTCACGTCTGATTTAATTCATCTCACCCTTTTAAGTTCAATTTCTTAATCAGCTAAGTTACTCACTCCATTGGTTATAATCCCAATTGCTTACACAATAAAAACGGCTGAGCAATTACGCTCAGCCGTTCCATTCTAAATGGCTTATCTTGTAGGTTCAGTTACTTAAGCTGTTTTTTTCGCTTGTTTCGCATCCTCAACCGAGTCGTCTACAGCTTTCACTAACAGTAGACCAACGATAAACACGATACCGCCACACAGTACGAACATCATTCTTCCCCAGAATGGGTTTGGTAGAGCAAACATCGCCATCACAGCTACACCAGACACTGCGATCAATGAACCCAGCATGTGACGTTGTTTGTTATCCAGTTTCTTCTGCGCGGTTGATTCAGAGACCAAAGGCGTCGCAAGGTTAGTGAAGAAGGTATCAACATCTTTCTGACGAGACGCTTCCAGTGGTTTATAGAACAAAGTCGAAAGAATAAAGAAGCCGCCTGTAAACGTTAAGTGAGCAATCAGGCCTACCGCTACTTTCAAATCAGACCATTCACGACCTGTTAGCGGCTCTAGGTTGAACCAATTTTGTAGCATTTCAGCGGTAATCACGAAGCCCACGATGTAAGACACAATCGCGCCAACCACTAACGTGCCCCAACCTGCCCAGTCCGGAGTCTTCTTAATGAAGAAGCCACAGAATGCTGGAATCGTCATTGGGAAACCGATTAATGCACCGACGTACATCATGGTGTCGAACAAGCTCAAGCCTTTCAGTGAGTTAATAAACAGTGCGATAAGGATGATAGCGACACCGAAAACCGAAGACATCAACTTAGACACAACCATCAACTCTTTCTCTGTCGCGTTTGGACGAAGAATCGGTTGGTAGAAGTTGATTACAAAGATACCTGAGTTACGGTTTAAGCCTGAGTCCATAGAAGACATGGTTGCTGCGAACATTGCTGCGATTAGAAGCCCCACCATACCCGCTGGCATGTATTGCTCTACGAAGTAAAGGTAAGCGAAGTCGCCTGCTTTAGAACCTGCATCTGGGTAATGTGCTGCAAGGTCAACGCCTTGTCCTGCTACAAACCAAGGTGGCATGAACCAAATGATTGGACCAATTGTCATCAGAATACACGCCAACAGCGCTGCTTTCTTCGCGTTCTTGGAGTCTTTTGCCGCTAGGTAACGGTAAGAGTTCAACATGTTGTTGGTGATACTGAACTGTTTGAAAAAGATAAAGAATGCCCAGATACCGAAGATGCTTACGTAGTTCAGGTTGTTACCAGAAACAAATGATGCGCCTTCTGCTACAGGGAAATCGTTGATGATTTCAGTAACACCGCCACCTTGCACGATAGCCACAGCAGCACATGTCACGGTTACTGCCATGATGATAACCATCTGCATGAAGTCAGACGCGATAACCGCCCATGAACCGCCCGTTACCGACATCACTAGTACAACAAGACCGGTTAGAACGATGGTGGTTGTCATATCGAAGCCAAATATGCCCGATGCGATAATCGCCAAACCGTTCAGCCATATACCTGCAGAAACAATACTGTTCGGCATGCCAGACCAAGTAAACACTTGCTCGTTGAAGCTACCAAAACGCATACGAATCGCATCAATTGGCGTTACTACACGCAGCTGACGGAATTTCGGAGCGAAGTACAGGTAGTTCATCAGGTAACCAAATGCGTTCGCTAGGAAGATAACCGCGACAGCCATACCATCGGCATACGCTTTACCCGCTGCGCCAGTGAAGGTCCAAGCACTGAACTGAGTCATAAACGCAGTCGCGCCAACCATCCACCAAAGCATGTTGCCGCCCCCGCGGAAATAGTCACTGGTTGTACTGGTGAACGTTCTAAACATCCAACCTATTGCGATAAGGAAAAGGAAATAAATTCCTACGATCAGAGTATTGAGTTCCATGTATAAGTCTTCTTTATGATGAATATCTGAAGAGCATATTATCTATAGAATTCTTAATTTGTAGTATTATAAGTCAAGGTTGTGATGGGGCGTATAAACCTGAATATTTGATTTCGAGGCATTAATTACACGTTAGTAAACAAAGAACAAGTCGACGAAAAGTAAACATTTAAAATCAATAACTTAAAATCATTTCAATCAGTAAGTTGGACAACAATAACAAGATTTTATCGTCTCGATAAGTGGTTTTCAATTTACTTGGCATTCATTAAATGCATCGCATTAATACATCAACTCTCACACGTTTAATTCAATAAAGAGGCAACGAAAAATAATAAGCAACTCGCAAAGCGAACCCTTAATGTTATTAATTGGGGGTTATTTAGTGAAACGGGATAAATAGAAATCGTGCCTAAAGATAAGGTTGGGAAATAAGGTGTAGAAATAAACGGCAGAGGAGAACACAAAGCAAATTGCTCACCACACCACAGAGTCCACTGTGGTGATCTAGTCATACAAATTTCGGTCGTATAAGCTCTGGTCACAAAAGGTAATTTGAAGGGATATTAGATTGAACCACGATATTCGGTCGGCGTTCTTCCGGTGCGATTCTTAAACACGCGGCAGAAGTAGTTCACATCTTTAAAGCCACAACGTAGTGCCACTTCATTGAGTTTGAAGTTGTACTTCTTAAGCATGAACTTAGCGCGGTCGACCCGCACGCGGGTGATGTATTCTGCTAGCGTCATGTGGCCTTGCTGACGGAACATTCGCGACAAGTGATTGGATGAAATGCTAAAGCGTGAGGCAATGCTGTCTCGGGTGATTTGGCGGTGGAAGTTCTCTTGAATGTAGATACAAATCCCCTGATACACATCCTGTACTCGGCTATGAGATTTTTCTACGGGCGCTTCCAGCATGATTTTACTGTATTGCAGTAGAGCTTGCAGCAATAACTCATCCATCGGCTGCTTGTTGCTCTCCCTCGCTAGCGAGCTAAGCGCCTCCAAGATATTATCAATCGCAAACCCTGATCGAGTCTGAATACTGTGCTTTTGAATATCGTAAAAGCTTTCTTCCCCTTTGCGCTTACTCACCAAACTTAAACCCAGCTGACGACGACCAAACAACATACTCAACACTGAGCAGTCAGTATCCCAGTTAGGTTTATTCCAGCAGTTAGGTGGGATGAAAATCGCGTCTCCGGCTTTGGCAATAACGTTAGTGATCTTACGATCATGACTCTCCATTTCATTAATATACTCTCCGTCTAGCACCAGCTCTAAGCGCGGAAAGTTCACCTGATAACTGCACGCTGAAGGTGTATGAAAATCTCCAGCAAACCAGATGTTATGAAACGGTTCTCGCTCATTTAACACCGACGAGATTAAGTCATGAAATATCATTATTCGAACTCTTATAAGCAGCAATAAGGCTACCGGAATAGATATACCTGTAACTGAAACATAGCGCTATTGAGCAAAATCACAATTTGAGATCTAGGTTACAAAAATCCAGTCGTAGAAATAAATCTCCAGTAGAGAAACCGATGAGTCACGTTACTTCCCAGATAACAAATCACGCCGAACCCCTTATAAATAAAAGCTTAAGAGCACGACAAACCTTGTCAACATAGGGCTAAAAACGCCCGTTCGACCGATCAAAATCACACTCCATTTATAACGCAACAATCATCCAGTAAATGCATTTTTTCTTCACTACAGAAGGTAAGCCGTAGATTCCAGAATACCCCTAACAAAATAAAAACAGAGTAGGGGTTCATTATGATCACGACATTGATCAATCAAGATTTGATTAAGCTTTCGCTTAGCGCTAATTCAAAAGAAGACGTATTTAAAGAGCTGATAGACGTGCTTTACGCACAAGGCAGAATCTCAGACAAAGCACAGTTTCTTGCCGACATTAAGGCTCGTGAAGAACAAGGTAATACCGGATTTGAAGAAGGTATTGCTTTGCCACACGCGAAAAGCGCTGCGGTCATCAAACCCGCGGTTGTTATCGGTGTCCATCAACAGGGTATCGAGTACGGCGCAGATGACGGCCAGCCATCAAAACTATTTTTCATGATTGCCTCTCCTGATGGCGGTGATAATCACCACATCGAAGTACTGGCAGAGCTTTCTTCAAAACTGATTGAAGAAGGCTTTATCGAAAGCTTCATGAATGCTCAATCTGAACAAGAAGCATTGGAACTACTGCTTACCAAACCTGAACCTTCAGCAACCGAAACCAACATTGAGAAGCAAGGTTTCATCATTGGCGTGACTGGCTGTCCTGCTGGCGTTGCACACACGTATTTAGCAGCCGAAGCACTAGAGAAAGGGGCAGCGGCTCTTGGCTACGGCATCAAGGTCGAAACCAACGGTTCTATTGGCGTTAAAAACAGCCCGACTCAAGAAGAGATCGAACGTGCAGACGCGATTGTCGTGGCTTGTGATAAACAGGTCGACATGGCTCGCTTTGCCGGAAAACGCGTCATCAGCACCAACGTAAAAGCGCCAATCAAAGACGCGCAAGGCTTGATTCAGCAAGCGCTCAATGCACCTAGCTACCAAGCTGAACAAACGCCAACCAACCAATCTGTTGTAGAGAAAGCATCACAAGCGCGTTCTGACCTTTATCGTTACTTGATGAATGGCGTATCACACATGATTCCATTCGTGGTGACTGGCGGCCTATTGATTGCCCTTGCACTGGCGATTGGCGGCGAACCAAGTGAATCTGGCATGGCAATTCCTGCTGGCAGCATGTGGAACCAAATTCTAGAAGTGGGTGTGGTTGCGTTCACCCTGATGATTCCAATCTTGGCTGGCTACATTGCTTACGCGATTGCTGACCGCCCTGCCCTAACCCCTGGCCTTATCGGTGGTTGGATTGCTAACAACGGTTCTTTCTATGGCGCTGACGCAGGCACTGGCTTCATTGGTGCAATCATCGCAGGTCTATTGGTGGGTTACTTCGTTAAATGGATTACCTCGTTTAACTACCACAAATTCGTTCAACCGCTTGTGCCTATCATGATCGCTCCGATCACTGGTTCTCTATTCATCGCGGGTCTGTTCATCTTTGTTATCGGTGCACCTATAGCAGGGCTGATGGATGCGCTTACTGCACTACTAACGAGCATGAGCACAGGCAACGTGGTTCTACTAGGCATCGTACTGGGTGGTATGGCTGGTTTTGATATGGGCGGCCCATTCAATAAGGTGGCATTCCTATTCTCGGTCGGCATGATTGCCAGCGGTCAAACTCAATTCATGGGTGCTATGGCGTGTGCAATCCCTGTGGCTCCACTGGGTATGGCTATCGCAACCAGACTTGGCCGCAAGTTCGACCTGTTCGAATCTTCTGAAATTGAAGCAGGTAAAGCTGCAGGCGCGATGGGCTTAGTGGGTATCTCTGAAGGTGCGATTCCTTTCGCAGCTCAAGATCCTATGTCGGTAATCCCTGCCAACGTACTTGGTTCAATGACGGCAGCGGTTATGGCGTTCTCGTTTGGTATTACCAACAGCGTGGCTCACGGTGGTCCAGTAGTTGCTCTGTTAGGTGCAATGAACTACCCAATGTTGGCACTGCTGTGCATGGCATCAGGTGCGGGCGTAACTGCGGTGACTTGTATCGCGCTTAAAAATCTACGCAAAGCCAAGCTAACGACAGCAGCGGCTTAAGCCATTTCAACTCCAATGGCTTGAGCCCTTCTAAGCTCGTATTTCAATAAATCGAGTAGAGCTCAAGCCATGTTTCCCTACATGGTGATTTCGATGTCTGATTTTTCTTTAGCGAACGATTCGTTCGTACAACGTTTTTTCTACCCAATGACTAATGTGATTCAGAACTACGCATGGGGTAGCCCTTCTTCGTTTAGCCAACTGTTTGGTATTGATAACCAATCAGGTGAGCCGCAAGCGGAGATCTGGATGGGCGCTCACCCGAATGGCTGCTCAATGGTGAACGACAACGGGCAGCAGACAACATTGTCGAACCTTATTTCCAAGAACCTAAACCTGTTTCTAAGCGAGAAAGTCGCGAGCCGTTTTGGTGAACTTCCGTATCTGTTTAAGGTGTTAGCGGCGGAGAAAGCGCTGTCGGTTCAAGTACACCCGAACAAGCAGCAAGCCGAATCTGGATATGCTCTTGAAGAGCAGCAAGGCATTCCGATGACAGCCGGCAACCGTAACTACAAGGATGCCAACCACAAGCCCGAACTGGTGTATGCCCTAACCGACTACACCGCAATGAATGGTTTTAGATCAATCAGCGAGATCCTTGAGCACTTCCATTACCTTGATATTCCAGAACTGCATTCGATGGTCAACGACCTACAAGGCGATCAAACTCCTAATGGCTTAGCCTGCTTTTTTGCGAGCCTGTTGTCTTTAGAAGGTGAACAAAAAGGCATGGCGCTGACCATGTTGCTGGTGAAGGCGAAGCTTTCAGATACACCTGTGTTTCAGTTGATTTCAGAACTGGAAGATCAATACCCAGGTGATGTCGGCCTATTCGCACCACTGCTATTGAACGTGATCACCCTAAAGCCGGGGCAAGCGATGTATCTAGATGCAGAAACACCCCATGCTTACATCAAAGGGACAGGCTTAGAGATCATGGCGAACTCAGACAATGTACTCCGCGCAGGGCTAACGCCTAAGTACATGGACGTGAATGAGCTAGTTTCTTGTACTCGATTTAATGAAAAGCCTGCGGATAGGTTACTGCTCAGCCCGATTGAGCAAGGTGATGTGATGGAATACCAAATTCCAGTCGAGGATTTTAAGTTCTCTATCGTGCAAAACTCACATCAGCGAAAGATCACTACCGAAGGTGCCGAGATCCTGCTACCACTCGATCAGTCCATGGTGCTAACCCATCAATGTGGTGAAACCTGCATAATTGAGAAAGGCCAATCGGTTTTCATTCCCGCTTACGCTGAGAGTTACAAGCTGGATTGCGTTGGACGCGTGGCGCGTGCTTACAGCTAGCTCTACAAAGTAAATCTAGCTCTCCCGAGTAAATACAAACACTGATCATGCCCTGCTTTGCGGGGCATTTTTGTTCCTACAGAAAGTTATTTCAACCCCGAAGTACACCATCAAATATGACTCATCTCACACTGGATGAATGATGCAAATCACACTTAATTTTGCTTGGTACAAATGTACAGTGAAGGGCTTTTATTTGCTATTTCGCGAATCGGGTTAATCCATTAATTTTAATTCAAGAACTTCAATAGTGAATGAGTTAATAAATGATCACACAGCTAACTAACGTCAACTTAATTAATAACAACCTTCAAGCGAATAATAAAAAAGAACTGTTTGAAGAATTGGCAAGCATGTTATTTGAGAACAACCGAATCAGTAATAAAGAAGCCTTCTTGGCAGACATCGAAATTCGTGAATCTCAAAGCATCACTTCAATGGACGGCATCGCTTACCCACACTCAAAAAGCAAGGCTGTAACTGAGCCAGCGATTGCAGTCGGTGTTAAGCGTGAAGGCATTGAGTATGGCGATGAAGACGGCATTAACCCAACCGTGTTTTTTATGATTGCCTCACCAGATAACGGTGCTGACCATCATATTTATGTACTACAAGAACTATTTGGAAAATTCAGCGATGAATTTATTCAAGATATCCATAACGCAAAAGACGAACAACAAATTCTTAATATTTTAATTAATTCATAAGGCGTAGAAAATTATGAGCACCCTAACAACTCAAGCTACGAATACCAGTAGTAACTCTAATAATAAAAATAGTAGTAGCGACTATAAAAAAATCCTTAGTACCATGAAAGGCCATCTGCTTTTCGGTACATCACACATGCTACCTTTCATCGTAGCCGGTGGTGTTCTGCTGGCTTTAGCGGTAATGGCATCAGGCAAAGGTGCTGTACCAGCAGACGGCTTGCTGGCAGACATCTCTAATATCGGTATCAAGGGCCTTGTTCTTTTCCCAATCATTCTTGGCGGCTTTATTGGTTACTCCATTGCAGACAAACCAGCACTTGCACCTGCGATGATCTCTTCTGGCATCATGGCAGACATGGGCGGCGGCTTCCTTGGCTGTATCGTGGCAGGCTTTATCGCCGGTGGCGTGGTGTTCCAACTTAAGAAGATCCCACTTTCTGCGAACATGACGGCGCTAGGTGCGTACTTCATCTACCCGCTTCTAGGCACGTTAATCTCTGCAGGTATCGTACTGTGGGGTATCGGTGAGCCAATCAAACTGTTCATGTCTTCAATGAACGAGTTCCTAGCTTCAATGGCTGGCGCATCTAAGATGGTTCTGGGCACAATCCTTGGCGGTATGACGGCGTTTGATATGGGCGGCCCTATCAACAAAGTAGCGACCCTATTTGCTCAAACTCAAGTAGACACACAACCTTGGTTAATGGGCGGCGTAGGCATCGCGATTTGTACACCTCCTCTAGGCATGGCACTGGCAACTTTCCTATTCAAAAACAAGTTCTCTAAACAAGAGCAAGAAGCAGGTAAAGCAGCAGCAATCATGGGTTCTATCGGTATCTCTGAAGGTGCTATCCCATTCGCAGCGAACGACCCAATGCGCGTGCTTCCTTCAATCGTTGCCGGTGGTATCGTGGGCTGTGTATTCGGCTTTATGACAGACGTTCTACTGCACGCACCGTGGGGCGGCCTAATCACTGCACCTGTATCAAGCAACATTCCAATGTACGTCGTCGGTATTGCGCTTGGCTCGCTAACCACAGCCGTTATCGTTGGCTTCTGGAAGCCAGTCGCGATTGAAACAGAAGAAGACATGCTTGAAGCAACGCCAGTACAAGCTCAAGCGGCTCCTGAAGCAGGTGAAGGCGAGTACGACATCGTAGCAGTAACATGTTGCCCTTCTGGTGTTGCACACACCTTCATGGCGGCAAAAGCACTAGAGAAAGCAGGCTTAGCAGCAGGCCTTAAAATTAAGGTAGAAACTCAAGGTCAAAACGGTATTCAGAACCGCATCACCGACCCAGATGTGGCGAACGCAAGACTGGTTATCTTAGCTCACGATATTCAAGTGAAAGACGCTCACCGCTTTGCTAATGCGAACGTGATTGAGTGTTCAACGAAGGAAGCAATGAAGAAAGCTGCGACTATGGTGGCTATCTAAAACCTGAAACAAGTTAGAAGATAAAATTACTACCCCCTAGTAACTAAAATCCCCATTCGTTTTGTCAGCGAATGGGGATTTGTTTATCTAGACGAATTGTCACAAACTTTAGCTCTGTAACGTCAGTTTGATCAGCCGTGAGGAACAAGGGTCTCTTCGGTTTCCAAATCAAACAAGTGACACTGTAGCGTATTAAAATGAAGTACTGTCTCTTCGCCGCTGTTTGCAATTCGGTCTGCATCGAAAGGGATACGAGCGACCAGCTTGTCTGCACCGAGTTTGAAATAGAGATACAACTCATTACCCATCGACTCGACCACATCAAGTCTATGTACTTGAGTATTTACCTCAGACAACGGCGCATCGTGATTGGCCAGTTGAATGTGCTCAGGGCGAACGCCAAACCACAACCACTCTCCTACTTTTTCACGAGCGATAGCTTGCTTGTCTTGTGGCAGCGTCCAGCGTGCTCCACTTTCTGATACTACATTCATTACACCGTCAATCTCATCTACTCTCACCTTGATAAGGTTCATGGCTGGCGAACCAATAAAGCCTGCGACAAACTTATTGGCTGGGTACTGATAAAGATTCATCGGCGTATCGACTTGCATGATCTCGCCTTGATTCAATACACAAATGCGATCGCCAAGGGTCATGGCTTCCACCTGATCGTGTGTCACGTAGATCATGGTGGCGTTTTGCCCTTCTTGCTTCAGGTTGTTGTGCAGCTGCGCAATGCTGACACGAGTCGACACACGTAGCTTTGCGTCTAAGTTAGACAACGGCTCATCAAACAGAAATACATCCGGCTTACGTACCATGGCACAACCTAGAGCCACACGCTGCCTTTGACCGCCCGACATTTCACCCGGCTTATTATTCAGCAGGTGTTCGATATCGAGAGTTTTGGCTGCATCTTCAATACGTTCATTGATTTCGTGCTTTGGCAGCTTCTGTTGCTTCAGACCAAAAGCCATGTTTTCGTACACCGACATGTGCGGATAAAGCGCGTAGTTCTGAAACACCATCGAGATACCACGATCTTTGGGTGGCAGCTCATTCACACGCTTATCGCCAATGTAGACATCGCCTTCTGAGATATCTTCAAGACCCGCAATCATACGAAGTGTCGTGGATTTTGCGCAGCCAGACGGCCCAACAAACACCATAAACTCGCCTTCGCGAATATTAAGATCGACACCATGCACGGCCTTAAAACCATTTGGGTAGGTTTTCTCTACCCCTCTCAGTGTGACTTCAGCCATAACCTGTCCTTAAATCAATTCGTTAAATACTATCTTTGGAATCTGTCGTTAAACGTTTTAGCCACGCTCTTGCAGTTGATTGAGCTCAAAATGGGCAACCGATGCGATAACCAGATCCGCTACTGGTTCTAATTCGCTGTGTTGAGCCGTACCCGTCAGCACACCAACATTGCTTGCGCCTGCATTGCGGCCAAATTCCATATCCGAAACCGTGTCACCAAACATGATCACTTCGTGTGGCTCAATGCCGCATTTTTCACAGAATGCGTTGAGTAGTGCGGGCGCTGGCTTAGGTTCGATATCACCATCGGAGTAACCAACATAATCGAACATCTCGCTCAAACCTGATTGCTCTAACGTGTAGATGGTTGAGTCTTTGGTATCCGCAGTCGCGATGCCTAAAATCATGCCTTGCTGCTTGAACAGACCGAGCTTTTCGGTCACACCCGGTAGGGCTTCAATCCAGCTAGGGTTCTCTTCGACTTCATCATTGAAAGCCGCTTTGGTCACCTTGGTAAAGTCAGCGAGCGAGACACTGGGTTGCAGCATGTTGAACCACGCTGTCGCGGTATCTTCCACTGGGTTTGAGGCTAATAGCCCATAATTATCAACCACATTACCTTCCACGCCGATGGCCAAGAGTAACTCAGCAGGTGTGACAGTTTGATTACCTTGGTGTTGGTCACTGTAAGATTTCACACGCTCACAAGCACCACGAGAAACGTTAAGCCACATCTTGTGGAACTCTAACAATGTGCCGTCTTTATCAAATAACATCGCCTTAAATTTCATCACGACTCATTCGCTCCATTAGTTCTCCCCAAGTACGCACTAAGGGTTGGTTAAATTCTGGTTGTTTGCCGTCGAATACGGCATTGATGCAGCCTTCAAATTCATTATTAGTAGATGAAGATTGAGTGCTGTTCGATCCTGTTGAGAATGGAAGATCTCCACGACGAATATCGACACGGCACCAACAGTAGCCCTCATCAATATGGATACTTTGCAGCTCATCACTCAACGCCATTCGATCAACAATTTCGCCATCCACCACGCACTCCGCGTAGTAAGGGTTTTCTGAATCAGTTACTGCGATACGATAACTAAGCGCCTGCCCTTGAGAGTCGTTACCCGGCAGCAAATCACCTAAGTTGATATCAAACTTCAAGCCGCAACGGCGCTCTAAATACACTTGTCCATTGCGCAGACCCGACAAAATTCCTTCACCACTTAAGCCATGGCTGTAAACGAAGGTTGATGGGTCACCGTAAATAGAAGGCTCATCCGATTTAGGATTACGTTCATGGGGCTCAAGGTGTGAATCGCTGCCGCCAATCGCCGTAATGCGCTGGCCACAATTCCACATTTCATTGAGAACCAATAACGCCTCTTCGGTCGCTTTCGGTGAGGTCGACCAAGTTGGGTCACAACACACTTCAAACGTCGAAACTTGGCTGAGATCCACTTGATCGTAATGCCAATGCCACGGCTTCATCATCGGGTGATTAATGCCAAGGGAACTGTGTCCGCCATTGTGTCCACTTCTAGCTAAGCACAATCCGGCTTCCATGGTTGCTTGACTGCTGTGTTCAACGTTTCTGAGATCCAAAGACTTAACCGGGCCATGCACATTGAAGTGCCCGAGATCGGTCGTCACTTCTAACGCAGGTAAGAACAAACATTGGTTTGATACAGGCAACTTAGGCTGACAAATGTTGTGCTCAGTGAAAAAGAAGAAATCGAGCCCTTGTGATTCCACAATATCTTTAGCCGCAGCTAAGGTATTGTGACCATCAGAAAGCTGAGTGTGAGCGTGTAAATCACCACGATACCAGCGAGAATCAGAGCTCAGCATGTGGCTGTAATCAAACTCGATATCGTGATCCATTGTGACTGTTGGGTTCAGTTCTAGCTCACTCTCAATTCCGTCAGTACCTAGCTCATTAAAATGATTAACTAACTCATCAGTGCAAAGCACATCGACTTGATACTGCATCGCACGTTCGGTGCGAAACTCACCTTCGAGATTGTAAAGTTCTAAGAACCATTCGCCCGATGGAATCGCACCATCAATTGCGCCTAGCCCTGAGTTTTTCGGTTGAATTGTGAGTGACTTGTGCGCCTTTTCAAACAACACCTTGCCACGAAATGCTTGGTTGGCATCGTAGGCCGCTGCGTATAAGAATCCTTTTTTCACCGTCGTACCAGTAATGGTTACGCAGTGAGAACCTGCTGGCACATCAAAGGGGATACGTACTCTGCCAAACGACAGCTCACCTTGAAATTGGGTCATTGTCTTCACCAAATTCGTCCTAATTGAAGGACTGGGTCAAAAGAGGCCCACCCGAATAGATGGGCATTTATGCATGCAAAGATAGTTTTAACCACTTTACAGATTAAGAACGATTCGCTCGGTCTAGTGCGCGTTGTGCTTTCTTAGCTGCTTGTTTTAGCGCTTGGTCAGCTGGCACGTTTTGGATTTGAATCTGATCCGCTGCCACTTTCAGAGCGTCCATGATCTTACCGTTGGTAGGGTCTAGGAAGTCTTTGGTCGCCGTGTTCGCTTGCTTCAAAGGAATCAGAGCTTGCGGGTTATCTTTAGTGAACGCTTGGTATTCTGGTACTTCAGAAACGCTGTTACGCACTGGGATGTAACCCGTGAACATTGACCATGCCGCCGTGTTCTTCGCATTGGTGTAGAACTCAACGAATTCGAACGCACCTTTTGCTGCTGCTTCGTCTGTGCCTTTTGGCATCACGTAAACCAGCGCACCCGCTTGTGGCGCAGAAGGGTTTGATCCCCAACCTGGCTGTGTGGTTGCTGAAAGCTTAGTGAAATCCAAATCACCTTGGTCACCCGATGAACCTGTGTAACCCAACGCGTTGTCTTTCATGACGTCATCGATGGTTTTGTACCAGTATTCCCAACCTTGACCGCCGTAGTGAATACGCATGATTTGATCATCGTGGATCCACTTACGGAAACTGTCCCAAACCTCAACCCATTCAGCCGAGTCGATTAACACGGTTTTGCCGTCATCACTGATGATCTTCGCACCGTTAGAGAAAGCCGCGTCAATCATGTTGTCTTGACCCCACATTGGCTCCCAGCCATAAAACGTCACGTTGCCTTTCTCATCACGCTGTGTGACTTTTTCAGCGACCTTAGCCACGCCTTGCCATGTGTTTAGGTCTTGCTCGGTAAAACCGTTGTCTGCCAATACCTGCTTGTTGTAGTAGAACACTTGAGTTGTACCGTAAGCAGGCAAGCCGATGATGGTCCCGTCGTCTGCGGTCACTTGGTCTTTAAACGCGCCAATGAAATCAGAGAAGTTAAACTCTTCATCCATGAAAGTCGTTAGGTCGCGGCTCAAACCACGTCCGTGCATCGCTTCCGCACGACCTGAATCTAGCAGCACAAGTTCCGGTGCAGTTCTAGACGCAAGACCTGCTTGCAGCTTCTGGTAGGTTTCCGTGTAGTTACCTTGCAAAGCTGGCTTCACCACATACTCATCTTGGCTCGCGTTGAACTCTTCGATGAGTTTAGTCATCATTTGCTGTGGCTTAGTACCACCGGAATACCAAAAGTTAACTTCGGTTGCGGCAAGAACACTGCTAGAGAACATAGACGCGCTTGCAGCGCCAGCACACACTAGTGCTAGAGTTTTTAGTTTCATTTCCGTTTACTCTTTTACGCCGTTATCGGCGATACCTGAAAGAATCGTCTTTTGACAAATGACGAATAGAATTAACAAAGGCAATACTGCAATGGTGCTCGCCGCCATGATTTGCGACCAGTTCAATCCATAGTTACCTTCGGCAATAAAGTAGTGACGAATCCCGGTCGCAATCAGGTTAAGATCCTGAGTGGTGATAACCAAGCTAGGCCACATGTAGCTGTTGTAATTGGTAATAAAAGTGATGAGGAACAGTGTTGCGACTGCTGCTCGGCATTGCGGTAAGATGATTGCCCATAAGATCTTGAGCTCACCTGCACCATCAATTCGTGCCGCTTCAATCAGCGACGGATGCACCTTAATAAACACTTGGCGTAGATAAAACACACCGAAAACCGACGCCGCGTTCGACGCCACTAAGCCCATGTGTGAATCCAACAAACCCAGTTTTGCCAAGGTGATATAAGACGGAATGTACGTCACTGCGCCCGGCAACATGTAACAGCCCATCACGATAAAATAGAGCACCGTCTTCGAGCGAAACTTCAGCTGAGTCAACGCATATGCAAACATCGCTGAATTCACAATCACCAACAGCGTAGTGAACAAAGCCACGCTAAAACTGTTGAAGATGTACAAGCCAAACGGTGCGCTGTGAAAGGTTTCCACAAACGTTTCCCAACGAAACTGCTCTGGAATCAAGTCCAGCGGGTTAGCAAAGATCTCATCGTTGCTTTTCAGTGAACCAGACAGCATCCATAAGAACGGGAACACCATAATGGTTCCGCAGGTCGCTAAGAAAAGGTGCTTAGCCAGTGCGATAAACGAACGGCGATCCACTGAGCTTTTCTTTGACCCAACCTCTGATTTGGTCGCTTTCGTTTGAGCTGTGACTTTAGGTTCAGCCGCTCTTTGAGTTAAGACTTGATTGGCATCCAATACTTGCGTGGTCATAATTCTGTCCTTTCAAAAATCGACTAGTAGTACACCCAGCGCTTGCCGATGTAGGTATTAATAAGTGCCAACAATCCAGTAATCAGGAATATCACTAACGATGTCGCGGCCGCAGGTCCCATTTCGTAACGCTCAAACGCTTGTTGGTAGAACAAGTACAACAAGGTACGTGTCTCTCCGCCTGGGCCACCTTGCGTTAGGATCTGGAACTGATCGAACGCCTGCATTGCCGTGATAATGTTGACCTCCACCAAGAAGAACGTAGTTGGTGAAATCAGCGGCAGCGTTATCTTCAAAATGCGCGTTAAGCTGCTGCAACCATCAATCAAAGAGGCTTCGTACAGAGACTCTGGAATCTTATTAAGCGCACTGATGTAAAACAGCATCGTCCAACCAATCGCCTGCCAAACCGTCACGATAATCACCGCAATCAAGGCTGTGTTACCGTTCTCTAACCATGGAATCGCGCTAAACCCTGCCGACTCTAATAAGTGGTTTGCCAAGCCCGATTTGGTCTCAAATACCCAAGACCACACAATCGACACAGCGACTGTGGGTGTAATCCAAGGCGAGAAGATCACCGCACGATAAAATTGGCTGCCCTTGAAGTTTTTGTGCAGCAGCATGGCAAACACGAGACCAAGAATGATGGTAGGAATCACCACACCGACTGAGAACCAAAACGTGTTGAGCACTGCTTGAATAAACTCGTAGTCCTCAACCATGTACTCGTAATTTTCTAAACCGATGAACGAATAATCTGGCGAGATGTAATCCCAATCGGTGAAGCTGATATAAATCGAATAACCAAATGGTACGAGCCAAAAAGTAAACAATGGCACCAACAACGGTGCGGTAAATAACAGTACCTTTAAGCGGTTTTTCATTGGTTGTGAGAAAGCACTCATGGTGACCTCATCCTTATTTGTATGCGGTTAAACTAAGTGTTTTTTATGACAGGTTAGTAAGAGCACCCTTCATTTTTTTTATGGCTATCCATAAGAAAATCTTTACTCCAGTTCACCGTCTTCCATTTGGTGATAGAGCCAATCGCAGAAGAAATTCACCTTGGCGCTGCGACTGTGTTTGGTAATCAGATAGTGGGCAGATTCTGCAGGCATCGAGGATTCGTTTGCCAACACAAGGTCTTCTTTCTTGAGCAATTCAGACACCGCGAGCGAACGCACCAGCAACATTCCAATACCGTGCTTAACCGCTTCTAAGGCATGTAAAGAGTTACTCACTTCGAGCAGAACCTTAGGTAATGTCATCTCGAATTGGTTGTGGCCAAGCCATTGCAGCCAGTTCTCTCGGTAGCCTTTCACCTGAACCGTCGGCAGAGCAGCAAAGTCATGCTTACTGAGTATTTCTTGATGCTCAGATTTGAATTGAGGGCTGCACACCAACTGCCAGTGTTCTTGAAACAGTCGCTCACAATGGGTGTCTTCGCTTTCGACCTTGCCGTTAGTCAGTTCGATATCGACATTCTGGCAAGGGTTGGTTGATGGCCAGTCCACCAGCTGAATATCGAGCCTGATAAAAGGGTATTTTTGATAAAAGGATGGCAGGCGAGGTAACAGCCAGTTATGACAAAAGGTATGGTTTACGCGCAGGCTCAACACGTCGGTTTCTTTTTCACCGAACAAGATCTGAGTCTGCAATTTAAGGTGAGCAAGTGAACCTGCCACAATCGGTTGATAATGCTGAGCAGCTGACGTCAGCTTTGCGCCTTTAGAGCTGCGTTCAAACAAGGTGGTATCGAGGAAGGTTTCTAAACTTTTGAGCTGTTGGCTAACCGCCGCTTGCGTGACACAAAGCTCTCGGGCAGCCGCGCCAATGGAACCAAGACGAGCAACAGCTTCGAACGCAACAAGAGCACGTAGAGGGGGTAACATGGCTTCACCTGATTGAAATAAAAGTGAAAAATACTTCAATCAGGTTTCAGTTTTTTGCGGTTACCGTTACAGATTAATGACGAAGGGACGTTGATCAGATATTTATGATCACCGTCCCTTTTCTTCTATCTCTTATATCTATGCGTTAGGCCTGAACTCGCATTTGGCCTATCTATTCTTTGATGTAGAGGTCCTTAGAATAGATACGCCCTTCCACGTTGTTCTTCGCAAAGCCACCAACACTTGGTCGCACTAGGCGAGCCTGCATGTAGTAGTAGATTGGCGCGATAGGCATATCTTCAGCCAGTAACTGCTCCGCTTGATCATAGAATCCTTGGCGATCTTGCTCATTAGTTGCTGACAGTGCGCTGTCCATTGCAGCGTCGTACTTGTCGTTGTTGTAACGCGCAAAGTTACCCGAAGACTCAGAGCGCAATAAGCTCAAGAAGGTCGACGCTTCATTGTAATCGCCGCACCAAGAAGCACGCATCACATCGAAGTCACCTTGGCGACGTGATACTAGGTAAGACTTCCACTCTTGGTTTTCAAGTTCAACTTGCGCGCCTAGGTTGCCTTTGAGCATTGAAGCGATGGCCACTGCAATCGACTTGTTCGACTCACTGGTGTTGTAGAGCAATTTGAAGTCCAATGAGTTAGAAGCATCGTAGCCCGCATCTTTCAGCAGCTCTTTTGCTTTTTGGTCACGTTCCTTTTGAGTCCATTTGCTGTATTCAGGCTGAGTCGCATCAAAGCCTGCTGTATATTCATGAGCAAAGGTATAAGCCGGCAAGTTACCCACCTGAGTGACGCCATTGGTAATCACATCACGCATCATTGAGTAAGACACCGCTTTACGCACTCTCGCGTCATCAAACGGAGGTCGCGTGGTATTGAAAGCATAGTAGTAAGTACACAACAAAGGCACCGCGGTAAACGCATCTTGGTATTTAGTCTTAAGCTGTTGCGCCATATGTGTTGGTACGTCAGAAGTGATATCCACCTCGCCCACCGCATAACGGTTAATCGAAGCGTTTTGGTTTTCGAACGGAATGTAAGTCACTTGGGTTAGATTGGTATCTGAACTGTCCCAATAGTTAGGATTCTTCTTCAGTTCGATGCGTTCGTTAATCACCCACTCGTCCAATACAAACGCACCATTACCCACAAAATGCTTAGGGTCACTCCACGGCTTATCGCTGTTTTCTAGCGTTGCCTTATGAACGGGCATCATCGATGTATGGCCTGTCATCGCCACAAAGTAAGGCACCTTGCTATCGAGCTCGAACTTCACCGTGTGTTTATCAACGGCTGAGACACCTAGATCTTCAACGGGCTTCTTACCTTCTGCCACGTCAGCAATGTTGTTGATTCTGGTGAGCTTTAGATACCACACGTTTGGCGAAGCCAGTTTCGGGTCGACCGCGCGTCTTATCGCGTACACGAAATCATCGGCCGTCACCGGATCGCCATTCGACCATTTTGCGTCTTTACGCAGATGGAATACAAACGTCTGGTTGTCTTCGGTTTCCCAAGACTCCGCGACACCTGGGGTGATATTGCCATCGCGATCTTGAATCACTAAACCTTCAAATAGGTCACGTAGAATGTGCATTTCCGGTAGGCCTTCTGCTTTCGCAGGGTCAAGCGTCGCGGCTTCTGCATCGTTAGCACGAACTAAATGCTGGTCTTTTGCCAGTGAAACACCGGCAGGTAAGGTTTCAGCAACGGCAGTCACTGATATAAAAGGGGTCAATAAAGATGAAATGAGTAAAGCCGTTGAATGTTTTTTAAAATCCATGTTTGTTTGCTCTCCTAGCCTATCTTTGAAGCAAGTAATAAAATTAACAATGCGACGGTTGACGAGTTTTGACGCTATGGTTTATTTAAAGGGGTTCATCTAATGGACTTAGTTAATGATTAATATAGCCAATAGTGAATACTTGATAGTACTTGATCAATCAGGAGATTAAGGTGAGTTTAATTCCAAGAACGGAAAGAGCTGCGTTTTCAATAAAGCCGCTGTCATATGGAAAATCGGTGTTGGGTGCGCCTTTGCTCTATTTCCCCGCGCAAATAGAAAGCGAATCTCGCGGGCTGATTTTAGCAGGCACACACGGTGATGAAACCGCTTCTATCGCAGGTTTGTCTTGCGCCCTGAGAAGCTTGTCAGCCGCCAATTTACGACACGATGTGATTCTGTCGATGAACCCAGACGGCAATCAACTCGGCACTCGCGCCAACGCAAACCAAGTCGATCTGAACCGCGCCTTCCCAACTCAAAATTGGACAGCAAATGGCACCGTTTATCGCTGGAGCTCTCACACACCAGTCAGAGATGTAAAAGTGAGAACCGGGCAAGCCGAACAACTCGAACCTGAAGTGCAATCGCTCATCAACCTGATTGAACAGCGCAAACCTAAATTCGTCATCTCTTTCCACGAACCACTCGCCATAGTCGATGACCCCGATCAATCGGAACTTGCCACTTGGCTGAGCAAGCAATTCAACCTACCGCTCGTCGAAGACGTGGATTACGAAACCCCAGGCTCATTCGGCACTTGGTGCCAAAAAAGAAGCCTACCGTGCATTACCGTAGAACTGCCGCCCGTTTCAGCGGATTTGACTATCGAACAGTATTTGGATGCATTTGTGGCAGTGTTGGGGTGTGAGGGAGCTGTTTAGACAAACACGTTTTTAGAGAGGAATGAGTAAGTGGCTTTGCTAAATTAGTATTTCATGACTAACTACAATTAACGAAAGTCACTTAACTTGATCTCCATTATTGATGGTGCAGATCAGTTGTGTTTCGGAGTTCAATGTAGACAACCAGATAGCACAACCAAGTAAACTAATAGACTTTAAACTATTAATTTCACTACCATAATCAACATGACGAACATCACCATGCATAATCCCATTTCTGTTCGGCCCTCGCTGCTTTTGTGCATCTGAGCATATAGATTTATCAGCGCCAATCTGGTTTTTAACAAATGTACTTGATAGAAAGGCATCAAAGAAGACTCCTTCATCAAATTTTCTAATTTCATTTATTTTTTCATACGAGCGAGACTTATTATTGAAGATACTTCTCTTAAATTCTTCATTAAACACACCCTCAGCTTGAGCTAAAAAAATAGGAATTGCCCCATAATACTCTCCTGCATGATGAAGCCTAAAAGCAGCTTCTAATACACCCGTACGTTCTTTTGCATGTTGTAAGCAATACTGCTTATTTTCATCCAGACATTCGCGGTTTCTCTTCATAAAGAACGTATTAATATCATTTTGTTGCTGCAATTTACGTAAGTTGCCACCAACCTTGGCATAAGGAGTTGGATACCAACCCCATTTAGCCAACTCAATAGAGGTTTCAGCACGTTTTCTAGCTGACTTTTCAAAAAAATCGTCTTCGAGAATCACTAATTTGCCCCATAGAAATATAACCTTGCTATACGGCACCTCGCCGTATTTTGCGTCTATATAGTGCAGCCTTTCACATATCACTTCAATTTGTAATCAATAAGTTAGTTACCACATTGAGAGATTATACTGCTCAGTAAAGTATGATATCTAAATGTATTGAATTAGGATAACTTTTAGTAGAGCAAACGCACGCCAATAAAATGTGAATGAGTATTTACTCTGACTGATTTTGGAGCAAAAACGAGTTAGAGATCCTAATGACTCACCGACGTCGAAAACAAGTTAATAATCACAACACCCACCAAAATCAAAGCGATCCCGATGATCGCGAAGATATCGAGTTTTTGCCCGTAGACCAGCCAAGACAGAGCTGCGACTAGCACTATCCCTGCCCCACACCAAATCGTATATGCCACACCCAAAGACATGGTTTGCACCGTGAGAGACAACAGATAAAAAGCACAGCCGTAGCTCGCCAATACCGCGGCAGTGGCCGGTAAAGAAGTAAATTGCTGCGTTTTAGGTAATAGAGAAGTTGCGACAACTTCAAGCACGATGGCGAGTGAAAGCATCACTGGAGGTGGGAGAGATAAAAGCATGTTTAAGTCTACAACGAGAAAATAGGCGGAAAGCTTACGTCCCATTTGTTTCTAATAAATGTCTTACCTACATAGTTCCTGTTTACAGTGTCCTTAGATTTTCTGAGTAACTAACCCTCCTTTCAGAACTCTTCTTAATACACTCATTATTACAAATACGTAATAATTATTTTCTATTTAAAGGGATTATCAAAACATGCACTCACACCTATACTAGCTCCAACAAAACGAGAGAGCGGAAACAATTAAGCTCAACTACTCTTAACGGGTTGAATTTAATTGCACGGTTATCCGCTGTACTGACATATATAGGAAACATCCAATGACAATCGAAATTAAACCTGGTCAAACGCATATCAAATCAAAAGCAATGGTTGCATGGGCAGCTGGCGAGCCACTAAAAATGGAAGAAGTTGATGTACAACTTCCTAAAGCTGGTGAGGTTCTAGTTCGCATCGTTGCTACTGGTGTTTGTCACACTGACGCATTCACATTATCAGGTGACGATCCAGAAGGTATCTTCCCTTCAATTCTTGGTCACGAAGGTGGCGGCATCGTTGAGATGATCGGCGAAGGCGTTACAAGTGTTGAGATTGGCGACCACGTTATCCCACTTTACACAGCTGAATGTGGCGAATGTAAGTTCTGTAAATCTGGTAAAACTAACCTATGCCAAGCGGTTCGTGAAACGCAAGGTAAAGGCCTAATGCCAGACGGTACAAGCCGCTTCTCTATCAATGGCGAAACAATTTTCCATTACATGGGTTGCTCTACTTTCTCTGAGTACACAGTACTTCCAGAAATCTCTCTAGCGAAAGTAAGCAAAGAAGCACCACTTGAAGAAGTTTGTCTTCTAGGTTGTGGTGTAACAACGGGTATGGGCGCGGTACTGAACACAGCTAAAGTTGAAAAAGGTGACAACGTTGCTGTATTCGGCCTAGGCGGTATCGGTCTTTCTGCAATCATTGGTGCTCGCATGGCTGGTGCTGACCGCATCATCGGCGTTGATATCAACGAGAGCAAATTCGAGCTAGCAAAACAGCTTGGCGCGACTGATTGCATCAACCCAACTAAATTCGACAAACCAATCCAAGACGTTATCGTTGAGATGACAGACGGCGGTGTTGAGTACTCTTTCGAGTGTATTGGTAACGTAAACGTGATGCGTCAAGCACTTGAGTGCTGTCACAAAGGTTGGGGCGAATCAGTCATCATTGGTGTTGCGGGTGCAGGTCAAGAGATCTCAACTCGTCCATTCCAACTAGTGACTGGTCGTGTATGGCGTGGTTCTGCTTTCGGTGGTGTTAAAGGCCGCTCTGAGCTTCCAGAAATCGTTAACCGTTACATGGCAGGTGAGTTTGGTCTGCAAGAGTTCATCACTCACACAATGGGTCTGCAAGACGTAAACGAAGCATTCGACCTAATGCACAAAGGTGAATCTATCCGTACTGTTCTACACATGGATAAATAATACCAATCGTAGTAAATAACTGGTCATTCTAGCTTGTTAAAACACTCGATAATGGCGTTAGAAATTTTGATTGTAGAATAACTACTTATCGAAAATTTCTGCCTTGTTCTCAAGCCTTTTTCCTGCGCTATTTATGACCATCTACTTACTGTGATTGGTATAACACCTCTTGGTCTCGATACTTAGGTGTCGAGGCCAAAGCTATAAATGAAAAGCAACAAACTGTCTTCACCACCTCCTGCCCGGTGGGTGGTGAAACTTTAAATGACATAGACAAGTTATTCCCCAAAACCATCAACCTAACGGAGCACAATAGATGACAATCGAAAACATTAGCCAAGCAAAGGTTGCTGGTGGTTGGCACAAACAATACACCCACTTTTCTGCAACGCTTGACTGCAACATGCGTTTTGCGATTTTCTTGCCACCTAACGCAAGCAAAGAAAACCCAGTTCCTGTTTTGTATTGGTTATCAGGCTTAACCTGTACCGATGAAAACTTCATGCAAAAAGCCAGCGCTTTCAAAGCCGCGGCTGAGCAAGGCATTGCGATTGTTGCACCCGATACTAGCCCACGTGGCGAAGGTGTTGCCGACAATGAAAGCTACGATCTCGGCCAAGGTGCAGGCTTCTATGTGAATGCCACTCAAGCACCATGGGACAGCCATTACCACATGTACGATTACGTGGTAACAGAGCTTCCAGCTTTGATTGAATCGTTCTTCCCAGTAACGTCTGTGAAATCCATTTCAGGTCACAGCATGGGCGGACACGGTGCCCTAACGATTGGTATTAAAAACGAAAATAGCTACCGTTCTATCTCGGCATTCAGCCCAATCACCAACCCAATGCAATGCCCTTGGGGACAAAAAGCATTCAACCAATATCTAGGCTTAGATATTGAAGAGTGGAAACACTACGATGCCTCTGAGCTTCTAAAAACCAAAGGCACTAAGCTACCAATGTTGGTTGACCAAGGCGAAGCGGACAACTTCCTAATTGAGCAGCTTAAACCTGAGCAATTAGTCGAAGCGGCTAAGGTAACCAATGCCGATTTAGAGCTACGTATGCAGCCAGGTTACGACCATAGCTACTTCTTCATCTCTAGCTTTATTGATGAGCATATTGAGTTCCACGCTGCTTACCTAAACAAGTAGTCACACCGATTTAGCCCACACCTTGCAAAAGCGTGAGGTGTGGGCTTTTTTGTGCCTGCTGTTTGGGCAAGCCCGCTGTTACTTAATAGCAGCAACAACGATTCACACTTTCAAGCACCCCGCTATACCAACAAAAACAATACAACTAAAAGGTACGACTATGAGCTGGTTTTTCTTAATGATGGGCGTGATGGCGGAAGCACTTTCTCACGTAGCACTTAAAGCAACCGACGGTTTCAGCTTGTCTAAACCTATCCCTGCTTTATTGGTGATTTCAGGACACTTGGCGGCATTTCTATTTTTGAGCCAAGCTATGAAAGGGATGCCAGTTGGTGTGGTTCACTCTTTGTGGGCAGGTTTAGCTATCGTGACAGTGAGTCTGATTTCTACGTTCGTTTACCGCCAGCACCTCGATACCATGGTGTGGATCGGCATGTTATTCGTTGCGGCTGGTGTTGTGATGATAAACCTGTCGCAAGGTCACTCGCACTAGTGTAGATAATGACTTATGAACAGTGTGTCAATTCGTTCAAATTTCCTAACAGACAGGTGTCACCTTCACTTATTCATACTCTTACAATCAGCAAATCAAACCTGTTACCATAGCGCCTTCAACATCACCTATTTTGAAGGTTGCTATGAAAGCAATTAAGACTCTTTTCTTCCTGATGGTTTTATTGAGCGGTCTATTTACCGCTTGGCTGTTTATCCCGATTCCAGCGACCATGGACAAGCAAACGCTCGACGTTCCATTAACGGAACCGTTCAAGCTTGTGGCGTACCGCAGCAACCCGAATGATGCGAGCAAGCCGCTGACTTACCACTACTATGTGATTTCAGATGTGGTTGGCATAGACGACATGGATCCGTTCCTAGTTACCACAGACCAGTTCGTGAAGCTTGGTGAATTCGACGAGAACACGTTCAATTTAACGGTTAACGGTAAGATTGAGAGCTACACCAACGATTTGTGGATCAAAAAATCTGACGGCAAGCTTCAGCACTGGTACGTAAGTGTTGATGCAAACTATATTCGTTAGAGTCGAATCCAAATAAACCCTATTTTAAAACTGCGCTTTGGCTTCCAAGCGCAGTTTTTGTTTCTAGCGCAATTTTTGTTTCAAGACGCCCGCTTTATACTCTCCCTCACTTTTTACCCACCACTGCCGTGCTCTTAAAAATACTACAAGCAGAGCAGGTTTTATAAGCTCTTGAGATAAGATAAGCTCCACCTATGCTCGACTCCCAATAAATCAAAAATAATAAAGGATCACTTGTGGAATTTACGCTCGACAAATTTAACGGCATTATCATCGACCCAGCAACAGCCCCTCACGATGCGGATTCATTCAATGCCGAACTCAGCGAGATCACCGAATTTTCAAAGCAGAACAACAAAGGCATTATTTGGATTAGTTTGCCTATTTCACTTTCGCACCTTATTCCGGTGGCGATTGAGCTTGGCTTTGTGTTTCACAACTGTCTAGAAGACGAGATTACGCTGATCCACAAATCCGAGATTGTCGAATTTGTGCCTTTCATCCCTACCCACACCTTAGGTGCTGGCGCATTGATCACCAACGAACACAACCAAGTGCTGATGATCAAAGAGCATGGTATGACAGGCTACAAGTTACCTGGCGGCCATATTGAGTTGGGTGAAGGTATTGAGGAATCGGTTGTTCGAGAAACCTTGGAAGAGACAGGTATCGAAGCCACATTCGTTTCGGTGGTTGGCATGGCGACAAGACACCCGTATCAATTCGGCAAATCAAACCTCTACTTTATTTGCCACCTGATAGCTCAAACCCAAGAGATCTCAATTCAAGACACTGATGAAATTGCAGAAGCTAAATGGATTGATGTTGAAGAGTATATTAACAACCCTGACAGCTACCCATTTAACCGCCAGTTAGTCGGTACTCTGATCGGAAAGCAAGGTTTGGAGCTCACTCAGCTAGAAGGCAACTATGGCCCTGTCCACAAGCCCGAGATCTTCTTTTCGAAAAGCTAGACCAATTCAAACATAAAAACGCCCAACTCAAATGAATTGGGCGTTTTGCTTTCACTTTTTATTTTTCTTGATTAAGCCGACTGCGTTGTTAGTTATTCTTCACTCCCTCAACTATCTAACACTTAAAGCTAATCCGTCTTAGAACGAACCTGTATTAGAAGAAACCTAACGGATTAGTATCGTAGCTGATCAATAGGTTCTTAGTGTTTTGGTAGTGGTCGAGCATCATTTTATGTGTCTCACGGCCAATACCCGATTTTTTGTAACCACCAAACGCGGCATGAGCTGGGTAAGCGTGATAACAGTTCACCCAAATACGACCTGCTTCGATGTTACGTCCCATGCGATACGCTAGGTTTGCATCACGCGTCCATACGCCTGCACCCAAGCCATATTCGGTGTCATTGGCAATCTCTAGCGCTTCTGCTTCATCTTTAAACGTCGTTACCGCGATAACAGGACCAAAGATCTCTTCTTGGAATACACGCATCTTGTTGTGCCCTTCCAGCATGGTTGGCTGAATGTAGTAACCATTACCGAGATCATCTGGTTGCTGCGCAATTTCACCACCTGTTAGCACTTTCGCACCTTCTTGACGACCGATTTCTAGGTAGCTCAAGATCTTATCAAACTGCTCTTTAGAAGCTTGTGCACCCACCTGAGTATCGGTATCTAACGGGTTACCTTGTTTAATAGTTTGAGCACGCTCGACCACCTTGGCGATGAACTTGTCGTACACCGATTCATGGATCAGCACACGTGACGGACACGTACACACTTCCCCCTGATTAAAGAACGCGAGCAACATGCCTTCGACACACTTATCTAGGTATTCATCTTCATGATTAAAGATATCTGGGAAGTAGATATTTGGAGACTTACCGCCAAGCTCAACCGTTGATGGAATCAAGCTTTCAGCCGCACATTTCAAGATGTGGTGACCGACTTCTGTTGAACCAGTAAAGGCCAATTTCGCCAAACGATCGCTGGTTGCTAACGCTTGACCCGCTTCGCTACCAAAACCATTGACGATGTTGACCACGCCAGCAGGTAGAAGATCAGCGATCTTCTCCATCATCACCAAAATCGATGTTGGTGTTTGCTCGGCGGGTTTCATCACCACACAACAGCCCGCAGCAAGTGCTGGAGCCAGTTTCCAAGCCGCCATTAAAATCGGAAAGTTCCAAGGAATGATCTGCCCTACTACACCAATTGGTTCTGGGAAGTGGTAGCTTGCGGTGTTTGAATCGAGTTCAGCTGCGCTGCCTTCTTGCGCTCGAATACAACCCGCGAAATAACGGAAGTGATCGACAACCAAAGGAATATCTGCCGCTAAGGTTTCTCGCACAGGCTTGCCGTTTTCCCATGTTTCAGCGACCGCGATTTCTTCAAGGTTCGCTTCAATGCGGTCGGCAATTTTAAGCAGGATGTTCGAACGTTCGGTCACACTGGTCGCAGCCCAACTTGCACGAGCTGCATGCGCGGCATCGAGTGCCAAGCTGATATCCGCCTCGGTTGAGCGTGCCACTTGGCAATACACCTGACCATTCACTGGGGAAGTGTTATCAAAATACTCGCCGCTGACAGGCTTCACCCACTCGCCACCGATAAAGTTATCGTATTGTGCTTTAAAGTTCACCACTGCGTTATCACTACCCGGCTGTGCGTAAATCATAGTTAGATCCTTCTTTGATTTGTTATTCGTTATTGAGCTAGAGCTGTCTTATTTTTTAGGCGGCTCCCCTTGAGAAAAGAACTCATGACAAGACGCCCATGTTTATGCTTTCTGTTTAAAACACTGATACTTCGTGTTTTCTTCACAACAGTAACAACGCAAATCACACGCCAGAACTTCAAAACTTGTTGTTAATAAATTGTAAAACTATGATTACCAAACGTTTACAACCCAAAGTGAGTAGGCATTGAACGGACGTCTGGAAACCACACCAGTGTTCAACTGTTCCAAATTGGTACACCCTCACTGTTACGACATGGAACAGTCATGCACCTTCAACAAGCAAACACCTCAGATTGGCTTTCGTCTTCTTGGCACCGCAGCACAGAAGCGGGGCTAAAACAGAGACGACTACCCGAAGACATTCGCTTGCCACAATCGATCCTTAAACAGCGACGTCATCAATCGTCTGACTTGATTCATATCGTCGAACGTAATGCTCTCCCTCTGTTTAATCAGATGTTTGCGCGCACTGACAGTCGTTTGATTCTGACCGACACTGAAGGGGTGATTCTAGCGAGTTGGGGACAGGAACGGTTTAAGGAGAAGCTGACATCAATTGCACTCAGCTCTGGAGCGTGTTGGCAGGAACAACTTAAAGGCACCAACGCGATTGGCACCGCCATTATTGAAGCGAAACCCGTATCCATCATTGGCGAACAACACTTCATCCACCAGCATCGATTTATCAGCTGTTCAGCAAGCCCGGTGTTTGATCATCAAGGGCAAATGGTTGGCATATTGGACATCACCAGTGAGCAACAGCAGCACGACAGTTCCGTCCAATTGCTGGTTCAAAATATGGTTCAGCTTGTTGAAAATCAGCTACTGAGTCACATCCCACAAGGCACAACTCGAATCGATCTCGCGTGTGAGAAATCTTTATTACACAGTGGTTGGCAAGGGATTGTGATAGCCAATGAAGCTGGCGAAGTAGTGGCGCACAATCAGGTTGCCTCTCAATTGTTGGATCAAACCTCGATCGTCGGCGAATGCATAGATACCCTCTTCAACCGAACCTCATTAGACACGCCCTTTGTATTTGAGAAACAGCATCTCAAACAACCAACCACCAGACGAACGCGCTCCATTTCAGCATCGTGCGATTTGCACCATGGCGAACAACAGATAGAACACGCTTGGCAGCAAGCCAACAAGGTAATCGACAGAGGGATTAGCCTGTTAATCTTAGGAGAAACGGGCGTTGGAAAAGGCGAATTTGTTAAAGCATTACACAAGCAAAGCCAGCGTAAATCGTCGCCTTTAGTGGCGGTAAACTGTGGGGCGCTGCCGAAAGATCTTATCGAATCTGAGCTGTTTGGCTACGCGCCGGGCGCATTTACTGGCGCAAGCCACAAAGGGTTCCAAGGCAAGATCCGTCAAGCAGACAAGGGCATTCTATTTTTGGATGAGATCGCCGACATGCCATTGGAGGCTCAATGTCGATTGCTGCATGTTCTGCAAGACAAATCCGTAGTGCCTGTAGGCTCAAATCAGAGCTACCAAGTCGATTGTCAGATCATTGCTGCCACGCATAAAAACCTAGAACAATTGGTCGCTACGGGGGAATTTAGACAAGATCTGTATTACAGACTAAATGGCTTAGCCTTCACCTTGCCAAGCCTACAACACCGACAAGATAAGCACGCCTTAATCGAGCACATTCATAGTAAATACGCCGAAGATGAGCAAACAATCTGCCCTCACTTGATGAGCTTACTGTGCGCCTATTCTTGGCCGGGTAATATCCGCGAATTAGACAACTTACTTAAGGTTGCTGCTCTATTAGCAAGTGATGAACCCCAACTCACACTCGAGCATGTGCCCAGCCACCTTGCTCAACATCTCACGTCATTAGCACACGATAATCAGCATCAACTGACGACTCCTAATGCCATCAAAGGTACAGCGAGTAACGATTTAAGAAGTACCGTTGAAGAAACCTTGTTGCAAACGTATCAAGCGAACCAAGGCAACATCAGTAAGACTTCGCGAATACTCGGCATCAGCCGCAATACCATTTATCGAAAGCTAAAGAGCTTGGGGATTCTTCAATAAAACATGCACAATGATTTGGTTCCTCAGATTGAACATGCAACGCATAAACACGCACTTTACAAGTGGATATAATGCGCTTCGGATTAAATTAAAGCGTGAGCAAAGTCACGTAATGAGTAATCCATATTCAGGACACTCTCAAACTACAACTTCTTGATTTACCGACAAATAAATATCATCAATAAATTTAAAAGATCAATGAATACAAATAGCTAATGAAATAATTACGGCCATTTGCTTGCCTTATAGAACTCGCCCGCAAGATATAAATCTGAGCACTATGCAATCCTATTTATAATTTTGATCACCCTATTCTTTTTGTGTTCATTATTTTGAATTTTCCATTCACTTATCTTGTTTAAAATCTCTGGAAAACTACCACTATTTGGCTACAGGGATCATATGTTTAACAGTATACGTACGCGAATTGCGGTGAGTGCAGGCGGAGCAATGGCTTTCACTCTGTTGATCGCAATGGGCATGACCACCAGCGCCTTTACCGATGTGAACAAACAAGTCACTGAAAAAGTAAAGACGCAGCTGACAGACGCCACAACGACAGATTTACAAAACACAGCCATTCAACAAGGTTTGAACATTGCCAACCAACTTGATCCTGTACTAGCAAACCTTAAGCAAGCACGATCCATTATTGAGTTAAGTTCAGAAACCAACGCAAGCGCAGACCTTATCGTTAAACAGTTTACTGCTGCCTTGGAAGCACAAAACAAAGCTGTATTTGCGGGCTACATGGTGTGGGAGAACAAGACTTGGCCACAACAAACCGATCTGAATAACGAGATCAGCTTGGACACTGAATTAGGTTTTAACAGTCAGGGCTACCTTGCCCCTTTCTTCTCTCCCAACGATCAGAACAGCTTTGATGCCGTCGCAATGGAGAGCTTCAGCAATACCGAACTCAACAGCAACGGTGAGCGCAAAGACGATTGGCACTTAATGCCATACCAAACCGGTAAGACATTTGTGATGGAACCCTATTTCTATCCAGTTCGCGGCAAGCAAGAGCTCATCACTACCATCAGCCAACCAATCAAACAAGACGGAAAAATCATAGGCTCAATTGGCTTTGATTTGTCTTTGTTCGAGCTTCAAAGCCAGAGTGAATTATTTGCGCGTAACTTGTTTGATGGCGAAGGAAAAATCCTTATTACATCATGGAAAGGCATAACTCTCGCCAATAGCCGTGCTGGAAACATGGTGGGTAAACGAGTCTCTTCTGAATTGGAATCCGAATGGTCGAAGATTCAATCTATAGCTAAACGAGAAGGGGCTGGTCTTGTTAATTTCGGAGGCGATGAGTACGCAATAACAGCCATCGATACGAGTGATGCGCCATGGGTAGTCATGGTGTCGGTTCCCAGTAGTCACCTTACAAAAAGCGTCGACGACTACACGCAATGGAGTGATGCACAGAATTCAAAAGCACTTGAAAAAGGTGTGTGGGCGGGGCTCATCGCAGCTATTCTAGGCATTGCCTCAATGGCATTCATTGCCAATTCTCTGGGCAAGGTTCTGAACAACTTAGTGGAGCGTTTTAAAGATGCAGCACAAGGCGAAGGCGACTTAACTTACCGCATTGAAGTGAAAGGAAAAGATGAAACCGCTCAGCTTGCACACTGGTTCAATACTTTCTTATCTCGTATGCAAGAGATGCTACTTACCGTTATGGTAACGGCCGACCAAGTAGATAAAAACGCAACAGAAGGCCAAGCTCGTGCCGAAGTTTCACGTGACCAGTTGAACTCTCAGGTTAACGAGGTGAACTCACTTGCCACAGCCATTAATGAAATGAGTGCGACAGCGCAAGAAGTGGCAAGCTCAGCCGTTCAAGCAGCCGCAGCCGCAAGCCAAGTACAAAGCAACAGTCTCAATGGCATGACACGCATGGACAATGCCGCCAGCGCGGTAGACAGCTTGGCTGTGCAGGTTAACGATGCGCAGCAACAAACACAAAATTTGGTCGATTCGAGCACCGCTATTCAGGGTATCTTGAGCGAGATTGGTGGCATTGCAGAACAAACCAACTTACTTGCACTTAATGCCGCTATTGAGGCAGCACGTGCGGGTGAAGCAGGACGAGGCTTTGCTGTCGTGGCAGATGAAGTGCGTAACCTCGCAAATCGCACTCAAGGCTCGACAGAAGAGATTCGTTCGATGTTGGCTCGCTTAGAACAAGAGACTCAATCTATCGTGATATTGATGGAGCAAAGCCAGAAGCAAGCGAACGATACCAAAGGGGAAACCCAAGCAGCACATCTAGCCTTGTCGGAAATCAACCAAGCGATTGAAGTGATTAACGACATGAACAATCAGATTGCGTCCGCGGCTGAAGAGCAAAGCTCAGTATCAGAAGAGATTAACCGCAATGTAGTGATCATCAATGACACCGCCGTGGAAGTGATGGGCACCATGACATCATCAGTAGCAATCAGTAATGAGCTGACCGTAAAAGCTGGAGATTTACACGGAGAATTGAGTAAGTTTAAGCTCTCTTAACGCACGTTCAGTCTTCCATAAAAATAAGGCCGAGAAACGCAGTGTTTTCGGCCTATCTATTTTAGTTCCGCACTCAACGTTACCATCTCCGAGCAAAAATCTAATTGGAATCCAACTCGACAAGTTGATTGAGCACCTCTTTATCCAATACTGGGTGGTGCTTGCTCGCTAGGATCAACACAATATCGACCGAAGGCAGTGGCGGCATATCTTCAAGTATTTTCAAATCCGGAGTCACGCTGAGCTTACCCATTGCACCAATGGCTAATCCGGCTTTAACGATCGCTCGCTGCGCCGAAGCGGTATTACTACACGCCAATAACTGATAAGGCGTACCTTGCTTAGTTAAGCCATTCACTGCTGCAGCGTGATATTTACAGTCCGTTTGAAACAAGGCTAATGGAACAGGCTTGGAGCTATCAAACGCATAGTCAGGGCTGCTTATCCAAACACCCACATCATGTGTAAGCCAATAACCCTCTTCGCTGTCGGGCGCTCGGGTGACAATCGCGGCATCGAGTCTGCCATCATCCAACCACTCTCTGAGCGTAATGCTGGGCAGGCTGAATATTTGGATTGAGCACGTAGGCTCTGCTTGCTGTAACAGGCGAATCACTTTTGGCAGAATGGTGTCATTGTAATCTTCAGGGCAGCCGAGTCGCAGAGGTTGTTTGTCTTCGTAACGCTTTACTTGCTTTAGCGCGGTATTGTGGAGGGCGACCAACTGTTCGGCATGAGAACGCAGCGCTAAGCCTGCTTCAGTGAGTATTAAGTTACGTCCTTCTTTTTGGAAAAGAGTGACGTTGAGTTCTTCTTCCAACTTACGCATCTGAGCACTGAATGCCGATTGGGTGCGATTTATCTGTTTCGCTGCACGTGTGAAACTACTGGTTTCCACAAACGCGAGAAAACCTCGCAAAGCATCAATATCCATATTGAAATCACCACCCATCGTTTTTATTAATGTATTGCATCAAAATTATCCGTTAGTACGCCGCAATACAATCCCCTAAGCTCAAATGCATGCCCCTAGGCTCAATACATACCCACTAAACGCAAGGAAGCAACGATGCAGCTTTATATTGGAAACCAGAACTACTCAACTTGGTCACTGCGCGCATGGCTAATATTCGACAACTACAACCTGAATGCGGAAGTCATCAAGCTCAAGCTATTCACCTCCGATTTTTACGACACTCTGGCGAAAGTGACGCCAACGGCCAAGGTTCCAACCCTAGTTGACGGTGACGTTGCTGTGTGGGATTCATTGGCCATTCTCGAATACGTTAACGACGCTCACTTGAACGACGTAGCATGGCCCAGTTCAGTGAAAGAACGCGCCCATGCCCGAGCAATTTCCGCCGAGATGCACTCTGGATTTTTTGCCGTCAGAAATGAAATGCCGATGAACTGCCGCGCACAACGAAAGCTCACACTCAGTGAAGACGCCTTGAAAGACATCGCTCGTATCGATGCCATTTGGTCGACACAGATGGAACAATACCCTGAAGGATGGTTATTTGGTGAATGGTCGATTGCCGATGCGATGTTTGCACCTGTGGCTTTACGTGTAGAAACCTATGGCATCCAGCTTTCAAAGAAAGCCTCGCAGTATCAACAACGTGTGCTTAACAGCCCATCAATACAAAAATGGCTGGCAGAGGCAAGCTTAGAAACCGATGTGGTTGAAGAAGATGAGGCGGGGAAGCCTGTATAAAATACAAAACACCCTTTCAAGGCTCACTAGTCTGTGAGCCTTTATTTAAACCACAATAATTTGGTCGATTGTGATCACCGAATCACAATGTGCAGATGCGATTGTTTATATTCAACTAAATTCAAATAGTTAAGATAAACATTATGTTACGAGCAACGATCGCATTACTCAGCGTGGCCAGTTTCACTGTATCTGCCAATGTCACCCTTCCCTCTGGAGAAGACTGGATCAATCATGCCTCTGAAGGGCTCGCACCTTACTGGCTGATGCCTAGCGCTCAGGGAGAACCGATAGGCAACTTCCCGACGTTTCGCTGTGATGATGGCACCTTGCTCGATGTTTCTGATGTGTGTCCTGAATTGAACCGAGGCTGGATCACTCCGCACTTTGGCAAGGAGTTTACGCGCATGAAATCACGCCAAACCTATGCCTACGGCGTGCTCTATCACCTTACTGGAGACAAACAAGCTTTAGCGCTTGCTAAGCAAGGGGCGTACTACCTCATTGATCAGCTAGAAGATAAGCAAAATGGTGGCTTTATTGGCTACACAAAAGAGGGAAAAGCAGGCCAGGATTGGCAGCAGCGTACCTCTCAAGATCAAGCGTATGCACTGGTAGGCCTCGCAATGTATTACTACCTGACGCAAGACAAAAAGGTGGAAGAAGCTCTCATCGCCCAACAAGCGTTTATCTTTGATAAGTATCGACTTAGCGACAACAGTGGTCTTGCTTGGGTACTTGCTGACGGTGAAGATGGCAGTGCAAAACGACGCGAACTGGTCGCGCAACTTGATCAAATAAACGGCTACCTGTTATTAGTCGCTCCTCTGCTCAAAGAGCCCATCAAATCAAAATGGCTTGATGACTTAAACTGGCTCACGCAAGCCATGATTGACCAATACCATTCTGAAGATGAACAACGCTTCTACGGGGCTATTCACGATAAAGCTGCGATGATGCCGAATGCCAATCACAACGATTTTGGGCACACCATCAAAGCATATTGGATGACCTATCTAACCGGTCATGCATTAGATAATTCCGATTGGTCGGAGTTTGGTTTAGACGGCATGAAACACACTCTGGATCAGGCGCAATATCAGAAAGACTTTGCCAATGTATCTAACTACTTTGGTGAGCGACTTCAGAAAATGTGGCAAGGGCAAGATATCACGGGCTGGCAAAGCAGACCGCACAGTCAGTGGGCGTCATCATGGGAGTGGGCTGAGCTTGATCAAGCGGCCATGACGGTTTCGCTGGTCGATGGTTCAATGAAAGACGTCCTGCAATACACCCTACCGACCTTTCATGATGTATGGGTCGACCACAAATATGGTGGCGTTGGGCTTGATCCTAAGCGAACTAAAGCTTTCCATTGGGGCAATGGCTATCACCAATTTGAACATGCGCTGATTGGCTATTTATATGCTCAGCAAGTTGACGCTAAACTGGCTGTATTGCACTACGCAAGACCGATCAACAGCAATATGCCAATGGAACCGTATTACTATCAAGGAGACGTAGTTAAGTTGGAGAAACTTGGAGATGGAACGCAGAAGGTCAGCTTCAATAACATTCGACCTTAATATCTGATATTCGCTCATCGATACTTTTAGCTGTGGTTTACGGTTAAGACGGAAAAGGTGAGTGACTAGCTGTTCGCAAAGCCTGAGAAGAAAAGATGCTTTTCAGGCTTTTGAAATACAGTGGAACAATATTTATTGGTAGGGTTTGAAATGACTTTATGAACAAACTTTCACGAGCAAGTAAATCTTATCGGGCCTCAGTGAAACAGCATAAGACATCGAAAAAATCACTTCTTATTATTCTGCTCAACCAGCTTTTCATTCCACGCTTCGTTGCCGTCTCGCTTACTGACATCATACTCAGAACAGAACTGCGATATGGTCATGTTGTTATCGCCCGTCGCTAACTTTAATGCCAACTGAACTTGTTGAAGCTTGCTTTGAAGGCGAAGGTTTTGGCCTGCCTTTGGGCTTTTTTCTTTGGCGAACTTTAAAGCGGCGTGTTTACGCTCGGCAGCGCCAGCTCGGCGATCCGCTTCTGATAATAGATATTTTAGCTGCGCGACACTCTTGCCCTTCTTAAAGGCAGGCTCAAGCAACTCAACGCATTCATCAAATGATGGATTTATAACATATGGATCAATTCTATGCGCTTGTTGACGCATCCACTCTAGAGCGAGCTTTTCATCTGACATTTTGCAATCTTTACCAATAAAACAGCCGTACATGGTATCGCTCAATAGCAAACCGCTGCAATAAAAAATTGAGTAACTTTTGCCTTTTTAATTAGAGCTTGTCGTTAAGTATCAATAACACCAAATCCAACCGCTGCCTTAACCTCGCAACGAAGAGCCAAACTTGACGCTATTGATACCTCATTAGGCCTTTTTAACGCATCACAAACAGCTCTTCGTGATAATTTTGGTCAACATTGAACTTGTACGTATCGAGTTCTTTTTTAAGCGAGGTTGAGAACAACTCTGGCCCACAAAAATACAACTCATAAACATTTAGATCACCACATTGACTCGCGATTCTCTCTGCGTTTAATCGCGGAGAGTGCAAGGTATCTATTACGTTCAGCTTCACACCGACTTGATGCGCAAGGTGCCATAATTCATCGACTAAATGCTCATCGACACCGCGAGTACAGTAAAACAGTTCAATTCGAGGATGAGTTTTCTCTGTTTTGAGCGCTTCAAGCGTTGCAAAAAACGACGCTATTCCGACACCACCAGCAATCCAAATCTGTGGCTTGTTTAGGTCAAACTCAAGTCGACCATAAGGCCCTTCCACCGTAACCGCATCGCCCGCCTTTACTCGCTCAACTAACCCATTAGTAAAATCACCCAACTCTTTAATCAAGAAACGCAGTTCTGAGTCTTCGCTACCTGACACAATGGTAAACGGGTGCGGGTCTTCATTACCAAAGCGTAAGTACGCAAACTGCCCTGCTTTGTGTCCTCGCCATGATGTACTTAGCTTTAGCACTAACTCCATCACTTCAGCTTTGGGAAAGTAGCGAGTGGAAACGACAGAAACAGAGTGACGATTACGACGCCCTACAAAGCCCAATAAACTGTAAATCGCCGCAACAGACCCAACCAAAGCAAATGCCACTGTTAGGTAGTAAATTGGTTCGCCCCAATAGGCATGTTTGAGCAGTAATACTGAGTGAAAAGCGATCAATAGGTACGCGACCGACATAAAACGATGTGACAATTTAAACGGTTTGTATTTCACAACCGCCCACAACGACGCCACCAGTAAAACGAGTAATAGGTAAAAGCCCCACTCTCCAATGTTTTCAGCAAAGCCGTGGAGTCCATTGACCCATGCTTCCCAACCAGACAATGTTCTTGCAGGGCCTGAACCATCATGGCGAACAGGCTTAGCCAACACACCTGACATCACTAGCCACTTGGGAATCTGGTACCACAACCAGTGTGTCACACCCAGTGCAACGCCGCCTATACCTAGCCATTTGTGGACTCGATACGCTTTATCCATACCGTTGAGCCAATTCTCAACTATGGGTAAACGCATCGCCAAAATCATGGTGATGGACATTAACATCAGAGACAAAATACCCGAGTACTGAATCATGGCAGAGCGCCATTCAAAGACATCGCTTGAAGCAAATAATTGCGGTTCCATCGCAAACCAAAAGGCTGACATTGTGGCAATCATTGCCCGGATGATATTGCGGACTGATTTCATTTTTTAACACTCATAAAGACGACATCATTACTTTAGCTTGCGTGATGTAAAGCGACGTCAACATACGTAAATCTATGCAAATGATCTCGTCCGTTGGCTGTCGCAGAGATAAAAGAGACGGGCAGCCCACGCCCAAACTAAGCACTCTGCTGATCGATAGAGGGTGCTTCTGCGTAAATATGACTTGGTTAGTGAACAAGTCGTCGAAACAAAAGTGAGAAGAAGAGAAATATGAAGGAAATGACCCTTTCAAGACAAGATATCCAAGCAATGGATCAACGTGAGCGCGCTCGTTTAATTAACTCCTTATCGGGGTTCAAAAGCGCCAACCTTATTGGCACCTGCGATAAACAAGGGCTAGAAAACCTTGCTGTGGTGAGTTCTGTGGTTCACCTAGGGTCAAATCCCCCCTTGTTTGGCTTCATCGTCCGACCATCAGAAAGTCGCCGTCATACATTAGAGAACATCCAAGAAACTCGACACTTCACCATCAACAGCATCGGTGCGGGCTTTGTTCAAAAAGCCCATCAAACTTCCGCTCGTTATCCTAAATCAATCTCAGAGTTTAACGCGGTCGGGCTCACGTCCTATTACGATGATGTGTTCCCTGCTCCGTTTGTCTTGGAAAGTCCTCTGAAAATAGGCTTGGCTTTCAAAGAACAAATCACAATTGAAAGTAACCAGACTCAAATGTTGATTGGTGAAGTTGTTACGGTTCACGCGCCAAAACGTGCCGTGATGCCGGACGGCTACCTAGATTTAGAAGCGTTAGATTTAGTCACTATTTCTGGGCTAGACAGCTATCATGTCACGCAGAGGCTACATCGTTTAAGCTATGCCAAGCCAAATAAGCCGCTGTTTCCACTGACCCACGAAGGTAGCCCAACCTCATGGGAAGCTTTCGAACACAATCTAACTCATTTTGTTCGGTAATTTACTCACAAAGGTGCTAACTTTCGTTCATAAATACTATTCATAACGGTGTGGTTTAAAGAATATGGCTCAATGCCCAGCATCCGATAAGAATGCTCCACTTAATTCTCATCTAACATCTTTATTTCCACCTAGCATCTTTCTCCAAGGACCCCTTTGAAGTTAACCCACTTTAAATACAAATCGCGCAAAGGCCCAGACTACCGACATGGCGATCAGGTGTCATTCATGGACATCAAACAGACCTTCGGTATGGGCAGCATTCGTGTGGGTGCTTGGGTAACGAAAGAAGAGAAAGAACTGGCTGCAAATCTGATATTCGACTCGTTAGCAGACTTGGCTTACATCTTGGCTCTGCCGCCAGAAGCGATTGGCCTGCGCGGCACATTAGGCTTAGCTTTCGGCAGTGGCGGCAGAAAAGGCGTACAAGCACACTACGCACCGAACCAGAGAGAATTAGCCCTCGCTAAGAATGCAGGAGCTGGTGCTCTCGCCCACGAGTTCTGGCATGCATTTGACCACTACATCGCTGAGAAAGCGTTTGAAATCGGCGACACCTCTGGCCCTCGTAAGCAAATCTTGTTCGCCAGCGACTGTTGGCTACACGATAGAAAAGTACGACCTCATCCTTTAAACGAGAGTTTAATGTCTGTGTTCGATGCCACACTACTCAGTGACAACAACCTAGATAAACATGACTACGTTACGCGCAGCGTTATTGCAGACAAGGCAACGTCGGCTCGTTACTTCTCATTGCCAACAGAAATGATGGCGCGGGCCTTTGAAGCTACGATTGAGTCTTGCTCAGATATCGAGAATTCTTACTTAGTCGATGGCACGACCAAACCGGATATGTTCCCTCTCTATCCAGACCTCACGCATCGCAAAGAGATTTATCAAGCGCTACAAGGTTACTTCGCGCCGTTGGGGCGATCTTTAAGTAAATAGCATTTTGAGTCAGTAACACTCTGCAGATTTACAGTGAGTGACATGTACCATAAGTTGATCATGTGTAATCTCTGAGATAACATGTACAACAAGCGGAACATGTACAATGGTTAATTCATGAATGATTAACTATTCTGTGTATATTGAAAGATTAAACATATCCAAAAACAACAGGGTAAATAAGTGATGAATATTGTTTCTTTTACTGAGGCCAGAAATAGCCTTAAGTCTGTGCTCGATAGAGTGGTAGACGATTCTGATGTTACGGTAATAACCAGACGAGATTCAGAAGATGCCGTGGTAATGTCTCTTGACCATTTTAATTCAATGCAAGAAACCTTGTACCTAATGAGCTCGCCTAAAAACGCTGAAAGATTGGCTGAATCCATTGCTCAACTCGAAGCCGGAAATACAACCGTTCGAGAATTGAATAATGACGAATGATCGAAAGATTGTATTTACAGATAATGCTTGGGAAGATTACCTATACTGGCAAACCCAAGACAAGAAAACGCTCAATAAACTAAATAAGTTGATTGAAGCAGCCAAAAGAACGCCCTTTGAAGGGATTGGAAAGCCGGAGCCACTAGTCGGCAACCTGTCTGGATTTTGGTCAAGACGAATCGATGACAAGAATCGATTAGTGTATAAAGCAGATGACGATAACTTTTACATAATTGCTTATCGTCACCACTATTAAAAGCAGTAAGCAGCACATAGAAAGGGCAGTAATGATCAGTTGGCCATCTTTAGTAAAACTCGACGGTGATGATGAACTTATTTACGTCGCATCCGAACACGAATTTCAAGCAGAATGCTCAGAGATGATCTTGGGTGAAGATGATTACCTGATTGATTCAGTTGGCGACAGCTATTCACTTCAATCAAGTTCTAACCAACTGTCTCTAGCTAAACGAGCAGACCAGTATTCGGTTGAAAGCGTGACCAAACTGATTCGAAACCACGAGTTCCAGAAAGCTGAAGTGTGCCTGATGAAGATCCACTTCTTAACGATAGAAGAAGCGATTCAGTCTTTGGCTTTTGAGCTACGTTAATATTGCTTTAGAGCTCGTATCAAAGCTAATTCCCAAGACAGATTAAACAAAAACAGCGCCAATTCAGGCGCTGTTTTTCGTTGTTGTCTTAGCTATCTCAAAGAAAGCTAATTCATTAAGCGATAAAAATCTGAGCCAGTGCGTAGCCTAAGCAACATGCGCCTACTACACCGATCAAACCAACCGACATGAATGAGTGGTTGAAGTACCACTTACCAATCTTGGTAGTACCAGACACATCGAAGTTAACCGTTGCGATATCTGATGGGTAGTTCGGGATGAAGAAGTAGCCGTAAACCGCTGGCATTAAGCCGATCAACAAGGCTGGATCTAATCCTAAGCCAAGGCCAACCGGTAGCATCATACGAGCAGTCGCGGCTTGCGAGTTCACCACAACCGATACGATGAACAGCGCTAGTGCGAACGTCCATGGGTAGTTAGTTACCATTTCCACGATGCCAGATTTGAACTGAGGCATTGCGTATTGGAAGTAAGTATCCGACATCCAAGCGATACCGAAGATAGCAATCGCTGCCACCATGCCCGATTTAAATACCACACCATTTGGCACATCACGCGGGTCAGTTTTGGTTGCCAGCAAGATGATACCGCCGAAACAGAGCATCATCATTTGGATGATCACCGACATCTTGATTGGCTTGTCGCCGTCTACGATGGTTCTGATTTCAGGCACCATCGCCACGATAACAATCACTACAATCGACAATAGGAAAATCAATACCGCATTACGAGCCGAAGTTGGAAGCACTTCATCCAAAGAGGTCGCTGTAGTGCTTTCAATGCGCTTTTTCCACTCAGGATCTTTTAGACGCGCTTGGTATTCAGGATCGTCGCTCAGTTCTTTACCACGTTTCAAGCTATACAGAGAAAGCAAAAGTGTGCCGAACAAGGTTGCAGGAACTGTCACCATCAGAATAGAAAGCAGAGTAATAGAGTGTTGGATATCAGAAAGTTGCGCGAGGTAATAGACCACAGCAGCAGAAATTGGTGATGCCGTTATAGCTAGTTGAGACGCAACAGACGCAGCCGCCATTGGGCGCTCAGGACGAATACCATTCTTCAACGCAACATCGCCGATGATTGGCATAATTGAGTAAACCGCGTGGCCAGTACCCAATAGGAAAGTCATCGAGTAAGTCACGAACGGTGCTATCAAGGTAACGCGTTTGGGGTTCTTTCTTAGTACCCTTTCCGCAACTTGAAGCATGTATTTCAAGCCACCAGCCGCTTCGAGGATCGAGGCACAGGTAACAACAGCGAGGATGATCAGCATTACGGTGACAGGTGGAGACGTTGGTGGCATCTTGAAGACAAACACCTCGATAACCAAGCCAATCCCAGAAACAACACCTAAGCCAATACCGCCATACCGAGACCCGATATAAAGTACGACTAGTAAAAATAGAAACTCAAAATACAACATAAGCAACCTTGCTAAAAATGTGGACTAATTATATTTTGTCCTTTAGTTCAGCCTTTTACTTATTACTTGGTCACACTATGATTGCAGGCTTCCGCAAATTGTTTTTTATAAGATTATGGTCACGCTAACACGTCTGTAAGTTTATGAATTGTAATAGGAAGCTAGGCACTCAACCTAGATTTGTTATGTATGATAGCCATTATTGTGTCTGTTAGAACCGCATGACCTATCAAACATCAGACTCATAACTGAACGATATTATTCCAACGCAAGTTAATCAGGTTTCGCCTCATCTAGAAGCATATTACCGAGACAATTCGTCATATTCTTACTGAACACTGACTCGCCTATCTCCAGGCACTATGTCAAAATACTCGCCCTCACGACGACAACACAGAAAGAACCACGGATATGAATTTTCAAGCTGCTATTTTTGATATGGATGGACTGCTGCTCGACACCGAGCGACTTTGTATGCAGGTTTTTGAAGAAGCATGTCACGCGCAAGGCGTTCCGTTTTTGCAGGATGTTTACCTAGGCATCATTGGCTGTAACGCAAAAACCATCGAACAGATTTTTAGAAATGGCTACGGTGAAGGGCTAGATTACCCAGCGCTGAACAACGAATGGCGCACACGCTACAGTGCGATTGTTAAGCACCAAGCTATCCCAGTAAAAGACGGCGTGATTGAGCTTCTTGAGTGGCTGAAATCAAACGACATTCCAATCGCGGTGGCGACCTCGACTCAGCTTGATATCGCTAAAAAGAAGCTTGAGCTGGCTGGCCTAGATTCTTACTTCACCTCACTAAGCACAGGCTGTGAAGTCACCAATGGTAAGCCTCACCCCGAGATCTACCTGTTAGCGGCAGAACGCCTAGGTGTTGCCCCTGAAGCCTGCCTAGCGTTTGAAGACTCAAACAACGGTATTCGCGCATCAATGGCAGCCAACATGATCAGCTTCCAGATCCCTGATTTGGTTGAGCCTTGCGAAGAAGTAAAAGCGCTTGGACACACCATCAGCCCTTCTTTGCATCATGTGTTAGCAAAACTTCAACAAGCTGCAGCTTAGGCTCTTATTACCGTTGATAACGCTTTAATCAACACAGAATAACCTTTCTATTAAGCCGACTCACAGAGTCGGTTTTTTTGTGGGTATTCCTTTTATAAAAGATAAAAAATCACGCTAGAAACTGTTACAGTCGATGTGAAACTGATGCTAAGTGACAAGCAACATTGATAACGTCTAGAAAGGGAGAAAGAGACACGTGATTGAGAAAATTGAAAGCCAACTGCTTGATTTTGCAAAGCAAGAGATGACACAAGATGCAGCGCACGATATCAGCCATATTAAGCGCGTAGTCAAAACCGCCAAGGCTTTATGTACTCAAGAACAAGCTAAGTTTGAAGTCGTGCTGCCCGCTGCCTACCTTCATGATTGCTTCACCTTTCCGAAGAACCACCCAGACCGCGCTCAAAGCTCACAAATGGCAGCAGACAAAGCCATCTCTTATCTCAAATCTATCGAATATCCTGCGTCCTATCTTGATGAGATCCATCATGCCATTGTCACGCACAGCTACAGCGCCAACATCACACCTGAAACGTTAGAAGCTCAAATCGTCCAAGATGCCGATCGCCTAGATTCTCTCGGTGCTATTGGCATTGCTCGCTGCCTGTACGTCGGCCAAAGCTTTAACGCTGAACTCTATAACCATCAAGACCCGTTTGCGAAGCAACGTGACTTGGATGACAAGCATTACAGCGTCGACCATTGCTACGTGAAGCTGTTCAAGCTCGCTGAAACCATGAATACAGAATCCGCCAAGTTAGAAGCCAACAAGCGCACCGACTACATGCGTGGCTTTCTTGATCAGTTGGGCGCAGAAGTTTAACGGATTAAAAAAGAGACACGCGATTAGGGAGAGAGAAGGATATGGAAATAAACCGCTTTAAAGCATCCGACGCTGAAGAGATCGTCACTTGGTTTACATCCCTAGAAGACTACGTGTTGTGGGGTGGGCGAACCTTTGGTTGGCCGTTAAAAGCAACCTCCATCATCAAACGTTCTCAAGAGCCACATGTCGAGCTATATACCTTCTCTGCATCTAAGTCATACTTTGAACCGAACACCGATTCAAACGCCAACTCAAACGCCAGGGACTTGCTTGGCTTTATGGAATTTCAGCGCATGTCTGACAATGAACTTCGCTTTTGCCGGGTCGCGATTCACCCAAACCAACGAGGCAAAGGGCTTGGGCAATCCATGATAGAAAGTGCATTAGAAGCTGCGAAAAAAATACCGGATGTCACCACCATCACTTTAGCGGTATTCAAGCAAAACCACGGCGCAAAACGCTGCTACGACAAAGCGGGCTTTCAGGTGGTCGACAAAGAGCCGAGCGTAAAAGAGTTCAATGGCAAAACGTGGCCCCTGTATCAAATGGAATTAAAGCTCTGCTAGCTTGCTTTAATTGTCAGACTGGTTTTAGTTAACAAACTGGTTTTAATTGCTAGATTCAACCCCATATCATTAAGCATTGGCTACACAGATGTAATTTGGAACCTTCAATGACCCAAGAAAAATTCGACACTATTTATCAACGAGCAGCTCATCGCAAAGGCGGAACAGCCGAACTCGAAAAGATTGTTCGTGCGCCCCTTTCACAAGCCGAGCTATCACAAATCACAGACGACCGCTGGTTGGCCGCCTTTACCGAAAAGGTATTCCAATGTGGTATTTCATGGAATGTGGTGAGAAAGAAGTGGCCGCAATTTGAAGAAGTGTTCTTTGAATTCAATATCGAGAAAATGCTGATGCTGCCGAATGAAATGTGGGAACAGAAAGCACAAGACCCGCGTATTATTCGCCACCTCACCAAAGTGATGACCATCCCTGCCAATGCCACCATGATTCACAATGCCAAGCGTGAAGCCGATTCATTCTCGCAAATGGTTGCCGACTGGCCATCAGAGCGTATCACCGAGCTGTGGGATTACCTGAAAAAACACGGCAAGCGATTAGGTGGTAATACTGGTGCCTACACGCTGCGCCAAATGGGTAAAGACACCTTCATCTTGTCATCAGATGTTGAAGCACACCTACGCAGCACAGACGTGGTTGATAACGGTCGTAATACCAAGCGAGCACAACTGGCGGCAGGTAAAGCCTTCAACGAATGGCAGCAACAGTCAGGTCGTAGTCTGAGCGAAATCAGTCAAATCGTTGCCTACAGCTGCGGTGATAATCGGGTTTAGTTAAATTAAAAATGGCTTAAAGCTAAAGATTGCACACAGTTCCCTGCAAACAAAATGTTATAAGTCATTAACAAATAAGCGTGCATCGCACTTTCATCCGGTGGCATTGTATAGATAAATGTATACAATATAGAGTAACTCTCATGAATTATTCTCGACTAACCCAACTCGACTAAACAAGGGCCCTTATCTCTATGACAGCTCTCAAAAATTCTGTCTCCAAAGGTGTAAAAACGAAAGTAACAGGCCAGACTCAAGACGATGTTGTTTACTGCCATATCTTCGACGCGATATTAGAACAAAGGCTGCCACCAGCCACCAAATTAAGCGAAGAAGCGCTAGCAGAAATCTTTAGCGTTAGCCGCACCATCATCCGTCGTGCCTTGCTGCGTCTCTCTTTAGAACAAGTTGTGGTGATCCGTCCTAACCGAGGAGCCGTGATTGCAGCCCCAACGGTTGACGAAGCCAAACAGATCTTTAAAGCACGTGAAGTGATGGAAATTGCTATCACTGAGCTGGCGGTAAAAAACGCAACCAAAGCTCAAATAGAAGAATGCAGAAAATTAGTCGCAAAAGAGAACTGTGCTTTCGACCAAGGTGACTACGGCTCCGGCTTACGCTTGTCTGGTGAATTCCACATCAAACTGGCCGAAATGGCCGAAAACGCACCACTGCTGGCTTTCCAACGCAGCTTAGTGTCACAAACCTCACTGCTGATCGCTCAGTACGAAACGGGCAATCACTCGAACTGTTCTCTAGACGAACACTCAGGCTTACTGGATGCGATAGAGTCAGGCAACGAACAACAAGCTGTAGAATTGATGCAAGAACACCTAAGCCATATTCGTTCGAAGCTCAACCTAGACAGCAGCACGGCTTCTAGTGATCTGCATGTCGTGTTCTCAGATCTGCTTAAGAGCAAGTCATAGAAGATTCAACAAGCGCTTAATAACCATCCGTTAACAACTTTTTGTTAACAGCTTTTTATTAACAATACAGGAGAGAAGTAATACCAATTCCATTA
>NZ_CAWNBB010000001.1:0-222009 GCF_963872585.1 Vibrio sp. 10N.222.47.A9 | reverse complement strand
ATTTAATGGAATTGGTATAATGTTGTGAGCTGGAACGCCAGCCCGGTCTAATCTCCGGAGTGCCGGCTCAGTCCACCCCTGCCATATTTAAGGCTCTAGACTGCGCGTCCCGGCAGAAATGCTAGAGCCTTTTTGCTTTCTATTATTTGGATATTAACCCTCTCTCCAAATGAAAATGCCTCTTTATCTTCAAAATATCATCCTCGATATGCACCTATTTCCTAATGACGACTAGTATGAAAATAGAGATCATTTATTTGGAATTGTTATGAGGTTATTTTGTACATCAGCTCTTATCTTTTGTTCGTTTTACGTATCGGCAACCCCATGGGAAAAAGAAAAGAGCCCGACAAGAAATTCAACCTCATCTATCGGTAGTTACGCTAATGGCTGTCTAGACGGTGCGCAGGCTTTGCCAATTGACGGTCAAGGTTACCAAGTGATTCGTCCTCAGAGAGAGCGCTACTATGGACATACAGAGGCCATTCAGTTTATTGAAAGGCTAGGTGTGACCGCGAGCGAACAGCTCAACACTAATTTATTGGTTGGTGATATTTCTCTACCTCGAGGAGGGCGCTTTTCGTCTGGTCATTCAAGTCACCAGACTGGCTTGGATATTGATATATGGTTAAGGCTCACTGATAAGAGGCTGTCCGAAAATGAACTCGCTGTTCCTAAGCCAATCAGCGTTGTCGATCTTACCAACTACAAATTGCGCAAATCGAATTGGACTGATGATCACTTCCAAGTCATTCGCTATGCCGCGAAAGATGAAAAAGTGGTGCGTATTTTTGTCCATCCAGTGATTAAACAAGCCCTTTGTGAACAAGAAGATCCTGATGCCAATGATAGAACCTGGTTAGGCAAAATCAGACCTTGGTGGGGGCATCATTCCCATTTTCATGTTCGTTTAAAATGCCCTGAAGGCAGCTCTAACTGTATCGCTCAAGCAAATCCGCCTAAAGGTGATGGTTGTGGCGATGAACTTGCAAGTTGGGCTCCGCAGACCATTCCAGTTCCTCCACCTAAAAAAGTGGCTAAAACTAAGAAAAAAAAGAAAGTTAAAGTGATGCCGAGTCAGTGTTTGGCCTTGATATCGAATAGGTAATGTATTTATCGAGGTGTTTTACAGTGGTAATGCCACTGGTTTTCTCGACTCTAAAACTGGAGAAATGTCACACTTTTGTCTAGAGTTTATAAACACGTAATTAAGAACATCGTTTGATATCAAAACAAACGAATAACGACAAGAGCAAAAACAACGATCAATTTGATAATGCTTAGTCAGGGATGGCGTGTTTCTTGGGTGAAAGATGCGGCTTATGTGCAGTATATGAAAATCAGAGTCTGATACCCGTCTATAAAAATTCCAAGGATATGACAATGACTATGATTTGCGCGAGGGAATTCTCTAAATGGTTAAGACATAGATTCAGTAGTGAAAATGTCGGTATTTCAATTTCTAGAGAAGATATAAATCACCTAACAGGTCGACAGCGATTAGACCCTAGCTTTGTGAATGATGTTCATTATGAACTGATGCAGCATGGATTGGCGTTTGTCACTGATACCAGTCGGGAGCACTTTTATTTGGTACCGGTATCTCAAGCTAAAAACTGGCGAGAACAACTCGAATATCAATTTGAGAAAGAGATGTTCTGCAACATATACCCCATTGAAAAATCGGGTTAAAAAAAAGGTTCAACTTGATGATTAAGTTGAACCTTTTTTCTTTTAGGTCAAGCCTTGAATGATGACAAACTTTTCTAATAATTCGTCGTCAGTTTCAATATGGTTTGGGTCAGTGATTATGCACTTTGTAATGGGGCACACTGACTGACATGTTGGCTTCTCATAGTGACCTTTACACTCAGTACATAAATCAGGATCGATTTCGAAGATACTGTCACCCATCGTGATTGCGCCATTTGGGCATTCTGGGTCACACATATCGCAGTTTATGCACTTGTCAGTTATTAACAGAGCCATTGCTTTCTTCTCAGTAGAGTTTCTAGGTAAAGTTATTTACCTGAAGCGTTACGTGTATCTTGGCCTGCGCTCAAGTTACGCATTAACAAACCAAATTCTAGGTCAAGATCAGCCGGTACTGGAATAAATACAAAGTGACCGTTACCTTTTGCGTCATCTACTGGCTGAGATTTACGGTTCTCCATAACTTCTAATTTGAAAACGATGTTACCTTTTGGTGTCATCATTTCTAAGCTATCGCCAACTAGGAACTTGTTCTTCACTTCGACTTCCGCTAAGTCACCACGGCGGTTGCCAGTGAATTCACCAACAAACTGTTGAGTATCAGAGATAGAGTAACCGTACTCGTAGTTTTGGTATGTGTCGTGAGTGTGACGACGCAAGAAACCTTCAGTGTAGCCACGGTGAGCTAGGCTCTCTAGCGTACCCATAAGGCTCTCATCAAATGGTTTGCCTGCAACAGCATCGTCGATAGCTTTACGGTAAACCTGTGCTGTACGTGCACAGTAGTAGAAAGATTTAGTACGACCTTCAATCTTCAATGAATGAACGCCCATCTTAGTTAAACGCTCAACGTGTTGGATTGCGCGAAGATCTTTTGAGTTCATGATGTAAGTACCATGCTCATCTTCAAACGCTGCCATTTTCTCTTCTGGCTTGTGTGACTCAGAAAGCAACACGACTTCGTCTGTTGGCTTGCCAAGGCCTAGAGTGTTGTCTGGGCGTTCGTCTTGAACTTCAATACCTTGAGTTTCTACTTCTTGAATAGCAACACCTGTTGGGTTTGCTTCAACGATCTGACCATTTTCGTCTTCTTTCGCAGCTTCGGTCTTGTATTCCCAACGACAAGCGTTAGTACAAGTACCTTGGTTTGGATCGCGTTTGTTCATGTAGCCAGAAAGTAGGCAACGACCAGAGTAAGCCATGCATAGAGCACCGTGAACAAAGATTTCTAGCTCTGTTTCTGGGCAGTGTTCGCGAATCTCTTCGATTTCTTCAAGAGATAGCTCACGAGATAGGATCACACGCTCAACGCCTTGAGTTGACCAGAACTTAACGGTCGCCCAGTTTACTGCGTTTGCTTGAACTGAAAGGTGGATCGGCATTTCAGGGAATGATTCACGTACCATCATGATAAGACCTGGGTCTGACATGATAAGTGCATCTGGGCCCATCTCAACAACTGGCTTAAGGTCGCGAATGAATGTTTTTAATTTAGAGTTGTGTGGCTGAATGTTACATACAACATATAACTTTTTGCCTTGAGCATGAGCTTCATCGATACCGATTTGTAGGTTTTCGTGATTGAACTCGTTGTTACGAACACGAAGGCTGTAACGTGGCTGGCCTGCGTATACTGCATCTGCGCCATAGGCGAATGCGTAACGCATGTTTTTAAGGCTTCCTGCCGGTGATAATAGTTCAGGTACAAATGGTTTTTGTGTAGTCATTGCTTCGTTCTCTAATCTGATCTCAAGTCAGGTTGATACCACCAAGTGATATCAAAGGGGCGCAAATTTTACGCTAAAATGAGTTTGGTTGATAGCCCTAAAGATAATAATGGTATTAAGAAGCGAGTTGATAGGTATTGATAAGCGGGAGTGGCAAAGAAAATAAGCTCAGGTATCGTCGATACCTGAGCTTCAAATCGAAACAATTAAGCGTTAGGTTGAGTTAACCCGCCTAATGATTCAAATAGGTTTGGTAGGAAAACACTGAACTCACCACAAAGTAGAGAGAAGTCTGCATCAAAACGCGCAGCTTGATCTTCGCGAGGAATGTCGTCGTTTTCGTCTTTTAGTTCATCGCTGAATTTCAGGCGCTTGATGCTGCCATCTTCTGCAAGAATGAACTCTATGCGATCTTGCCAGTTGATCAGAAGCTTAGTCACAACTTTGTTGGCTTCAATGTGGTTTTTAATCTCATCAGCTTCTAGTTCTTGTTTCTTAACTCGAACAATGCCGCCGTCTTCTTGAATAGACTTTAGCTCTGCTTCATCGAGCATGGTGATACCTTGAGGCGTATCACCTGATTTCACCCACTCTGTCAGAGTCGTTTCAATCGCTTGCTCTGGAATAGCTGGTACTACTGGCAGGCTACCCATCGTTTTACGTAGTAATGCCAATACGTCTTCTGCTTTTTTGTAGCTGCTAGCATCAACCACAATAAAGCCTTCTTTCGGCATGATCAGTGCGTAAGTGAAGTTACTGCGGCTGAAAGCACGAGGAAGAAGATCGATGATGATGTCTTCTTTTAGGCTGTCTTTCTCTTTCTTTTTCAGAGGAGTACCAGACTCTGCCTCAAGCGTTTCTACTTTTGCATTCAATGAATCTTTGATCACAGAAGCTGGAAGCATTTTCTCTTCTTTCTTTGCACAGATGAGAATGCGGTTTTCTGATACGTGCGTCATCATATCGCCGTGTCTACCCATCGCGTTTACCCAACCAAACTTCTGTTTGTCTTGGCTACCACAAGGGGTAAAACGGAACTCTTCAAGTTGTTTCTCTAGCTGATCTGCGTTGAAGTCTATATCACGATTAAAGCGATAGACGAGGCAATTCTTAAACCACATAAATATTTCTCATACCTTTATCTGAAGACGCTCATCATAGGAGATTTCGATCCATTTGTCTTATACCTGCAATAAAAATTAAAAGTGAAATGTTTGAGACAGTTATATGAAAATTTGTTTTCAAAGGTCACAAAAGTGTCATAATTAAACCAGATAATGCAATGCGTTGATTAAATACTAAGGCTATTCAATTATGTCGAGAAGGATTCTGGTCGTTGAAGATGAAGCACCTATTCGTGAGATGCTGTGTTTTGTACTTGAACAAAAAGGCTACCAAGCAGTAGAGGCTGAAGATTACGATACAGCGGTAAACAAGCTATGTGAACCTTTCCCAGATCTAGTATTACTAGATTGGATGCTACCTGGTGGTAGCGGGATAAACTTTATCAAGCACATGAAGCGTGAAGAGTTAACTCGCAACATCCCAGTGGTGATGCTGACGGCTCGTGGCGAAGAAGAAGATAAGGTGCGTGGTTTAGAAGTGGGTGCTGATGATTACATCACCAAGCCATTTTCACCCAAAGAGCTTGTTGCTCGCCTGAAAGCGGTTATCCGCCGTGTAACGCCTACTGCACTAGAAGATGTGATTGATGTACAAGGTCTTAAGCTAGACCCAGTATCTCATCGTGTTACCGCAAGCGAAGGTCCAGTTGATATGGGACCAACCGAGTTCAAAATGCTGCATTTCTTTATGACTCACCAAGAGCGAGTGTACAGTCGAGAGCAACTACTGAACAACGTTTGGGGTACCAACGTTTACGTTGAAGATCGCACTGTTGATGTACATATTCGACGCCTGCGTAAAGCACTTGAATCTGCAGGTCACGATAAGCTAATCCAAACGGTTCGCGGCGCGGGCTACCGTTTTTCTACAAAGGCTTAATGTGGCTTCGCTACCCAGTTTACGGAGTCCTGAATGGTTGAAAAGTTAACCTGGAAAAAGCTGGCTTGGGAGCTGGCTTTTTTTTACGCACCTTGGGTTTTAGTCGGTTGGATATTCGGCTACTTACCTTGGTTACTGCTGGCTGCTACGGTATTGCAGCTCGGCTGGCATCTACATTATCAAATGCGTTTATCCGCTTGGTTATGGGATGAAAAGCGTTTAACACCACCATCAGGTTCTGGAAACTGGGAATCTCTGTTTAACGGTATTTATCGTATGCAGCAGAGGCAGCGTCGTAAAAGAAAAGAACTGACTAACCTGATCCGCCGTTTCAGAAATGGTGCTGAATCCTTACCCGATGCCGTTGTGGTGTTTCGTGGTGAAGGAAACATCGTTTGGTGTAACAAGCTTGCTCAATATTTACTGGGCTTTCGCTGGCCAGACGATTCTGGGCAACCTATCTCCAACTTGATCCGCACGCCGGACTTCATCAAGTACCTTAATAAACAAGATTTCTCAGAGCCGTTAGAGATGCCGTCGCCACTTAATGTGGAACGTATGCTCGAGCTGCGTATCGTGCCGTATACCGAGGGCGAACACCTCATGGTCGTACGTGATGTTACTCAGCTAAAACAGCTAGAAGGCATGCGTCGTAACTTTTTCGCTAACGTTTCTCACGAGCTACGCACTCCAATGACCGTACTTCAGGGCTATCTTGAAATGACGGAAGATCCAGACATGGTCGTTGGGCCTATGTGGCCTAAGGCTCATGGTGTGATGACCGAGCAGTTGAATCGCATGAACAGCCTAGTGAATCAGCTTTTAACACTTTCAAAAATCGAAGCTGCACCGATGCATGAGCTCGATGAAGTGGTGAATGTTCCGGCTATGCTTGAGGTTCTTGAAAAAGAAGCCGCAAGTTTAAGTGGTGATCGAGAACATAAACTTGAATTTGATATCGACAAGAGTCTACGAGTTCTAGCTGATGAAGATCAGCTGAGAAGTGCGATATCGAATCTGGTTTATAACGCAGTTAAATACACACCACCGGGCGCAACGGTTAAGGTGCGTTGGTACCAAACCAGTCAAGGCGCGTGTTTGGATGTGTCAGACACCGGAGACGGTATTGAACCACAACACTTACATCGACTCACAGAACGTTTTTACCGTGTTGATAAAGCGCGTTCACGCGATACTGGTGGTAGTGGTCTTGGGTTAGCGATTGTGAAGCATGCGCTTAGCCATCATGACTCACATTTAGAAATTCAAAGTGAAGTTGGCGTTGGTAGCCGATTCCATTTCACGCTACCTAATCGATTGACCGTGTCATGAGTTGTTTGACTCGCAGGACGCGTTTACCCGTCAGCTTATTGTTAACATTTGCTTTGGTTAACCCAGTTCATGCCGAACAGGGTGTCGACTCACTTCCTGATTACGCTAAAGTTCCGGGTATTTCAGGGAGCCTATTGTCTGTTGGTTCGGATACCTTGGCGGGTATGACGACATTATGGATGGAAGAGTTCAAGTCTTACTACCCGAATGTGAACGCTCAAGTTCAAGCTTCTGGTTCTTCTACTGCCCCTCCTGCGTTAACGGAAGGGACTGCTCACCTTGGACCAATGAGTCGTCCAATGCGCCTACGAGAGGTCGAAGCGTTTGAAAGAGAGCATGGCTATAAGCCGACAGCACTGAGAGTTGCTATCGATGCGATTGGACTTTTTGTGCATCGTGATAACCCTATTGAAGGGCTCAACTTTCACCAGATTGACAGTATATTCTCAGAGACATTGCGCTGCGGCGCGACTAAGCCGCTAAATAATTGGCAAGATTTGGGCATTGACCAGCCGTGGGCAAAACATCGATTCCAACTGTTTGGTCGTAATTCCGTTTCGGGAACCTACGGCTATTTCAAAAAAAATGCACTGTGCGGCGGTGATTTTAAGAACCGAGTTAATGAGCAGCCAGGTTCTGCATCGGTTGTACAGTCGGTTGCTTCATCAATCAGCGGGATAGGGTACTCAGGTATTGGTTATCGAGTGGCCGGTGTTAAGTTAATTCCTATCGCAGAGTATGGTTCTGATTATGTAGAGCCGACTCGAACGAATATCTTGAGCGGTGATTACCCTCTATCTCGCTTTCTTTATGTGTATGTGAATAAGCACCCAGATAAACCACTTTCTCCTGTTGAGAGGGAGTTCCTCACTTTTGTGTTCTCAAAGCAAGGGCAAGAACTGGTAGAGAAAGATGGCTATTTAGCTATACCGTCAGAGTTCGCTGAGCAAGAATTGGCAAAAATCGGACTCTGATTTAGGTACTATGAACGTAGAAATTTAACGTAGAAACCTAACGTATAAACAGCTTGCTAGCCGCAGGCTGTTTTTTATTTTGTCGGCGCATCATTCAAGCTTCAACGACCATCCAGCATCTTGCCAGCGTCGTTGTTCTTCTTTGAGTTCATAATCAAGCAGTTGATTTTCAGCTAACCAGTCGATGGTATCTCCTTCTAAACACCAATTCTCATCTTGCTCAATGGTTAATTTTACATTCGGTATTGGCGATTGGTTTCGCTGTCGATTGAGCAGGATTGCTATCCTCAGTATTCGAATTAACAACGCTATCTGCCCTGTATTGAATAGCGTGAGATCCGGTAAGTCACTAAGCTTAATTGCTTTTCTTTGATAGCGAACTAATGCTGAGATCAGACGCTGCTGCTCAGTATTGAAACCGGGCATAGTCGTATGTTTAAGCAGATAAGCTGAATGGCGGTGATAGCCTTGGAATGCGATGCTTTGTCCCACTTCATGAAGCAATGCAGCCCATCCAATCAGATCATAAAGTTCATTATTTACCGCAGTATTCACCTGAGGTTGCGCTTGTTTCAGTAATGAAAGGGCGAGTGCTTTGACTTTCTGGCCATGAACTACGTCAACATGGTATCGAGAGACAAGCGTTTCGGCGGTTCTTGTTCGAACATCAATATCTTTAAACCGATCTTCCATGTCATAAAGCACCCCTTCTCTTAAGGCACTATCGGAGAAATGCAATTCATTGATGTTTAGCATATCCATAGCTGCTGAAAGAATCGTGACGCCAGCGGCAAACACCGGCTTTCTTTCATCGCTTAAACCTGAAAGGCCTAATCCCTTAGAAGATGGAAATTCACATAAGTGGTTCTTCAAATAGGATAGGCGTTGCGGCGTAATGAGACCATCGGTGAACCCTAAGCCAATGAGTACCTCTTTTATTGATTTGGCGGTTCCTGATGAGCCAAAGGCAACTTCCCAAGAGATTTGTTTGTATTCTTCAATTAATGGCATCAACAGGCGAGTAGCAGAGACATAAGCATCGGAGAAGTGCTGTGATGTCAGCCCTCCATCGGCAAAGAAACGCTGAGTAAAACTGACGCATCCCATCGGTAAGCTACGCATTATTTGGGGTGTAAAGCCTTGTCCTGCGACGATTTCGGTACTCCCGCCACCGATATCAATAACTAATTTAGATTCGGAAGCAGCTTGAGTGTGCTCTACGCCGTTATAGATAATTCGAGCTTCTTCTTGACCTGAGATGATCTCTATTGGAAACGGAAACCATGGTTTAGCTTGCTCTAAGAAGTCTTTGGTATTTTTAGCCTTTCTTAGGGTATGAGTCGCGACGACTCTGACATCATCAAGTTCAAAATCCGCTAGTCGTTCTGCGAATACCTTGAGGCACTCCAAACCTCGCTCGATAGCGCTTTCGGATAAGAAGTTACGCTCATTCAACCCATCGCCTAATCTCACTTTCTGTTTATGTCTGCTGACTAATTGCAGGTGTTGATCGAATACTCGGGCAACCACCATATGAAAGCTGTTTGAACCTAAATCGATAGCGGCAATACATCGAGAATGTTTATTATCAATTAGCGGCATGATTTCTTCTCTTGTTTGTACTTCTTGCGAGCAAGTTTCTCCATACGTTTAATATAGTGGTAAGTGGAGAGTTGTGACGTCGGGTAATCGAGTTGGGTTGCTGGTGCTTCTATGTAAGGGTTGCTCATCGCTTGGTCTAGCACTCGAGCTTTGTTGCTGTCATCGAAATGAAATTCGGTGATATCGATAATCGTTTGCTTGATAGTTGGATCTAAAATTGGAGTGGCGACTTCGATCCGATGATCGAAGTTTCGCGTCATCCAGTCAGCTGAAGATATATAGACTTTCGGCTTTCCAGCGTTACCAAAGATCATCACTCTTGGGTGTTCAAGAAAACGATCGACCACACTGACAATCTCAATATGGTCACTGATGTTGGGTATGCCAGGGACAAGAGAGCACATGCCACGAATGACCATTCTCACTTTTACATTGACTTGGCTGGCCTGATAGAGCTTCTCAATGATCTCTCGGTCGACCAAATTGTTGAGTTTTAGAGTGATGCTTGCAGGCTTGCTCTCCATCGCGTTTTGTATTTCATTATCTATCAACTGATACAGACGTTTTCTTGTATTCTTCGGTGACACAATCAGTTGTTTGAACTGTGATTTTTGATAAGGGTTTTCAATATACTTAAAGACTTGTCTCACCTCTTGGGTCAAATCTTCATTCGCAGTGAGCAGAGAAAAATCGGTATACACGCGCGCTGTTACTTCATGAAAGTTACCGGTGCCAATATGGGCGTAATGCGCCGTATGCTTGCCTTCTTTCCGTTTAATGAGCAGCAGTTTGGAGTGGACTTTCAAACTTGGGATGCCATGGATGACTTTTATACCGGCTTCTTGAAGTTTCTTTGTCCACTGAATATTGGCTTGTTCATCAAAGCGAGCTTGCAGCTCGACAACCACTGTGACCTTTTTTCCATTGTGCGCCGCATCGATGATTGAGCTAAGGAGTTTGGAGCCTTCTGCAACACGGTAAACGTTTATTTTTATGGAGGTTACTTTCGGGTCAAAGGAAGCCTGTCTCACGAGCTCAGTGATGTGATTAAAGGTGTGATAAGGGTAATGCAACAAGATGTCACGAGCTTTGATCGCTTCAAAATAGTTTGGATGGTGGCTAAAATGCGCGCACTTAATTGCGGGTAACGGGCGATTAACTAAATCACGTCGGTTAAGGCTTGGGAACTCAGAGAAGTGTTTGAAGTTGTGGTAGCGGCCTCCGACAATAACACTATCGTAGTCAGACAGTTTTAGTCTGACTTGTAAGAAACTGAGCATTTCAGCTGGCATTTCTGACTCATAGATAAGGCGTATCGGTAGTGCCGTTAAGCGCTGTTCTAAACCTAAAGACATCGATTCTAATAGGCTGCTTTCATTGTTCTCTTGAAGGTCATAATCGGCGTCGCGAGTCATTTTTATAGCAAAGCAACGCACTGAGTCATACTCAAAGAACCCTTTAAGTAAATCATCTAAACAAAACCGAACTATATTATCTAATAAGATCAAAGTAGTACGCTGAGAACCCGAGGTGTCTGGTAACTTAACAAATCGAGGGAGTGCTTCTGATGGGATTTCGAGTAATACGTATTGAGAAGATGCCTCACGCTCGATGTCGATGGCTAAGTAACTTTGCTCGTCTTTCATAATATTGAGCAACTGGCGATCTTCGTTCAAGAGAAACGGAGTTAAATGTGGCAGCACTTTTTTCTTAAAGTACTTTTTGATCCACTCACTTTGCTCTTCGCTGATTTGTTGTTCGTTGACCAAAAAAATACGATTGCGCGCCAGTTCCAACAATAGGTCGTTATACAACTCATGGAATCGAGCATCGAGCTTACTTGCTTTGCTCTGCATTTGAGTGAGTAAGGTTTTCTGCGAGTTGGCAGGTAATTGAGGATCTTGAAGTAAGATCTTTCGTTTCACGTCAGCAAATCGGACTTTGTAAAACTCATCGAGGTTTTTTGAGTAAATACCTAAAAAACGAACTCTTTCGATTAAGGGAACTGACTTGTCGGCTGCTTCTTGGAGCACTCTTTCGTTGAAGGATAACCAGCTAAGTTCTTTTGTGACATAGTCTTTTTCCATCGAGATGATAATCCTTGAGTGCTGGCTATAGAGCTGATTACTTTAATTTAGAATGACAAAATTCACAAAATCTATGATCTTACTTTAAGAAATATGGTCAACAAACTTGTTATTAGTTTCAGTTGTTTAACGTAACTTGTAATATAATTGTCATCTAACGTACATATTATGTCAGTAGCTAAAAAAAGGTAGATAAACAGATGGCTTCAGCCCAATTTTCATTGAAAGAGCGTGACAAAAAAAGATGGTTGAAAGATCGTCTCGTCCGTTTTTCAGTGACATGTGGTGCCGTCAGTGTTCTAGCTGCTCTGGTATTGATCTTTGTTTACTTGGCGATGGTCATTTTACCGGTGTTTTCTGATACTGGTTTAGAGACAGACCAAGCAGTAAAGACCGTTGCTGTAGAAAAGCCTATCGCCTTATCTGTTGATGAATACGGTCAGCATGCATTTACTATCGAAAAATCTGGCTTGGTGCAGTTTTGGGATTTAGAGTCTCAAAATACACACTCTTACTTTGAGCGAAATGTTTTAGCCAATCCTGTTGCCTTCTCTCGAAATACCCCATCAGAAAACTGGTTTGCCTTTGCCGATAGTGCAAGCAACCTTACTTTTTTCTATCCTGAGTATAGTGCGCCTGTGCTGCAAAAGGGCAGTGAAGCCGATCCTAAAATTGAGCAAATCGATCTCCCTGAACCATTTTTAAATGATGAATCGTCAAATGGGACGACAATCGAAAAATTCGCGTTCTCTAAGAATGGACGTGGTATCACGGTTGCCGCTCAGCTAAGTGACCAACGAGTCTTAGTGAAGTGGTACCAAAGTGACGTTACGGGTCAGTATGTTTTTCAGAAGAGCCAATGGCTATCGGATAAGTTGGGCTTGCAGCAACAGCTGTTAGTCACACCTGATGGCCAAACCTTATATCTCCGATCTCAATCGGATTTAGTGGTTTTGAAGCTATCAGATCGCGGCTTCAATGTTCGTGAAGTGATTGATCTTAGCTTGAATGATGCGAAGCATTCGGTGAAAAGTATCGATTTACTGTCTGGAGCTTATTCACTGTTGGCTACGCATGAGGACGGACAGGTTTCTCAGTGGTTCGATGTACTCAAAGATGAAAAGCGTAGCCTGACCCATATTCGAGATTTCCAACTAGCTGAACAAGTGCAATTTATTTTGCCTGATACTTATAGAAAGGGGTTTTATAGCTTCTATAAGAACGGCACATTACAAAGCCACTATACGACCAGTGAAAAGCTGTCGTTGTTTGAACGAGCCTTTGATAAATCACCACAATTAGCCGCTATGTCTGCCAATGAACTGCATCTGGCGACGCTGATTGATGGCAACATCAGTGTGGCTAAAGTCGACAATGAATACCCACAGATCTCATTCTCATCGCTTTGGCAAAAGGTCTGGTATGAAAGTTACCCTGAGCCACAATACGTTTGGCAATCAACCTCGGCGAACGATGACTTTGAAGAGAAATTCAGTTTAGTACCTATCACGTTCGGTACTATTAAGGCCGCTCTGTTTGCGATGATGTTTGCCGTGCCGGTTGCTGTGCTCGGAGCTATTTACACCGCTTACTTCATGTCTCCACGCATGCGAAGAGTGGTGAAGCCTTCGATAGAACTGATGGAAGCACTTCCGACCGTGATTATCGGATTCTTGGCTGGGCTTTGGTTTGCTCCAATTGTCGAAACGCATTTAACGGCCGTCTTCTCATTAATGGTGTTATTACCGTTGAGTACATTGCTGACGGGGTTTGTTTGGTTCTGCTTACCGAAGGTGGTGACGAGTCGTTTCTCTAACGGTTGGCATGCCCTAATATTGATCCCGGTACTGGTGATTACGGTGGTGGCTGTCTTTGCTGGTGGAAACAGCATTGAAGCCTTGTTGTTTGGTGGTGATATTCGAACTTTCTTAGCGAGTTATGGCATCGACTTTGACCAACGTAATGCGCTGGTGGTTGGTTTTGCTATGGGTTTTGCTGTCATCCCAACGATTTTTACTATCGCCGAAGATGCTATTTTCTCGGTGCCTAAACACTTATCCGATGGTTCATTAGCGTTGGGTGCGACGGCGTGGCAGACCCTTATTTATGTGGTGTTATTGACGGCTAGCCCAGGTATCTTTTCAGCGGTCATGATGGGACTAGGGCGAGCGGTTGGCGAAACCATGATTGTCTTGATGGCAACAGGTAACACACCAATTCTTGACTGGAATATTTTGGAAGGGATGAGGACGCTATCCGCAACGATTGCTGTCGAACTACCAGAATCAGAGGTGGGTGGTTCTCACTTCCGCTTGTTGTTCTTAGCGGCACTCTTGCTGTTTATTTTCACGTTCGCGGTGAACTCAGTCGCAGAGTGGGTTAGACAAAGACTGAGAGATAAATATCGTGCGCTGTAGTTTTAAAGGTTCACCTCAATGTGTCTCAATGGCTTTTCGTTGCGTGACTAGCGTGGCTAGCGTATCTCGCGAACTTGGCTGTTTCTTGGTTTCAGCACGTCAAGAGCAAGGTCGATCATGATGAACAAATTGAAGTCATTATTATCTTGGGTTAAATCGGGATCTCCGTGGATCTGGCTTACGGGCGGGGCGGTGAGCATCAGTATGCTTTCTGTTCTTGGCCTTATGTTGTTGATTGGCTGGAAGGGCTTAACCTATTTTTGGCCTGCTCCTTTATATCAATGGCAAGTCGACTCCAAAGACCTATCGTTAGTGGTCGATCTTGACGAAACGGTATCAAAGCAAGATGTATTGATTGGCCAGTTGTATGAACGTAAATACATCCCGATAGAGCAAGTTCCACAAGTACACGACCTCTTGTCGCCTCAAAATTTGTCGACGGGACTAATTCAGCGCTTAAGTATCAAAGTCGCCAACAGAGAACTGTACCCTGCGGATTTTGTTTCCATTCTGGATGTCAATTTACGTGAACCAACAACGCCGCTTGATTGGATTGTGATTGAACGAAGTCGAGGTGGTTATTTCTTTGGTAAGCCTGTGGGTTTTAAAACCGCTTCTGGCACCTTTAATTCGAACATAGACCAAAAGCTCGAACAAGGCTTGGCGTTCGCTGATACGTTACGTAAAGAAACGTCGCGTGTTGTGAACCAAGAAATCCGCAATATCAGTTGGCAATTGGAAAATCTGCGCTTAGAAAAACGTAAGCTTGAACTCAATGAGTCAGTGAGCGATGAATACCTTAAAACCTATACTCAAACTAAATTGGAATTAAATAGCCAGTTAGCTGAAGCAGAAGTAAAGCTTGAGCATCTTAGAACACAGCTCAATGTCGAAAGCTTGTTGGTGGAAGATATGACAGGAGAGCAGGTTGAAATTTCGCTCAGTCATATCTTGGATTATTGGTACCCAAATAATATGTCTTATCTTGAAAAGGTTGGGCATTGGGGCAAACAAGTTTGGAAGTTCTTATCAGAGAACCCGCGAGACTCAAACTCTGAAGGTGGGGTGTTTCCTGCTATTTTCGGCACTGTGTTGCTGGTTATTCTCATGTCGATCGTAGTGATGCCACTTGGCGTAGTTGCAGCGATATATCTTCATGAATATGCAAGAAACAACGCACTAACACGTTTGATTCGTATTGCCGTGATTAACTTAGCGGGTGTACCGTCGATTGTGTATGGCGTATTTGGCTTAGGATTCTTTGTGTATACCATCGGTGGCTCAATCGATTCCTTATTTTATGCAGAGCGATTACCCGCTCCGACATTTGGTACACCGGGCCTATTATGGTCTGCTCTGACCTTAGCGGTATTAACATTACCCGTTGTTATTGTAACTACGGAAGAGGGCTTAACGCGTATTCCTAGTTCCGTGAGGCACGGTTCATTAGCGCTTGGGGCTACTCAATTTGAGACGCTTTGGCGTATTGTTTTACCGATGGCAAGCCCTGCGATTATCACCGGTTTGATATTGGCAATCGCGAGAGCTGCGGGGGAAGTGGCCCCACTTATGCTGGTGGGTGTAGTGAAATTAGCATCAAGTTTGCCAGTGGATGGTCAGTTTCCATATCTACATTTAGAAAGAAAGTTCATGCATTTAGGCTTTCATATCTATGATGTTGGTTTTCAAACTTCTAATATCGAAGCAGCACGACCTTTAGTGTATGCGACTTCATTTTTACTGGTTACGGTGATTGTTGGCTTGAACTTAACCGCTATCAATATCCGTAATAACTTGCGTGAAAAATACCGAACCTTAGGACAAGATTAGATGTTTTCCATTAATGAAACCTTGGGTTACCAAGCACCACTTGATGTACACAACCTGAAGGATGAGCAAATCGCTATCTCGATTGAAGGGCTGAATCTTTATTATAAAGAGAGCCAAGCACTCGATGATATTTCAATGCAGATCCCTAAGGGGCAGGTGACCGCGTTTATCGGTCCATCAGGGTGTGGTAAGTCGACTCTGCTGCGCTGCATTAATCGCATGAACGATCTTGTTGAAGGCTGTAAGGTTTCCGGGAAAGTGAAGCTTCATGGCAAGAATGTGTATCACCCTAAGGTGGATGTCGCGACTTTACGACGCCGTGTTGGCATGGTATTCCAGCGACCGAACCCTTTTCCTAAATCTATCTATGAGAATGTGGTTTATGGTTTGAGGCTACAAGGCGTGAGCAACAGCCGAGATCTGGATGATGCGGTTGAGCGCTCTCTGCGTGCAGCTGCGTTATGGGATGAAGTGAAAGACCGTTTGCATGAGAACGCCTTTGGTTTATCGGGTGGTCAACAGCAGCGTTTGGTTATCGCTCGTGCGGTTGCTATCGAACCTGAAGTGCTTTTATTAGATGAGCCGACCTCGGCACTCGATCCGATTTCTACTTTGACGATTGAAGAGTTGATCAATGAACTGAAGACCCAATACACCGTGGTTATTGTTACTCATAACATGCAACAAGCGGCGCGTGTGAGTGACCATACTGCTTTTATCCATATGGGGAAGTTGATCGAGTACTCAGATACCGATTCGATATTTACTTCGCCATTGAAAAATCAAACGGAAGACTACATTACTGGTAGGTATGGCTAGCGTTTAAGTTCGTGCCATCTAGAGCTAAGTCTCTCTGAAATAAACGGCTTTATTCATTTCTTTTAAGGAGCTGACATGCATTTTGGTCGCCACATCTCAGGACAGTTTAATGTCGAATTAGAATCTATCCGTACACACGTATTAACTATGGGTGGATTGGTAGAGCAGCAGTTGTCCTTTGCGATGCAAGCTCTGCATAAAGATGACGCGGAACTGGCCAAGAAAGTGATTCGTGATGACCACAAAGTGAATGCGATGGAAGTTTCAATCGATGAAGCATGTACTCGTATTATTGCGAAGCGTCAGCCGACCGCAAAAGATCTGCGTTTGATTATGGCGATCATCAAAACCATTACCGACTTAGAACGTATTGGCGATGTTGCCTCTAAAATTGCTCAAGGCGCGATCGAGATCCCTTCGACCAAAGAGCAAAAATTTCATGTCTCATTAGAGCCTCTTTGTCGTCAGGCAATCACCATGCTTCACCAAGTATTAGATGCGTTTGCTCGTATGGATGTCGATGCTGCGGCAGAAGTTCACAAACTTGATGATAAGTTGGATGCGGAATACGAGGCAGTCATTCGTCAGTTAATGACGTATATGATGGAAGATCCTAAGAACATCCCAAATATTTTACAGGTGATGTGGTCAGCTCGTGCGATTGAGCGAGTGGGAGACCGTTGCCAAAATATCTGCGAATACATTATTTACTTTGTGAAGGGTAAAGATGTACGTCACCTAGGCGATCAAAGCCTTGATGACGCACTGAAGTAGGTAGAGCCTTTAAAAGCTAATAATGGCACCAAGGTTGAAATTGACCGTCGTGTCGTAAGGCACAAAGGTTTTATTGTGATCAAAAATATTCATATCAACACCTGCACGTAGTCCAAGCATTGGTGTCGCTTGGTACACGTAGGCGCCGCCTAGGCTTAAACCATGTGCTGTCTTCTCTTCAACTTCGCCTGAGCGCGTTTTTGTACCGTCATAGCTTGCCACACCGATTTCAGCCTGAAAGCCGTGGTTTTGGTTTCTTCCAAACATGTTCTGGATACCAACGCGATACGCATCAACCGTTTCATCATATCGATCGCTGTCATACCAAATATGAGAGTAGCTTAGGTAAACGGCACCTAAACTGGCCACATCAGTAATACCCGCCTGTACTCCAAAGCCATGATAAGAACCAATCTTTAGTTCTGGGGATAAATGAAGAGCACTTGCTGAAACGGAAGTGGAGAGGACAGAAAGTAAAAGCAGGGAAGTTTTTATCTTCATAAAAATACCTAAAGCAATTAGCCGTCCGTGGCTGCAATGAATTTTGATTCGAGAATTGTTCAAAAGTGAGTCAACTTTGATGAGGTGTTAAAACCCAGCAATTGACTGATCGCAAAAAAGCCAGTTTAGACACTGGCTTTTTCAATCTATTAGAAGCGGTAACCGACAGTCCATGAGAATGTGTCGTAATCTACGTCATCGTAGCTCGCGAATTCAAAGCGCATGTCAGTGTATAGGTGTGATCCGAATTCAGCTCGACCACCTAGGCCAACAACGAAGCTGGTATCGTTATATGATTCAGTCCACTTTTTGTCTAGGATGCTAATTGAATTATCTTCACTTTGACGAGCTAGGCCCAGAACACCATAAGGTTTCAAAGAGAAGCCATCTAATTCAAATTTATAACCGATATCAGCATCAACTTGGAATTTGTAACCATCGATCTCGGCTTTTATACCTTCAACGTTTTCGTCGTCACTATTCGTTGCGTAAGAAACATTGATACCTACGATACGGTTAAATTCATAACCATATTCAAGTTTGATACCGTTACCCCAATCAACTGTGTCATCGGTTAGCCAATCGTCTACCTGAGTTTGGTTGTAACCAATACCCACACGGTGTTGGCTGTCAAAGTTGTTTGCAAGAACTGGAACAGAAAGTAGTGAAGCTGAAATTAGGGTAGTAAGTGCAATTTTCATATTAGTCTCTATTTAGGGTTAACTTAACTGCACGATCCTTCGTAGTTCAGTATCCGTTTTGATAGGGCTAATATTAAACAGTGTTTTATTTTTCGGCTAAGTAGATATTGGTATCTCTATAATAAGCATTACTTATTAACCTGAGTTGATAGTGCTTTTTGTATTAACTCAAATAGCCAATTGGTAATAGGGGAGTTTCTGTTTTTAGTATGTAAATGGCAGTAAACAGGAGTTTTGGGAGGCTCGCCATCTATCACAACATCGATTCCGCGTAGGGTTGGGTAATTATCAACGAGGAAAAGATTCGAATGTGGCATGTACATATCTGTGTGTTGAATGACATCAATGACCGCCATAATTAGCTCACTACGGAAACCAACATTATGTTCAACGGAGAGATCAGTTAGGATATCCGATGCCAAACTATGGTTGTCGTTCCAACCGGGTGTGACTAGTGAAGCGATATCGTAGCCTGCCACATCGTAAGGTGTAACGATTTCTTGCTTTAAAGGGTGGTCTTTTCTTACAAAAATACGCCCTGTTAGTTCAATTAACTTTTTCGTATAAACTTCTTTACTCGTTTTACTGCCAAGGTAACTGATCCCCATCAACACCTCACCTTTCTGAATGTCAGAAACAGAAGCATTGGTCCAAGAGACTAATTCTAGATTCGCATTCGGTGCTTGCTCTCTTATCATTTTAAATAAAGAACCAGATAAACAAGATAGCACGATAGGTGATAGCGCTATTTTGAGTGTGTAATCGATCTCTTTTGGATCAAAAATGTTTGATGCATTGATCGCGACAGATAGACCGTCCATGAACGGCTTTATTTCATTGGTGAGTTGTTCTGAGAAAGCGGTAGGCTGCAAACCTCCATGAACTTTAACGAAAAGGTCATCGTTGAAGTGGTGTCTTAGCTTTTGCAGGGCTTGGCTAACCGCTGGCTGAGAAACGAATAAACGCTCCGCAGCCTTTCTGGTGTTTTGTTCTTGATAAACAATCAGAAATGTTCGTAACAGGTTTAAATCAAGAGAGCTGAATAAGTCTTTAGCCATATCTATCCATGAAAATTTTCTGCGCTATTAAATCTAATATACGTCAGTCAGTTAGATTAGTCAGCGAGGTTCTCTGGATTTGTGTTAGCGACTATTGCCCTAAGCGATGAGAGCGGCTCTCATACTGGATATCTTGCTAGCATCAGTTACTGGTATCTGATAATCATCAATATCATCACTGCCCATTTGAGCGCTTGAGTTGCTTTCCATTAGACTCGGTCTTGTCGATTTACCTGAAAGGTGAAGTGCAGGTACTTGGGTGGTGCTTTGAATCATCTTAGCATTCGTTGCATTGACGCCAGCGCCAGCCATGATATCGATTCTTCCATCGGCTTGTTTGACCATATCTGCGAGCACATTGATGCCTTGCTCAGCATTAACAGCAAGCCCTGATGTTAGGATTCTTTCACATCCAAGTGTGATGACCTGTTCTAATGCTGTTTGGTAATCAGAGCTTTGATCAATAGCTCTATGGAACGTCATTCCAAGCTTCAATGAGTACGCTTTGTCAGCCAGTTGCTGCATTTTTGGCATATCAATACTTCCGTTCGGCGCTAATACACCCAGTACGACTCCATCCAACCCTGTACTTGCACAAGCTTCAATATCTTCAAGCATACAGAGCATATCGTCATTATCGAAAATGAAGTCGCCTTGTCTTGGTCGTATCATCGCGTAGACAGGAACGGACGAAATTTTTGCCGCTTGCTTCATCATTCCGAAGCTTGGAGTTAACCCGCCAAGTGCCAATGAAGAGCAAAGCTCAATTCGGTTCGCGCCACCAGATAGTGCGTTATGTAGAGATTCTAAGTTATCGATACAGACTTCAATTTCGGTGTTCATCATGTTTATCCGTTCAAAAAGATACTGATGAAATCATAGCAATCTAGATACGGATATGAATAGGTGGTCGCAGAGGAAAATAGGGGTAAAGTTTGTTTTTGTAATTACCTCTATTAATTGTTGCAGAGGGAGCTTTGGGGAAGTGGAAGGCTGTCGAATAGATATGAAAAAAGCCCGAAGCGTTAACTTCGGGCTTTTAATAGGACTTTACTTCTTAACTGATTGGCGGTGCGCTTTGCGCTATTAGCTTATGCTTTATTTCTCTTTATAGAGAGTCTTCCAACCATTAACCTGAGTTGAGTTCAGGCTTAAGAGGTAATTACTTGCTTAGGTCGTCAGCGTGCTCAGATAGGAACGCAGCAACACCTGTTGGTGATGCGTCCATACCTGCTTTGCCTTCTTCCCATTGTGCAGGACAAACTTCACCGTTCTTCTCGTGGAAGTTTAGTGCGTCTACCATGCGTAGCATTTCGTCGATGTTACGACCTAGTGGAAGATCGTTAACTACTTGGTGACGTACAAGGCCGTCAGCGTCGATTAGGAAAGAACCACGGAAAGCAACGCCTGCTTCTGGGTGCTCAACATCGTATGCTTTGCAGATCTCGTGCTTAACGTCAGCAATTAGAGGGTACTTAACTTGACCGATACCGCCATCAGCGATAGCAGTGTTACGCCATGCGTTGTGAGAGAATTGAGAATCGATTGAAACACCGATTACTTCAACGCCTTTAGCTTGGAAATCTTCTAGACGGTTGTCGAAAGCGATTAGCTCTGAAGGACAAACGAAAGTGAAGTCTAGTGGGTAGAAGAAAACTACAGCTTTCTTACCTTTAGTGAATTCTGCGAAGTTGAAGTTATCAACGATCTCACCGTTACCTAGAACAGCTGCTGCAGTAAAGTCAGGGGCTTGACGACCTACTAGTACCATTTGGAATCTCCTAAAAAATTAGTTGGCCCAACACATCTTTGTTTGGGCTCCGTTTCTACGGGACAAACTATAGTACAATCGGTACTATAGAAAAAAGCGAATTAAATAGATTAAGTTAATCGAAAAAAGCGATGAGCTTAATCTTTGCCCAGTCCTTAGGTCTACTGACCTTTACGTAACTTATCCTACTCATATTACAAAGTAATTTCATGAATAAATGGCCAAGTCTAAAGCAGCTTCATTATCTTGTTACCCTTCACGAAACTCGTCACTTTAGCGACGCTGCGGATCGCTGTTTCGTCAGTCAATCTACGCTAAGTAAAGGCATTCAAAACCTCGAAGAGCTGATTGGTTGTCCGCTTTATGAGAAGAAAGATAAAAAGAGCCCATTGGTTTTCACTCAAGCGGGTGAGCTGGTGGTTAAGCACGGTCGAGAGCTATTGGCGAAAGGGCAAGATCTTGTCGAACTTGGAAACTTGTGTAATGGGGATGCGATGCAAGGGCAGCTAAGAGTCGGGTGTATCCCTACCATTGCGCCATTCCTTCTGTGTGATTTGGTTCAAGAAGCCAATCATCGTTTTCCTCAGTTGAACTTACTGTTACGTGAAGACACGACGACTAACTTATTGGCTGCATTACGTCATGGTGAGTTAGATGTGTTGATTCTGGCTTTGCCTGTTGATATCGACAACATGGAGAGCAAAGTTGTTGGGCAAGACCCGTTCAGAATGGTGATCAGTCGTAATCAAGCAGATGGCATTCGTGTTCCGATTAAATACGATGACTTGCCAGATGAGTCTGTATTTTTGCTGGAGAACGAGCACTGCTTAACCGAGCACGCGGTATCAGCTTGTAAGTTAACCGACAAAGAGAAGATAAATCCGTTCACCGCCACAAGCCTCCACACATTGGTGCAAATGGTGGCCAATGGTTTAGGAACCACCTTTATTCCGCAGATGGCCATCGACCACGGTTTGCTTGAAAACCAAAACCTAGTGGTGATCGATCCTCCAGGCCAACAGGCATACCGAGATATTGGTCTGGTCTGGCGACCAAGTTCGTCTCGTCTAGAGACATTCCATCAGTTAGCGGATGTGGTGTCTGAACTGCTGTAAAATTTAGAACATTAAACAAAAAGAGCGGCCATTTTAGCCGCTCTTTTTGTTTGTTCATTTGAGAAGAAAAACGCCACAAACAGTGGCGTTGGAAATTTATTTACAGCATTAGATTTTGAAAAAACTCAGCAAGTCTTTTTGTTTAACGGCTAATGAAGATAACTCCTCACTCGCTTGCTTGCTTTGTTCAATACCTGAAACATTTTGGTGAACGATATCAAAGGTCAAAGAAACATTTTGTGAAATATCCTGTGTGACTCCTGATTGCTCTTCAGATGCTGTCGCTACTTGTGTATTCATATCTGAAATCAGGCTCACGGATTCAGTTATTGATGCAAATGCAGTTCTAAGCTGTTCGCTGTAATGACGCGACTCTACGGCTAACGATAGGTTAGATTGCATGAATTGATTGGCATCTTTCGCTTGCGCTTGAAGTCGAGAGATTATCTCTTGAATATCAACGGTTGATTGTTGTGTTTTAGCCGCCAGAGAGCGAACTTCATCAGCAACGACAGCAAACCCACGCCCTTGCTCACCAGCTCGTGCCGCTTCAATTGCTGCATTTAACGCAAGCAAATTCGTTTGTCCGGAAATCGAGTTGATCACTTCAATAACAGTGCCGATCTCTACCGAATACTCTTGCAGTTGATTGACGATGTTTGATGTTTCTTCGATTGAGTCTTCAACCTTGCGAGAGATATCATCGGATGCATCGAGTGAAACTCCTCCCTCTTTGACATTGGAAGTTGCACCAGTTGCCGCGTTCTCAGCACTAGCAGCATTGTGGCTGACTTCATTCGCCGTACTAGAAAGCTCATTGATGGCTGTTGCTATTTGTTCCATTTGACTCAGTTCTTGTTGAGCGTTCCCCTCGGTTTGGCTCATTACGGCTGTTAACTCAACTGAAGCTGCTGATACATTGTCTGAAATTTGGTGGAAACCATCGATGATACGACGTAGTTCTTGGCGCATTTCTAAAATGTTGGCGTATATACCCGTCTCTTTACCTGTTACTGGAATCTGTTTTGAAAGATCGCCTGAAGCAACTTCTTCGACAATTGCTTGAATATCGCTAGGCTCTCCCCCTACGACTTTCCAGACGCTACGATAAATCGAGATGGCAATGCCAAGGGCAATCGCGATAACAATAATTGAAAGAGCACCTAAGATAAATTGAGCATTTGAAAATCGTTCAACCATGCTTGGTCCGACGGAGTCTTGTTGTGACTTGGTAGATAGCTTTATTTCTTCAATTGTTTTCGCCGCATTGCTACCAGCAACATCAAGGGTGCCAGAAACGATACGGTTTCGTTCGTTTATTGTGTCAACGACTTCTGAAAATGCCAGACGGTAGGCTTTAAAAGCGGTATTAAAATCAGTTAAGTATCGTATTTGCTCGTTCGACATTAGTTGAGATTCTATTGTTTCTACAAGCAACGCTGCTGATGCAAATTCTTTTTCTGCTCGCTGAGCATCTTCTGTGTTGTTACTGGTCAGAAATTTAGAAGCATACAATCTTGATAGCAATACGTGTTGTTGAAGTTGTCCTGAACTAACTGCAACCTCTAAATCCTCTTCAGCAGAAGCTTGGTTCATCAGGTTAGTTACTGCTTTTCGCATGTTTAAACCTGATGGGTCTAAATCTTCTTTAACTAAGTTGTTTCTAGTGTTTACCAGTTGAACAACCTTTTTGAATCCTTGATTGTATTGCTTAAGCTGATTTTCTATCGCTAAGAACTCATTTTTATGGAGGTCGTCAAGATGAGCCTCTAACACTCCTTCGATCAATTGAATTGATGTCGTGATACGTTTATCTAGCTCTGATGCATGAGATGGAACAGGGTTCTTTACGTATTTTAACGCAGATAAACGAGCTTCCAATATATTGGCTTGAATTCGTCCAGTAGATACACTCGTGAGTGCGAGAGAACGGTAGGTATTGAATCCATCACTTGATTGATAAAAGCGCAATGAAGCAACGATTGAAATAACTAAGATCAGCGCGAGAATCACGCCAAAACCCAAGGACAGCAATTTCTTTAAACTCATAGATATCATTCCTAATGAAGCAGCTTGTTTTCATTTCTAACAAATTCTTACATTATTCCAACGAGAAATATATCAATAAATCCAATTGGAGCCTTACATTCTCATATATAAAAACAGTAAGTGAGGTCGGTTTATTGAGAGGCCTGAACTTTGGAACTGGTCTCTAAGAAGAAATGAGGGTTGTAGTGAGTTTCACTGTGAATATGTGATAGTTGGACATGTAAAGAGCCTTGGGTTGAAAGGCTCTAGGGGGATAGTGGATAGCACAACGCTGGTTAACTTTCGACTTCTTCTGGTTCGACTTCTTCCTGTAGCTCTAATAAGTTAATCGCTATCGTGACAAAGTCGCTGTCTGTAATAATGCCTACTAGTTCGTGATTTTCTACGACAGGTAAACAGCCCACTTTGTGTTTCTGCATATAGATAGCCGATTCTTTTAATCCAGCACGCGGCTCTACTGACATAACACTTTTGTGCATGATGTCGTTGAGGGGAGTGGCAAGAGTAAAAGATTGAGCTTGTGGGATGTTTTGTAGGCTGGATTCTTGAGCGGCTAGAACGTCTCGCTGTGTGACGACGCCAAGTAGTTGCCTGTCGGAATCAACGACCGGAATATGGCGGATATCAAGCGCTTCCATCATGTGCTTAGCATCGGCCAGTGAGTGTGAGCGCAATAGAGTATGAGGGTTGCGAGTCATCATATCTTCAACCTTGATCATACGAACCTCCTTCTTTTTTATTTGTTGCTATTACTATAGTTTTTTATCCAAAAAATAACTGAGATCTGACGCATTCTTGGATGAGTTTTATGCAACTAATTCTTTAGTTTGAGGTGGTGAATCAGTAGCATTATTTTACGCCTCTTTACAATAATCCAGTGCTGTAAACCTTGCTATTGCGGCTCGTGTGCCTATACTAGCCCACTGCGAAATTTTTAGTCGTGTTTGTGATGTGTTTCTGGTAACGATTGACTTACCGTAACGATTGATTTGCAACCATGATTTATTATTCGTCAACAGCACAAATCTCATCAACTAAGACAAGACTACAAACATGCAAGTTTCAGATTTTCACTTTGACCTACCAGATGAACTCATTGCTCGCTACCCTCAAGAGGAGCGCACAGCAAGCCGCCTGCTTAAATTAGATGGCAACAGCGGTAACCTAGCTGATGGTTCGTTTAAAGACGTTTTAGACTTGGTTGAGCCAGGCGATCTTGTTGTTTTTAATAATACTCGCGTGATTCCTGCTCGTGTATTCGGTCGCAAGGCCTCAGGCGGTAAGCTTGAAGTGCTAGTGGAACGTATGCTCGATGAGAAAAGCATTCTTGCGCATGTTCGTTGTTCTAAATCACCGAAGCCGGGTACCAAGTTGTTCCTTGGTGAGAATGATGAGTATGAAGCTGAAATGGTAGCGCGTCATGATGCGTTGTTTGAAATCCATTTCACTTCCGATCAAAGCGTTCTAGAAATTCTTAACAGTGTTGGTCACATGCCACTGCCTCCTTACATCGATCGTCCTGATGAAGATGCAGATAAAGAGCGCTACCAGACTGTCTATAATGAAAAGCCGGGGGCGGTTGCAGCGCCAACAGCAGGCCTTCACTTTGATGATAAGCTAATGGCTGGCATGAAAGAAAAAGGTGTCGAGTTTGCTTACGTGACGCTTCACGTTGGTGCTGGCACGTTCCAGCCGGTAAAAGTAGATAATATTAACGATCACCACATGCACGCAGAGTACGTTGAAGTACCGCAAGAAGTGGTTGATGCCGTTGCAGCAGCAAAAGCTCGCGGCGGACGCATTATCGCTGTCGGTACAACCTCTGTGCGTTCACTAGAAAGTGCGGCTCAAGATGCATTGAAAAATGGCACTGAGTTAGTTCCTTTCTTTGGTGACACAGAAATCTTCATCTTCCCGGGTTATGAATACCAGTTGGTGGATTGCTTGATTACCAATTTCCACTTACCAGAATCAACATTGATCATGTTGGTGAGTGCATTTGCTGGTTATGACAATGTGATGGGCGCATACGAGCACGCAGTGAAGAGCGAATACCGTTTCTTCAGCTACGGTGATGCGATGTTCATCAATAAGAAAACGAGCTAATTTTAGCTGGTTATAAACGATATAAGCAGAATTTACGGGTGCTAGCAGTAAGCTAGGAGTCGGGCAGGGTGTCTGTCTAATCTCTCGCAAGGAATACGCGACCGCTCCTCATAGAACTCGCTAGATTGAACTTCTGTTTAGCTTAAGGTTCTGAATTATCAGTCAGATTGTTTCTCTGGCATATTGGAGGCTTCGTGAAATTAAAATACGAACTTAAAAAAACAAACAGCGGCGCACGTCGTGGTCAACTTCAGTTTGAACGTGGTAGCGTTGAAACACCAGCATTCATGCCTGTAGGTACTTACGGTACGGTTAAAGGAATGACACCTGAAGAAGTGAAAGACACAGGTGCTGAAATCTTGCTAGGTAATACGTTCCATCTATGGTTACGCCCTGGTCAAGAAATCATGAAACTGCACGGTGACTTGCACGATTTCATGAACTGGAAAGGACCTATCCTGACTGACTCAGGCGGTTTCCAAGTATTCAGCCTAGGTGCGACGCGTAAAATCACTGAAGAGGGTGTTCACTTCCGTAACCCTGTAAACGGTGACAAGATCTTCATGGACGCTGAAAAGTCGATGGAAATCCAAAAAGATCTAGGCTCAGACATCGTAATGATCTTTGACGAATGTACGCCTTATCCTGCAACGCATAAAGAAGCTAAAGACTCGATGGAGATGTCTCTTCGTTGGGCTCAGCGTTCACGCAATCACTTTGACAAGCAAGAAAACCCGAACTCACTATTCGGTATCGTTCAAGGTGGCGTATACGAAGACCTTCGTGACGTATCCGTTAAAGGCCTAACAGAAATTGGTTTTGACGGTTACGCTGTTGGCGGCCTAGCAGTAGGCGAACCAAAAGAAGACATGCACCGTATTCTTGAGCACACATGCCCTCAACTGCCGGAAGATAAGCCACGTTACCTAATGGGCGTAGGCAAACCTGAAGACTTAGTTGAAGGTGTTCGTCGCGGTATCGACATGTTTGACTGTGTAATGCCAACGCGAAATGCACGTAATGGCCACCTGTTTGTCACTGAAGGTGTGATCAAGATCCGTAATGCGAAGCATAAAACGGATACAACACCACTAGATTCAGATTGTGACTGTTACACTTGTAAGAACTACAGCAAGTCGTACTTGCATCATTTGGATCGTTGTAACGAAATCCTAGGTGCTCGACTGAACACGATTCATAACCTGCGTTTCTACCAACGAATTATGTCAGACATTCGTCAATCTATTGATGAAGACCGTTTTGAAGAGTTCGTTGCTGAGTTCTACGCAAGAATGGGGCGTGAAGTGCCACCGTTAGGTAAAGAATCTTAGTATTTCTTTTTTGCGAGCCCCATCTCTCTTCCGAGAGTTGGGGCTTGAAAATAAAGGGATACAACCCAATTAGACAAACAATTACCAAAATATAATAGAGGATGTTTTTAATGTTTATTTCTCAAGCTCACGCAGCAGTAGAAGGTGCACCAGCAGGCGGCGGTTTCGAAATGCTTATCATGCTAGGTATGTTCGCTGTGATCTTCTACTTCATGATCTACCGTCCACAAGCTAAGCGCGTAAAAGAGCATAAGAGCCTTATGTCTTCTATGGGCAAAGGCGATGAAGTTCTAACAAGCGGCGGTCTAATCGGTAAGATTACTAAGATTGCAGAAGACAGCGACTACGTTGCTATCGAACTGAACGCAAACAACGAAGTTGTTATCAAGAAAGACTTCGTTACAGCAGTGCTACCAAAAGGTACTCTGAAATCACTATAAACAGCTAGAGGATCCTCGCTGTGCTAAACCGTTATCCGTTATGGAAGTATTTGATGGTGGTGTTTGCCATCGCTATCGCCGCGTTGTACGCACTTCCGAATATATACGGTGAAGATCCGGCAGTTCAAGTTACAGGGGCGCGTGGCGCCTCTGTAGATCTGTCTACGCTGGATGCTGTCACCAATGCTCTGGAAGCAGAGAACCTTTCTACTAAATCCGTTGCTCTAGAAAACGGTTCCATTCTTGTTCGCTTTAACGATACAGATACGCAAATTAGTGCCCGTGATATCATCACAGAAGCACTAGGTGATGATGTTATCGTTGCTTTAAACCTTGCGGCTTCAACTCCTGATTGGCTTGAGTCTATTGGTGCTGCACCAATGAAACTGGGTCTTGATCTACGTGGTGGTGTTCACTTCTTAATGGAAGTGGATATGGATGCTGCGATGCAAAAGCTAGTTGGCCAACAAGAAGAAGCCTTCCGTAGTGAACTTCGTGAAGAAAAAATTCGTTACCGTGCTATTCGCCCATCGGGTAAAGATGCAGTTGAAGTGATTCTACGTAACGAAGAGCAGCTTGCTGAAGCGAAATCGCTACTGCAATCTAAGCACCAAGATATGACGTTCGTAGATTCAGAATCTAATGGTCGTTTCTCTTTGGTTGCTCGTTTTACAGATGCTCGTCTTCAAGAAATCCGTAACTACGCAGTAGAGCAAAACATTACCATTCTACGTAACCGTGTTAACGAACTTGGTGTTGCTGAGCCTTTGGTTCAACGTCAAGGTGCTAGCCGTATCGTAGTGGAATTGCCTGGTGTTCAAGACACGGCGCGCGCTAAAGAAATTCTTGGTGCAACGGCGACACTTGAGTTCCGTGAAGTTGATAGTAGTGCTGACTTAGCCGCTGCCGCTTCTGGTCGTGCCCCTGCGGGTAGCGAAATCAAGCAAGACCGTGATGGTCGCCCTGTGGTACTTAAGAAGCGCGTTATTCTAGGCGGTTCAAGTATTACTGATGCAAGCTCAAGTGTTGATGAATATGGTCGCCCACAAGTTAACATCTCGCTAGATAGCGAAGGTGGTAGCAAGATGTCTACATTCTCTCGTCAGAATATCGGTAAGCTTATGGCTACGGTATTTGCAGAGTATAAAGACAGTGGTCGTAAAACACCTGAAGGTCGAGTGATCTTAAGTAAGCACGAAGAAGTGATCAACCAAGCGACGATTCAATCTGCGCTAGGTCGTAACTTCCGTATTACGGGTATCGACTCAACGGCTGAAGCTCATAACTTGGCACTTTTACTACGTGCTGGTGCGTTGATTGCGCCTATCTCAATTGTAGAAGAACGTACGATTGGTCCATCTATGGGTCAACAAAACATCGATATGGGTATCATGGCGATGGTTTGGGGTATGGCTGCAGTAATGTTGTTTACACTGCTTTACTACCGTACTTTCGGTTTGATTGCGAACGTTGCTCTGATGGCTAACTTGGTGTTGATTATCGGTGTGATGTCAATGATCCCGGGGGCTACTATGACTCTTCCAGGTATTGCCGGTATCGTATTGACGGTTGGTATGGCGGTCGATGCCAACGTACTTATCTTTGAGCGTATACGTGAAGAACTTCGAGATGGACGCAGTCCACAACAAGCGATTCACCAAGGTTATGCGAACGCATTTAGCACCATCGCCGATGCCAATATCACCACACTACTAACAGCAATCATTCTATTTGCTGTAGGTACAGGTGCAATTAAAGGCTTCGCGGTAACGCTGTCTATCGGTATCTTAACTTCAATGTTTACAGCTATTGTCGGAACACGTTGTATCGTGAACCTGATGTATGGCGGCAAACGCGTTAAGAAACTGTCGATCTAAGGCTAGGAATTAATATGTTTCAGATTCTAAAAGCAGAAAAAATGATCGACTTTATGCGTTGGTCAAAGGTTGCCTTTTTATTCTCAATCTTGATGATTGGTACTGCCATCTTTACCTTAACAACGAAATCGTTGAATTGGGGTCTGGATTTTACCGGTGGTACGCTGATTGAAGTGGGTTTTGAGCAACCAGCAAACCTACCTGATATCCGTAGTGCACTAGAAGCGGAAGGTTTCGGTGATGCAACGGTACAGAACTTTGGTTCTGCACGTGAGGTCATGGTTCGTTTACGTCCACGTGACGGTGTTGCTGGCGAAACGCTTGGTAACCAGATCCTGTCTGCAATTAAAGATGGTACCGGTGAGCAAGTTGAGATGCGTCGTATCGAGTTCGTTGGCCCTAATGTGGGTGACGAGCTAACAGAAGCGGGTGGCCTTGCTATCCTTGTTTCTCTGATCTGTATCTTGATCTATGTGTCAGTGCGATTCGAATGGCGTTTGGCAGCAGGTGCGGTATTAGCACTGGCGCACGACGTTATCATCACACTGGGTGTGTTCTCTCTAATGCAAATTGAGGTGGATCTTACCATCGTAGCAGCCTTGCTAACGGTAGTCGGTTATTCCCTCAACGATACCATAGTCGTATTTGACCGTATTCGTGAGAACTTCCGCAAGATGCGTAAGGGTGAAGCACCTGAAGTACTGAACAGCTCAATCACACAAACATTGAGCCGTACATTGATTACTTCTGGTACAACGTTATTCGTAGTTATCGCGCTGTTCGCTCAGGGCGGTGCTATGATTCACGGCTTCGCGACTGCACTTCTATTGGGTATTACCGTTGGTACTTATTCTTCTATCTACGTTGCATCTGCACTCGCTATGAAGTTGGGTATTACGCGTGAACACCTAATGCCACCACAAGTGGATAAAGAAGGTGAAGAGTTTGACGAGATGCCTTAGGCCTTGGCTTAATACGTTTCGCTAAACCAAAAAAAACCGCTAGGCAACTAGCGGTTTTTTTACGTCTGTATTCTGTCGATAAACTCAACGTAATGTATCGGCGAAGTGCGTTGTGCTCGTCGCAACTAACCGCAATCTTGGTCGTAGCTCGTAGCTCGTATCGCAGATACAAAAAAGCCCCGCAATAGCGAGGCTTTGAAATTTCTATGCGCCCTTGAAAAAAGGAGCATTAACGTAAGGTCTGAATTACTTCAGCATACCTTCGTTAGAGTTCTCACGAACGTGCTTAAGAATAGACTTAACACCACGTGCGCTTGAAGCAACAACATTACCAGACGTCATGTAATCAGTACCGCCAGCAAAGTCAGTCATGATAGCGCCAGCTTCACGAGCGATTAGATCGCCAGCTGCTAGATCCCATGGCTTAAGGCCTAGTTCTAGGTAACCGTCAACACGGCCAGCCGCTAGGTAACATAGGTCAAGTGCTGGAGAGCCAGTACGACGGAAGTCCGCACAATCAACGAATAGACCAGAGATGATCTTCATGAAAGATTCAGAGTGTTGTTTTTGCTTGAATGGGAAACCAGTTGCTAGAACAGTACCTTGAAGGTCTTTAAGCTGAGTAACACGCATACGAGCGTTGTTAAGTTGAGCGCCAGAGCCACGTTGAGCTGTGAATAGCTCGTTTAGCATTGGGTCATAAACACAAGCAACTTCTGTACGACCGTTCATACGAACAGCAATAGATACAGAGAAGTGAGGGAAACCTTTTACAAAGTTGTTGGTGCCATCTAGTGGGTCAACGATCCATTGTACGTCAGAATCTTTACCTTCAGTCAGGCCTGACTCTTCAGAAATAATGCTGTGCTCTGGGTAAGATGATTTGATTGTCTCAATAATCATGTACTCAGCTTCTTGAGCAATGTTAGTAACGTAATCGTTGTTACCTTTTAGAGACGATTCGATCTTATCAGTTGTTTCTAGAGATTTAGCAATATGGTTGCCAGCTTTACGCGCAGCGCGTATCGCAATGTTTAGCATTGGATGCATAGGTTTTTCCCACAAGATGTTAAAGAACAGTTTAAAGCGGCGGCGAGTATACCAAATTTTTTGCAAAAGGGAAGTGGTTGTTTTTTGAACTCTTGAATTCACATTACGAGAAGGGTCTGACCATTTTACTTTGCTATGTGTTAATATCTCGCGATTATTTTTAAAGTGGTGTCATATAGCATGTTAGACAATGTAAAAGTCGTTCTGGTTGGTACGTCTCATTCAGGGAATATCGGATCAGCAGCTCGCGCAATGAAAGTGATGGGTTTGAGTCAATTAGTTCTTGTAGACCCTCAATGTGAAGTTGACGAGCAGACCTTAGCACTGGCTGCGGGTGCTGGTGACATCGCAGAAAACGCGACCATTGTGTCTACATTGGATGAAGCAGTAAAAGACTGTGGTTTGGTGGTCGGTTCAAGTGCTCGTTCAAGAACGCTTGAATGGCCAATGCTAGAGCCTCGTGAGTGCGGACAAAAGTTTGCCGTTGAAGGTCAAAAACACCCAGTCGCATTAGTCTTCGGCCGTGAGCGCACGGGCTTGACTAACGATGAGCTTCAGAAGTGCCACTTCCATGTATGTATCCCAGCCAACCCTGAGTACAGTTCATTGAACCTAGCGATGGCTGTGCAAACGCTAAGCTATGAAGTTCGCGTGGCACACCTTGATATGGTTGCGAGCCAATATCAGCCACAGCAACAAGATGAGTACCCACGTCACGAAGAACTAGAAATGTTCTATGAACACCTTGAAAAAGTGATCATTGATACCCAATTTATCTCTAAGGATAAACCGGGTCAGGTGATGAACAAGCTACGTCGTCTGTTCAGCCGAGCTCGTCCTGAACTGCAAGAGATCAATACTCTACGTGGTATTTTGACTTCAATTGAGAAGAGCAAAAACGACAAATAAAACCCACTCTGCTTGTAGGGATGAATACCTGACTAAAATAGTCAACTAAATACTTGACCAATTTAGTCGGGTATGGGAAAATTCCAACCACATAAACAATGTGGATACGGTGTGATATGAAACTTACATCTAAAGGAAGATATGCGGTAACAGCTATGCTAGATGTAGCACTGCATTCGCAAAAGAGCCCAGTTCCTCTGGCTGACATTTCAGAGCGACAAGGCATCTCGTTATCTTACTTAGAACAACTATTTTCTAAGTTACGTAAAGCTGGCTTAGTTGCTAGTGTTCGTGGTCCTGGTGGTGGTTACCGTTTAGGTGCTGAAGCGAGCGACATCGCTGTCGGAACTGTGATTGCTGCAGTAGACGAATCAGTGGACGCAACTAAGTGTCACGGTCGAGCAGACTGCCAAGGTGGTAGTCGTTGTTTAACTCACACTTTATGGCGTGATTTAAGCTCCCGAATCAGCAGCTTCTTAAACGACATTACGCTCGGTGAGCTAATGAAAGATAACGAAGTTTTACAGATTTCTGATCGTCAAGATATCGATCTTGCGGTTAATAATGGTTTTGCACATAAAAATACGAGCACTACAACGATTAGTGCAGCACCTCACGGTGTTAATGCCCGCTCTTAGCGGTCAGTTTTTACATTGGAGTAGAAAATGAAACTGCCTATTTACTTTGACTATTCAGCTACATGCCCAGTCGATCCACGTGTTGCTGAAAAAATGGTTCAGTGCATGACGATGGACGGTAACTTCGGTAACCCTGCATCTCGTTCACACCGTTACGGCTGGCAGGCAGAAGAATCAGTAGATAATGCTCGTGAGCAAATTGCCGATCTACTAAATGCAGACCCACGTGAAATTGTTTTCACGTCAGGTGCTACAGAGTCAGACAACCTTGCTATCAAAGGTGCAGCGCACTTTTACGAGAAGAAAGGTAAGCACGTAATCACGTGTAAAACAGAACACAAAGCGGTTCTTGATCCATGTCGCCAACTAGAGCGTGAAGGTTTTGAGGTTACTTACCTTGAGCCAGAAGCAAACGGCATCATTGATCTAGACAAGCTACAGTCTGCAATGCGTGAAGATACTGTTCTAGTTTCTATCATGCACGTTAACAACGAGATTGGTGTAATCCAAGATATCGGTGCAATTGGCGAGTTATGTCGTGCACGCAAGATCATCTTCCACGTTGATGCGGCGCAGTCTGCGGGTAAAATCCCACTAGACGTAAAAGAGATGAAAGTTGATCTTATCTCTATGTCTGCACACAAAGCATACGGCCCTAAAGGTATCGGCGCTTTGTACGTTCGTCGTAAGCCACGTATTCGCCTTGAAGCGCAAATGCACGGTGGCGGTCATGAACGTGGTTTCCGTTCTGGTACTCTTGCTACTCACCAAATCGTGGGTATGGGCGAAGCGTTTGCTATCGCTAAACAAGACATGCAGAAAGATTACGATCACGCACTAGCACTTCGTGAGCGCCTATTGAAAGGTGTTCAAGATCTAGAAGCAGTAACCGTAAACGGCGACTTAGACCAACGTGTACCACACAACCTAAACGTGAGCTTTGCTTTCGTTGAAGGTGAATCTCTGCTTATGTCTCTAAAAGACCTAGCAGTATCATCAGGTTCTGCATGTACATCAGCAAGCCTAGAGCCTTCATACGTTTTACGTGCTCTTGGTCTGAACGATGAACTGGCACACAGCTCAGTACGTTTCTCATTCGGCCGTTTTACAACGGAAGAAGAAATCGACTACGCGATTGCACAAATTCGTGTAGCGGTAAATAAATTACGCAACATGTCTCCTCTATGGGATATGTATAAAGAAGGGATTGATTTGAACACTGTTGAGTGGGCTCATCACTAATCTCACGGAAATAGAGGATTCGAGGTAACTATCATGGCATATAGCGAAAAAGTAATTGATCACTACGAAAACCCACGTAACGTAGGTTCGTTTGATAAAGAAGACCCAAGTGTAGGTAGCGGCATGGTTGGCGCTCCAGCTTGTGGTGACGTAATGAAACTGCAAATCAAAGTATCTGCAGAAGGTATTATTGAAGACGCAAAATTCAAGACTTACGGTTGCGGTAGCGCAATCGCTTCTAGCTCACTAGTAACTGAGTGGGTTAAAGGTAAAAGTATTGATGAAGCAGCTGCAATCAAAAACTCTGAAATCGCAGAAGAGCTTGAGTTGCCACCAGTGAAAGTTCACTGTTCAATTCTTGCTGAAGATGCAATCAAAGCAGCGGTTGCGGATTACAAAAAGAAGCACTAATCGCTTCAATACCGTAATCACGTCGAAAAAATAAGTAATATTTGGGAGCACCCTTTGTGCTCCCACCTGAGTTCTCAATTTATATAAAACACAAGGTTGTAGTATGGCCATCACCATGACAGATACGGCAGCAAGCCGAGTTCAAGCTTTCCTAGATAACCGTGGTAAAGGTCTCGGATTACGCTTAGCAGTAAAAACTACTGGCTGTTCGGGTATGGCGTATGTACTGGAATTCGTTGACGAGCTTAACGAAGAAGACGAAGTGTTTGAGCATTCAGGTGTTAAGGTCATCATTGATCCAAAGAGCCTAGTATACCTAGATGGTACTGAGCTTGATTATGTAAAAGAAGGCCTAAACGAAGGTTTTGAATTCAACAACCCGAACGCGAAAGGCGAATGTGGTTGTGGTGAGAGCTTCAATGTTTAAACGCTTGAATCGTTAAGCGTTGTAAGCGAAGAATAAAATTAGGCTCTGAACAAAGAGCCTAAACTTAGGACCACCTTTACATGAATCATTTCGAATTATTTGGGCTACCACTTCAGTTTCAACTGGATGGTAGCCTTCTTTCTTCTCAGTTTAGAGATCTGCAACGCCAATTCCATCCTGATAAATTCGCGATAGCTTCTGAGCGAGATCGCTTATTAGCCGTGCAAAAAGCGGCACAAATCAATGATGCGTACCAGGTATTGAAGAATCCAATTAGCCGAGCAGAATACCTGCTGGTTCAACACGGTGAAGACATTCGTGGCGAACAACAAACCATGCAAGATCCGATGTTCCTGATGGAGCAGATGGAATTGCGTGAAGAGCTAGAAGACATCGCAGACAGTTCTGATCCCGAAGATGCGCTATTTGCATTTGAAGGCAAGGTTAGCAAAATGTATAAACAACAATTAAGCGCTATCCAACAAGAACTCGAAAGCGAAGCTTGGCTTGAAGCTGCAGACCGAGTAAGAAAGCTTAAGTTTATTGCAAAATTAAAGAATGAAATCGAATTAGTTGAAGATCGTTTGATCGGCTAGTTTGTATAACAAGGACACCTCCATGGCACTACTTCAGATTGCAGAACCAGGGCAAAGCGCCGCTCCTCACCAGCATAAGCTTGCTGTGGGTATTGATTTAGGTACAACAAACTCGTTGGTTGCTGCAGTACGCAGTGGCGAGGCGAGTACACTCGTTGATCAACAAGGTCGAAGCATTTTACCTTCAGTTGTTCACTACCAATCGGAATCTTATACGACTGGTGATGAAGCGCGTGCAAATGCACAGACTGATCCTAAAAATACCATTATCTCAGTTAAGCGATTAATCGGTCGTTCACTGTCAGATATTCAACAGCGATACCCATCTCTGCCATATCAGTTTGAAGAAAGTGATAATGGTTTGCCTGTGATTCGCACTGAGCAAGGCAACAAGAACCCAATTCAAGTATCAGCAGACATTCTGCGAGCGCTAGGTCAACGTGCTGAGTCAACACTAGGTGGCGAGCTATCTGGTGCAGTGATTACCGTTCCTGCGTACTTTGATGATGCGCAGCGTGCTGGTACGAAAGACGCGGCGCAACTTGCTGGTCTTCACGTGTTACGTCTTCTTAATGAACCTACTGCCGCAGCGATTGCTTACGGTCTGGATTCAGGTAAAGAAGGGGTAATCGCCGTTTATGACTTGGGTGGTGGTACGTTTGATATTTCTATCCTACGCCTATCTAAAGGTGTCTTTGAAGTTTTAGCAACCGGTGGTGACTCTGCGCTAGGTGGCGATGACTTTGACCATTTGATTACAGAGCATTTCCAAGCGCAAATGGGCTTATCAGAGCTAACGGCAGAACAGAACCGTATTCTTCTAGACGCAGCAACAGAAGCGAAGATTGGCTTATCTGAAGCTGAAAGTGTTGATGTTGACGTACTAGGTTGGTCTGGTTCATTAACTCGTGAAGAGTTCGAAGAGCTCATCAAGCCACTAGTTAAGAAAACGCTACTTTCGTGCCGTCGCGCACTGAAAGATGCTGAAGTTGACGCGGACGAAGTTCTGGAAGTGGTTATGGTTGGCGGTTCAACTCGTACTTTACTTGTCCGTGAAATGGTCGGTGGCTTCTTTGGTCGTACGCCATTAACCAGCATTAACCCTGATGAAGTGGTTGCGATTGGTGCGTCGATTCAAGCGGATATCTTAGTTGGCAACAAGCCTGACTCTGAGATGCTACTTCTAGATGTTATCCCACTTTCCTTAGGTATCGAAACTATGGGTGGCTTGGTCGAAAAGATCATCCCTCGTAACACCACGATCCCTGTTGCTCGCGCACAAGAATTTACCACGTTCAAAGACGGTCAAACGGCAATGACAGTGCACACCGTGCAAGGCGAGCGTGAAATGGTCGACGACTGTCGTTCACTGGCTCGATTTGCTCTGAAAGGCATTCCGCCAATGACAGCAGGTGCTGCGCATATTCGTGTCACTTACCAAGTGGATGCTGATGGCCTGCTATCGGTTACCGCGATGGAGAAGAGCACTGGCGTTCAAGCTGAAATCCAAGTTAAGCCTTCTTACGGTCTAAGTGACAACGAAGTGGCTAGTATGCTGAAAGATTCGATGACGTTTGCAAAAGAAGACATGCAAGCGCGTGCTCTAGCTGAGCAACGCGTAGAAGCGGACCGCGTTATTGAAGGGCTAATTGCTGCAATGCAAGCCGATGGTGACGAGCTGCTTGATGAGCAAGGCAAAGAACAACTTGTTCAAGCGATTGAAGCACTGATTGAAGTGCGCAACGGCGATAATGCCGATGCCATTGAACTAGAAATTAAGAATACCGACAAAGCGAGCCAAGACTTTGCTTCTCGTCGTATGGATAAATCAATTCGAGCTGCACTGTCAGGTCAGTCAGTCGATAATATTTAATAGTTAGAGAATAGATAAACATGCCAAAGATTATTGTTTTACCTCACGAAGATCTATGTCCAGAAGGCGCTGTTTTAGAAGCAAAAGCTGGTGAGACGGTTCTTGATGTTGCACTGAAGGCCGGTATTGGTATTGAACACGCATGTGAAAAGTCGTGTGCATGTACTACATGTCACGTTGTGATTCGTGAAGGTTTCGACTCATTAGAAGAAAGTGATGACCTAGAAGACGACATGCTTGATAAAGCATGGGGTCTGGAAATGGAATCTCGTCTTGGTTGCCAAGCTAAAGTGGCGGATACTGACCTGGTTGTTGAGATTCCAAAGTACACATTGAACCTAGCTTCTGAAGAGCACTAAGAACTCAGCTCGGCTAAAACTGTTAGTAAAACTGGCATAGAATATAAATCATGAAGATGACAAATCGTCGCTGATAAATATAAGGAAGTGTTATGAGCTTGAAATGGATTGATTCGCGAGATATTGCGATTGAACTATGTGATTTATACCCAGATACCGATCCTAAAACGGTGCGTTTTACGGACTTGCATCAATGGGTGTTAGATCTCGAAGATTTTGATGATGAGCCGAATCACTCGAATGAGAAAATTCTAGAGGCCATTATTTTGTGCTGGATGGATGAGATGGACTAGCCCTCTTGTTCTATAATTTGGCCGTTGGTTGGAATTTATCCAATATAAAACACAGCCAAGTTAACAATTCTTACTAAAAAAAGCGGACCTTATGGTCCGTTTTTTTATCAAAATGACATTTTTCTCCTACATAATGCTAACATCAGTCCGCTAATAAAAAATAATCAGAACCACACACTCAAGGTGGTTCATGACAAGGAGAAATCATGTCTACACAGATGTCAGTATTTTTAAGTCAAGAAGCTGCCCAGCCTCAGTGGGGAGCAAGAGCTATTTTATCGTTTTCTGAAGCGGGAGCGACAATTCACATTGGTGAAGGCCACGATTTAGGGGCGGTTCAACGTGCTGGTCGTACGCTTGACGGACAAGGTATCGCATTGGTTTCACTTAGCGGTGAAGGGTGGGATTTAGAAAGCGTTTGGGCTTTCTACCAAGGCTACCGTGGACCAAAGAAAAAGAATGCATTGGAATGGGATGCACTTTCAGAAACCGACCAAGCTGAGCTAGAAGCTCGCATTCGCTCTACTGATTGGACTCGTGACATTATCAACAAAACCGCTGAAGAAGTGGCACCTCGTCAATTAGCGACGATGGCTGCGGAATACATCAAGTCAGTGGCTCCTACGGGCACAGTTAAAGCGAAAATCGTTAAAGACAAAGACCTACTAACCGAAGGTTGGGAAGGCATCTACGCGGTAGGCCGCGGCTCTGAGCGTACTTCTGCAATGCTTCAACTGGACTTCAACCCTACCGGCGACGAAGACGCACCTGTATTTGCTTGTCTGGTTGGTAAAGGTATCACTTTCGACTCAGGCGGTTACAGCATCAAGCCAGGTCAATTCATGACAGCAATGAAGGCTGACATGGGTGGCGCAGCAACTATTACTGGTGGTCTAGGTCTAGCGATTGAACGCGGTCTGAACAAGCGTATCAAGCTTATCCTATGTTGTGCAGAGAACATGATCTCGGGTCGTGCATTGAAGCTTGGCGACATCATTACTTACAAAAATGGTAAGACGGTTGAGATCATGAATACCGATGCGGAAGGTCGCTTGGTTCTTGCTGATGGTTTGATGTACGCAAGTGCACAAAACCCTGAGCTGATCATCGACTGTGCAACGCTAACCGGCGCGGCTAAAAATGCATTAGGTAACGACTACCACGCGCTATTGAGCTTCGATGATGAGTTGTCTCACCAAGCACTAACGGCTGCAAATCAAGAGAAAGAAGGCCTATGGCCATTGCCTCTTGCTGATTTCCACCGTGGCATGTTGCCTTCAAATTTTGCTGATCTATCAAACATCAGCTCTGGTGATTACACTCCGGGTGCAAGTACAGCTGCTGCGTTCCTTTCTTACTTTGTCGATGACTACAAAAAAGGTTGGATTCACATGGACTGCGCGGGTACTTACCGTAAATCATCAAGTGATAAGTGGGCTGCAGGCGCGACCGGTATGGGTGTTCGTACACTGGCTCGTCTTCTTATCGACCAAGCAAAATAATAATAAGAGTGAGCGGTATTTCGATACCGCTTATTCATCAACTCAGATCGAATGATCTCAGTAATTTCAGTATTTAATAACAAAAAAATGAAGTGAAGGAATCCCTATGGCTCTAGAAAGAACGTTCTCAATTGTTAAGCCGGATGCAGTTAAGCGTAACCTTGTTGGTGAAATCTACCACCGCATTGAAAAAGCAGGCCTACAGATTATTGCCGCTAAAATGGTTTCTCTTACTGAAGCGCAAGCAAGTGGCTTCTACGCAGAACATGAAGGTAAAGAGTTCTTTGGACCACTTAAAGAGTTCATGACTTCTGGTCCTATCATGGTTCAAGTACTTGAAGGCGAAAACGCGATTGCTCGTTACCGTGAACTAATGGGTAAAACTAACCCAGAAGAAGCGGCATGCGGCACTATCCGTGCTGACTACGCAATCAGCATGCGTTACAACTCAGTACACGGCAGCGACAGCCCTGAGTCTGCAGCTCGCGAAATCGAATTCTTCTTCCCTGAATCTGAAATTTGCCCACGTCCTGCTGAATAAGCAGACAACAGCAAGTATCAATAAAGGCTTCACTTCGGTGAAGCCTTTTTCGTATGTGGACTTTGCATTCTCGATAACCTATTTAGTCGTCATTCCCGAGAGCGACGTAGGAGTGTAATCGGAATCTCTGTTAGTTGTTGGAGATTCCAGATACCTCGTTCCTCAGTTCTGGAATGACGGGCTTTGAGGCGTTCATGACCTGATAGCGATGAATGGCGGGAGCCACAATCTTGTGGTAAGTATTGGTGAGCTTGTGGAGATTATTTACGTCATTCCCGAAAGCGACTGAGGAGCGTAATCGGGAATCTTTTCTTTAATTTAGGTATTCTCAGACCGAACAAAACAATTGTTCAAGTTTTAATCGCTTAACTTTGAATGTCTTAATAAACACAGGGTTTTACAGCGCTTGTTGAAGTTGCGTAAAGCCTGTACAATTCGCGCCCTTAATTATTGTTCCGTCATTGAGAGGCATCATGACCACAGCTAAAGTCAATCTACTCGATTTTGATCGTAAAGGTCTTCGTAAATTTTTCACAGAAGAACTGAATGAGAAAGCGTTTCGAGCAGAGCAAGTGATGAAGTGGATTTATCACTTCGGTGTCGATGACTTCGAACAAATGAACAACATCAACAAAAAATTACGCGAGAAACTTCTGCATCGCTGTGAGATTGTTGCACCTATCGTTTCTGAAGCTCAGCACTCTGCAGATGGCACCATTAAATGGGCTATGAGCGTTGGTGACCAAGACGTTGAGACGGTATACATCCCTGATGGTGACCGTGCGACGCTATGTGTATCTTCACAGGTTGGTTGTGCACTAGAATGTAAATTCTGCTCTACGGCTCAACAAGGCTTCAACCGTAACCTGAAAGTTTCAGAGATCGTTGGTCAAATCTGGCGTGCTGCACGTGAAATCGGTTTAGAGAAAGATACGGGTCGTCGTCCAATTACTAACGTCGTAATGATGGGTATGGGTGAGCCTCTGCTTAACATGAAGAACCTAATTCCATCATTAGAGCTGATGCTTGATGATCTAGGATTCTCACTGTCTAAGCGTCGTGTGACAGTATCAACATCTGGTGTTGTTTCTGGTCTTGATCAGATGACAGACAACATCGATGTGGCTCTGGCGATTTCTCTACACGCACCAAACGATGCACTACGTAGCCAAATCATGCCAATCAACGACCGTTGGGATATCCAAGATTTCCTAGCATCGGTTCGTCGTTACATTGCTTCTTCAAATGCTAACCGCGGTAAAGTAACGGTTGAGTACGTTCTATTGGATCATGTGAATGATGATATGGACCACGCTCGTGAACTTGCTGAGCTAATGAAAGAGACGCCTTGTAAGATCAACTTGATTCCATTCAACCCTTATCCGGGTTCGCCTTACAAGAAGCCAAGCAACTCTCGTATTGATCGCTTCCAAAAAACGCTGATGGAATACAACTACACAGTAACGGTTCGTAAAACACGTGGCGATGATATTGATGCCGCATGTGGTCAGTTGGTTGGTGATGTCATTGATAGAACCAAGCGTACTAAAATGCTGAAAGCCGCCTCTGAAGCTAACTTAATCGCAGGTGATGTGATTCAAGTAAAAGCGGTTTAAATACCATTTAGATCTAAACAAGCCAGAAGGATTCCTTCTGGCTTGTTGCTTTTCTGGAAGGTGAATTTCCAAAAATTGGATTTTTTCCCCACGCTTTCTTACATTTTTCGTTAAATTTTGGACAAAACCATGAGCTGACGGTAAATTTTGTCGAAAGTGTTTTTGCCTTGTAATGGCATTAGCTTATGATTAAATAATCTTAAATTAATTTAAGTGCTCGCTTGTTACCCGATAATCGTCAATGTGTCTATTTAGGTTGGCTACTTGATAAACTAGCTTCCTGAGAAAGTCGCTCACCAACAGTGTGTGGTTTTCTACTTTAAGGGTTGATGAACCGGGTGACAGGAAAAATTCCACATAGTAGGTTGTAAGATTGAGCTTAAACGAAAATAAAAAATGCTCTCATCAACCTGCAATAATACTTTAGAAGTTCACTCTCTATGAACACAGAACAAGAAACACAAACGCAAGAAACTGTCGCTCCAGCAATTGAAGCGGGAACGCTGCTCAAAAATAAACGAGAATCTCTTGGTTTAACACAAAAGCAGATCTCTGATCGCTTGAAGCTACGCGTTACGCTTATCCAGCAAATTGAAGAAAACCAATTCGAGTCAGATCAGGTTGCCACCTTTATGCGTGGTTACATTCGTTCATACGCGAAATACGTCAATCTTGATGAAAAAGTCGTGTTGAACGCGCTTCATCATTCTGGTGATGCCCAACATCAAGAACAAGAAATGTTGAGCTTCTCTCGTAAGACTAAAACCGAGAAGCACAACAGCCGTATTATGCTCCTTACTTGGAGCATCTTTGCTGTGATTGTGGGTATCTCCTCACTTTGGTGGTGGCAGAACCAACAGCAAGATACCTTATCCCAATCTTTAGCCAATACTGAAAGCTCGGAAGAGCTAGTGGTAGAAGAGTCGCTTGATCCTGAACTGACTTCACTCGAAGTGATTGAAGCAGAACAAAACACAGAGACATCTCCTGTTACTGAAAATTCTGATGAGCTTACTGAAGTGAGTTCAGCTGAAGATTCAGTAACTCTTGACCCTGTTGAAGTCCTTGAAGAAGCACCAGAAGCAGCAGACGTTGCTTCGGTTACTGCGGAACCTGAGACTGTAGCGCCTGAAGCTGTGGTTAACGAGCTAGTGATGCAGTTCTCTGCTGATTGCTGGATCCAAGTGAAAGATGCTTCGGGCAAAACGTTATCTACTGGCATTAAAAAAGCAGGCCAGACATTAAATCTTTCTGGAACTGCACCATATAAAGTGATTCTGGGTGCGCCTGAAGGCGTATCGATGACATTTGCAAGTGAACCTGTCGACCTTTCTGGGTATACTTCAGGCAAAGTAGCTAGAATAACCTTACCTTAGAGTTAATATGCAACACGAATCTCCTATTATTCGTCGCAAATCAACCCGTATTTATGTGGGTGATGTGCCGATCGGTGATGGTGCACCAATTGCTGTGCAATCCATGACCAACACAAGAACAACAGATGTCGCCGCGACCGTCGCTCAAATTAGAGCTTTGGAAAAAGTGGGGGCAGATATCGTTCGCGTATCTGTACCGACTATGGAGGCCGCTGAAGCTTTTAAGCTAATCAAGCAGCAGGTCTCTGTTCCTTTGGTTGCTGACATTCACTTCGACTACCGTATCGCTCTTAAAGTGGCAGAGTATGGGGTTGACTGTCTGCGTATCAACCCAGGTAACATCGGTAACGAAAGCCGCATTCGCTCTGTTGTGGATTGTGCTCGTGATATGAATATTCCGATTCGTATTGGTGTTAACGGTGGTTCTCTTGAAAAAGAGATCCAAGAGAAATACACAGAGCCTACAGCGGAAGCGCTGGTTGAATCTGCAATGCGTCACGTCGATATCCTAGACCGTCTGAACTTTGATCAATTCAAAGTCAGCGTGAAGGCTTCTGATGTATTCCTAGCCGTCGGTTCTTACCGTTTGCTTGCTAAGCAGATTGACCAACCACTTCACCTAGGTATTACTGAAGCGGGTGGAGCACGTGCGGGTTCTGTGAAATCGGCTGTAGGTTTGGGCATGTTATTGTCTGAAGGTATCGGCGATACGCTGCGTATCTCGCTAGCAGCAGATCCAATCGAAGAGATCAAAGTTGGCTTTGATATTCTTAAATCTTTGCGCATTCGCTCGCGTGGCATCAACTTCATTGCGTGCCCAAGCTGTTCTCGTCAAGAATTCGATGTTATCAACACCGTTAACGCCCTTGAAGAACGCTTAGAAGACATAGTGACTCCAATGGATGTCTCTATCATCGGTTGTGTCGTTAACGGCCCTGGTGAAGCTGAAGTGTCTCACTTAGGCCTTGCGGGTAGTGCTCGTAAGAGTGCCTTCTACGAAGACGGTAAGCGTCAGAAAGAGCGTTTTGACAACGATGACCTTGTCGACAAGCTTGAAGCGAAGATCCGAGCAAAAGCATCGGTGCTTGATAAAGCAAATCGCATTGATGTAGAAAACTTAGAAGATTAATACAACGCGATGGGGTGTGATTGTCTATTCGCACTAACACCTGGTCGTGAGAAATTACGGAATAAATACTGTGGCTAAAAATATCCAAGCAATTCGAGGCATGAACGACTGCCTACCAACTCAATCACCACTGTGGCAGAAAGTAGAAAGCGCAGTTAAAAGTGTGGTGAGTGCATACGGTTACAACGAAGTTCGTATGCCTATCGTTGAAGAAACGAACCTATTTAGCCGTGCGGTTGGTGAAGAGACAGACGTTGTTTCTAAAGAGATGTACACCTTTGATGACCGTAATGGCGACAGCTTAACGCTGCGTCCAGAAGGCACAGCAGGTTGTGTACGTTCATGTATTCAAAACAGCCTTATCAACCGTGATGAGCAGCGCTTATGGTACATGGGTCCAATGTTCCGTCACGAGCGTCCTCAAAAAGGTCGTTACCGTCAATTCCACCAATGTGGTGTTGAAGTGTTTGGCCTAGACGGTCCAGACGTTGACGCAGAACTTATCATGATGACAGCACGTCTATGGCGTGAACTAGGCATCGATAAGCACGTTCGTCTCGAGCTGAACTCAATCGGTTCTCAAGAAGATCGCGTAAGCTACCGCACTGCGTTAGTGGCTTTCCTTGAGCAACACATTGATGTGCTAGATGAAGACTGCAAACGTCGCATGCACACTAACCCTCTACGTGTACTTGATACTAAGAACCCGGATGTTCAAGCGATCTTAGGTGACGCACCTCGACTATCTGAATATTTAGGTGAAGAATCGAAGCAACATTTTGCTGGTTTGTGTGAACTTCTTGACGCTGTTGGTATCGAATACCAAGTTAATGAGCGTCTAGTACGTGGCCTAGATTACTACAACCGCACAGTATTTGAGTGGATCACTGATAGCCTTGGTGCTCAAGGTACAGTTTGTGGCGGCGGTCGTTACGATGGTCTTGTTGAGCAACTAGGCGGCAAAGCAACCAATGCTGTTGGTTTTGCTATGGGTCTAGAGCGTCTGGTTCTTATGATGGAAACGCTAGAGCTAACAGAAGTTCGCCGTAGCGTTGACGTATACGTGGTTGCTGCTGGCGAAGGTACTATGATCGCAGGCATGCAGTTAGCGAATCAATTACGCGACACCGTTGAAGGCGTACGTGTAATGAACCACTTCGGTGGTGGTAACTTCAAGAAGCAATTCAAGCGTGCTGACAAAGTAGGTGCTGTTGTAGCACTGGTACTTGGTGAGAACGAAGTTGCTGACAATACAGTTGTGCTAAAAGATCTGGTTGGCGGCGAGCAAGAAACCGTGTCTCAAACGGAAGTTGCAGAGAAAGTTGCTGCGCTAATCTAATTAGCCATTGAGCAAACGCTCATCATGAATATCAACGTCAGCACTATGCTGGCGTTTAAAGAATTAAAGAGGACAGGAAGTGGAACTTTACGATAGCGAAGAGCAACAAGTTGAAGCCATTAAAGATTGGTGGAAAGAGAACGGTAAAGCCGTAATCTTTGGTGCAGTTATTGGTTTAGGCGGTCTATTTGGCTGGCGCTATTACCAAGATTCAGTCGTTGAAGCGCGTGAAGTCGCTTCAGAAGGCTACACCTCTGTAATTTCAGCTCTTGATGCTAAGGGCGTTGATGCTCAATCTGATATTCAAGCTTTTATCGACGCTAACAAAGACGCTGAATACTCTGTACTTGCTGCTATGCAATTAGCAAAAGCGCAAGTTCAATCGGGTGACCTTGCAGCTGCACTTGAACAGCTTGAGTGGGCAAAATCGGCAACTAAGGATGCGGCACTTACGCCACTACTGACTTACCGTGCTGCACGTATCAAAGCTGAGCAAGGTGAATTTGACGCAGCATTGACTGATCTTGAAGCGATGACTGACGAATCTTGGACAGGCCGTGTTGCTGAACTGCGTGGTGATATCTCACTTCGTAAAGGCGATACAGATGCGGCTTACAGTGCTTACTCTGAAGCACAACAAGCAGCTGATGCGAGCCAAACGCTTCAAATCAAACTTGACGACCTAGCTAAATAAGGCGCTTTGAATGAAGAAGATGTTTCCAAAAGCGGCGTTGTGTGCGATTGCTCTTGGCCTATTGGCTGGCTGTGCGGGTGAAGAAGACACCGTCATCATGGCGCCAGTACCAACAGTAAATAGCGAGTTCACTCCTAGTCAGGAATGGTCTACGTCGGTTGGTGATGGTGTTGGCCACTACTTTTCAAAACTAACGCCAGAATTGGCTTACGACAAAGTGTTTGTTGCGAGCCGTGAAGGTATGGTTAAAGCGCTGGACCCTGAAACAGGTAAAGAGCTGTGGAAAGTCGATCTTGAGAAAGAAGTACTGGCTCGTTTATCGGGTGGCTTAACGGCGGCTTACGGCAAAGTATTTGTTGGTTCTGAAAATGGCGAAGTGATCGCGATGGATGAATCAACTGGTGAAGAGCTGTGGCGTGTATCAGTGAATGGTGAGGTGCTTGCATCCCCAGCAACTGAAAGCAACATGGTTATTGTTCATACCAGTCGCGGTATGTTGATCGCGTTAGATCAAGAAAGCGGCGAACAAAAATGGACGATTAGCACTGAAGTTCCAAGCCTAACACTTCGTGGCGATAGCTCGCCTGTTGCGGTTTCTGGTGGTGTATTCTGGGGGACTGCAAATGGTCGTTTAGCAGCCGCTATTGTTGACCGTGGTCAGCTTATTTGGCAACAGCCAGTAGGCACACCAAAAGGTGCAACGGAAATCGATCGCTTGGTTGATGTTGATGCATCACCGATTGTTCTTGGCGGAACCCTGTATACCGTAGGTATCAATGGTCAGCTAATCGCTATCGATCTTCGTTCTGGTAAGCCAATTTGGAAGCGTAACTACTCGTCAGCGATTGATTTAGCGAGTGATGGTAGCCGTTTGTTCGTTGTTACCGACAAAGACCATGTGGTTGCGGTTGATGCGCGTAGTGGTACTGAACTTTGGAGCACTCCATTGTTAGAAAACCGCTTACTGACAGCACCTGCTATTATTAATGGTTATGTAGTTGTGGGTGATACAGAAGGTTATCTGCACTGGTTAGATCGTTCATCGGGTGAGTTTGTTGCTCAACAGCTCGTCGATGATAGCGGCTTTGCGGTTGCGCCAATTGAAATGCCCGAAGGCTACTTAGTGACGACTCGCAATGGCGATGTAAAGAAACTAACGATTAGCCAATAAAAGCGTGATACAATTCACAGTCGGCTCCTGGTTGGTAACAGCTAGGAGCCGTTTTGTTGTTATGAATTAATAAACCGTGTGGTTATAGGTAAGAGTTTAAACTTGCGATCAAGTGCTTACCTATAACTACATTTAGAGAAGAAATTGTAGAGGTTGTTATGGTACCTGTTGTTGCTCTAGTAGGGCGTCCGAACGTAGGTAAATCTACGTTATTTAACCGATTGACTCGAACTCGTGATGCATTGGTTGCGGATTTTCCTGGCTTAACGCGTGACCGTAAATACGGTCATGCTCATTTTAGCGAGCATGACTTTATTGTTATTGACACTGGTGGTATCGACGGTACCGAAGAAGGTGTTGAAACTAAAATGGCTGAACAGTCGCTAGCGGCGATTGATGAAGCTGATGTCGTTCTATTTATGGTAGATGGCCGTGCAGGTCTAACACCTTCAGACGTGGCGATTGCTAAGCACCTTCGTCAACTAGAAAAGCCTTCAATGCTAGTAGTAAACAAGGTTGATGGTATCGACCCTGATGCTGCAAGTGCTGATTTCTGGCAACTAGGCGTAGAAGACATGTACCAAATCGCTGCAGCGCACGGTCGTGGCGTAACAGCGTTGATTGATCTTGCTCTTAACCCGTTCGCAGAAGCGTTAAAAGCAGAGAATGGCGAAGTAAGCGATTTAACTGAGTTTGAAGACGAAGAAGAAGAGCAAGTTGATTTCACTGAAGAAGAAGCTGAAGAAGAATTCAAGCGCCTTCAAGATCAACCAATTAAGCTAGCGATCATTGGCCGTCCTAACGTTGGTAAATCAACACTAACTAACCGTATTCTTGGTGAAGAACGTGTTGTTGTTTACGATATGCCAGGCACAACTCGTGACTCTATCTACATTCCAATGCAGCGTGATGAGCGTGAATACGTTCTGATTGATACTGCAGGTGTTCGTCGTCGTAAAAATATCAACGAAACAGTAGAGAAGTTCTCAGTGGTTAAAACACTGAAAGCAATTGAAGATGCTAACGTTGTATTGCTGCTTATTGATGCTCGAGACAACATCTCTGATCAAGATTTAAGCTTGTTAGGCTTTGCGTTGAATGCTGGTCGTTCAATTGTTATTGCAGTAAACAAGTGGGATGGTCTAGACAGCGATGTTAAAGATCGCGTTAAGAAAGAACTAGACCGTCGTTTAGGTTTCGTTGATTTCGCACGTATTCACTTTATCTCTGCACTTCACGGTACAGGTGTTGGCCACTTGTTTGAATCTGTTCAAGAAGCTTACAAGTCAGCAACGACTCGTGTTGGTACTTCTGTGCTAACTCGTATCATGAAGATGGCGACTGATGATCACCAACCGCCTATGGTTCGTGGCCGTCGTGTTAAATTGAAATACGCGCACGCTGGTGGCTACAACCCACCGATTATCGTTATCCACGGTAACCAAGTACGTAACTTGCCAGATTCATACAAACGATTCTTGATGAACTACTACCGTCGTTCACTAGAGATTATGGGTACACCTATTCGCATTCAATTCCAGAACAGCGAGAACCCATTTGAAGCTAAGACAACCAAGCTGACAATTTCTCAAGAACGCAAACGTAAGCGTATGATGAGCATGGTTAAAGGTCGTAAGTAAACCTTTCCAATAGATTTGATACCCGAGCCTGTCTCGGGTATTTTTTTAAGTAAAATTCACGTTAAGCCATAACCTCATATCTCCATATCGTGATGGGTTAACGAATTAGACTCAATTTCAAAAGAAGAACGATATGACCACTAGCGATCCAATGACACCAGCGACATCCATGAAACCAATAATAGTTATCACACCAACCATTACTCAATTTTGTCATCAGGCTTGGCAGATCAATGCAAAGGCGTTGTACGTTGAAAACGATGACAGCAAAACCTACCTGATCACCGACATGACACCTTTCCACCCAGTAAGTCATATTTGGCCAGACCACCCTGCAGACCGAGGCTTTGTGAATGTTGGTGACGTGCAATATCCCGTTGAAGACTGTCTTGTTGGTGCAATAGAACAATCTACTGGCAAGCTTCATATCGGAGTAGATATCCCTGTTAAGCGTGATGCGGAAGGGTGGGCGTTTGTGGTTGTCCACCAGCTCCCCGCATCTGCTTCTATGATTAAGGTTAACGACGAAGTCATGTTGTCGGTTGATAAAGAGTATCAAGCTAGTTTGAGCCGTGGTCACAGCGCTGGCCACATCGCTTTCCTAGCCTTGAATAAAGTATTGGCTGAGAGCTACTGGCGTAAAGATGCAGATAGAAAAGATCCACTCGGCAGCTACGACTTCAATAGCTACGCTCAAGTCACCAGTTTTGTGACGCCAGAATTATGTACAGACAAGTATCGTTTGGGCAAAACCCTCAAGAAACGCGGTTTGAACGTTGCAGACATGCTAACCAATCTTGATGGTATCGAAGCCGACATCAATCAGATGATTAAAGGTTGGCTCGCAGACTCAACGCCAGTAGCAATGAGACTGGAAGGTGAGGCATTAACAGACTCTCGTTACTGGGAATGGCAGTTGGATGCCGATACTTTAGTGTCTATCCCGTGTGGTGGTACTCACATTGAGAATACGTCAGAGCTTAAGTCTTTATCGGTTAAGTTAACCCAGTTAGATGACCAGCATATTGAAATGCTGACGCATGTAATGCGATGATTTAGACTACAGATCGAAATAGCTTGTGCTGTTTGTTTTGTTTTTATATGTAACTTTTAATATAAATGACTATTTAAAATTGAAATGCAGCACATGTAACTTATGCTTTCGGTGTGTGGTGATATAAATATTCTTTTTGGGGTAGATCGCTGATCAAAATAGATAAAGCGAAAGATCAACCTATGATCTTCGATTGTGTGTACGGCTTATTTAGTGTGTTATTATTAACCAATAGCAAGCTTGCATAAGAACAAGCTGTACCCTATTACACAATTGAAAGCTTTAGTGAATGGAACAACAATTTTTATTAGAAGGCCACCGAGCCGTCAATAGTTTGCTGCGCAAGCTTGCTCTTGGGATGGATCGCAAAGATTTAAACCATAAGATCATTCAGCTTACCGAGCAGATTTTTGGGGAGCGTATGGCTTCAATTTTACTGCTCAACTCAGAGTCTAAAACTTTACATCTTGAATATGCCCCAAACCTGCCTGATTTTTACAATCAGCAGATAGAAGGGGTTGGGATTGGTGCAGGGATTGGTTCTTGTGGCGAGGCGGCTGCCCTTAAGAAAGCAGTGATGGTCTCCAACATAAATGCACACCCAAACTGGGCACCTTTTTTAGCCCTCACCAATCAAGCGAATCTGCATGCCTGTTGGTCGGTACCTATCATCTCGTCGCGCGGTAATGTGTTGGGTACCTTCGCTATTTATAGTCAGTACATATCTGAACCGCATGAATTTGAGCTCGAGATCTTAGAACTACTGGCTTCCCTGTACTCGGTAGCACTAGAGAAGTTTGAGCTGGAGAATCAGCTTAACTTTTTCGCTAATCGTGATTCTCTAACCCATTGCTTGAATCGTCGCGCATTGTTTAATGAAGCTGAGAAAGTGTTGGCTAAGCGATGCTTTTCAGAAAAGGTGATGGCGTGTTTGTTTGTTGATGTCGATAAGTTCAAATCGATCAACGATACCTATGGTCATAGTTTTGGTGATGATGTGCTGTTGGCAGTTGCCGAAGTTCTTGATGAGGCAACCACAGCATGTGCCAAGATAGGGCGTTATGGTGGCGATGAGTTTGTGGTGTTCTCTTGCTTTGATGATCAAGCAAGCGTTGTTAGCTTCTACCACAGCTTAGAGAAAGCACTGCAACAAGCGCTTTATATCAATGATGTGCAGTTCTCAGTGAGTGTTGGGTTGTCTTGTGAGAAAGATCCTCAAGGATTAGACCAGTTGATCGCACAAGCTGATAAGAACATGTACCAAATCAAGCAAGCGAAGTCTCAGCGGTAGTAGATTGTAAAAATAGTCGTGAATTAGGAAATGCTAATGAGTGAAAATATCTGCCCTAAGTGTCAGTCTGAGCTAGCTTGGGATGGCAAGTATCACTGTGAAAGTTGTCAGGCTCACTTTACTAAAGTTGGGTTTTGCCCTGAGTGCAGCAGCCAACTTGAGAAGCTTCAAGCCTGTGGTGCGGCGAGCTATTTTTGTAATGCCGATTGCAACGAATTGAAGTCTAAGTCGAGAGTAAAATTCGAATTCCAACCAGCGGAATAGCCTTAAACAGCATGGTTTAAACGGCCATCGGTGATGTTATACCAGAGACCCAATACCAAAGTGTTGGGTCTTTTTTGTATCTAATGAACAGGAATGTGTCATCTTGGTTCATTCTCATCGTCACTGCACCAGTATGAAACATAGTGACATGATTGATATGCACTTTATTGGTGTGGCTTGCTATTAAGTTTAATTAATACAAAAGCTTATAAATTTATTGATTGCTTTTTAAGTTTGGCACTCTTCTTGTAACTCTGTAATTGAATAACAAAAATACAATTATGGAGTAATATCATGAACAAGGTGTTCAATTTATCGCTAGCTGCACTGTGTACAACACTTTCATTTTCTTCTGCAACAGTGTTTGCTGCTGATGAGACCATCAAGGTCGGTGTTCTACACTCACTTTCTGGCACTATGGCGATCAGTGAAACCACGCTAAAAGATACCGTGCTAATGCTTATCGAAGAGCAGAACAAAAAGGGCGGTTTGCTTGGCAAGAAGCTAGAACCTGTCGTGGTTGACCCTGCGTCAAACTGGCCGCTATTTGCAGAAAAAGCGCGTGAGCTTATCGAAAAAGAGAAAGTAGGTGTGGTGTTCGGTGGTTGGACATCGGTATCACGTAAATCCATGCTGCCTGTTTTTGAAGAACTCAACAGCATCCTTTTCTACCCAGTACAGTATGAAGGCGAAGAGTCTTCTAAAAACGTTTTCTACACCGGTGCCGCGCCAAATCAACAAGCGATCCCTGCAGTGGATTACTTGATGGAAGAGCTTGAAGTTGAGCGTTGGGTACTTGCAGGTACCGATTACGTTTATCCACGTACCACCAATAAGATCCTTGAAGCTTACCTAAAAGATAAAGGTGTCGCAGAAGAAGACATCATGATCAACTACACGCCATTTGGTCACTCTGATTGGCAATCTATCGTTTCAGACATCAAGAAGTTCGGTGAAGCGGGCAAGAAAACCGCTGTTGTTTCTACTGTGAACGGCGATGCGAACGTACCTTTCTATAAAGAGCTAGGCGCTCAAGGCATTTCATCTGAAGACATCCCAGTTATTGCATTCTCTGTTGGTGAAGAAGAACTGTCAGGCATGGACACAGAACCACTGGTGGGTCATCTAGCGGCTTGGAACTACTTCATGAGTGTTGATACCGAAGCCAATGAAGAGTTCGTTGAAACGTGGCAGTCGTTCATCAAGAGTGAAAAGCGTGTCACCAATGACCCAATGGAAGCGCACTATGTTGGCTTCAATATGTGGGCTCAAGCGGTCACTAATGCGGGCACAACCGATCCTGAATCTGTGCAAGATGCCTTGATTGGCGTGTCTGTACCTAACCTTTCTGGCGGCTACTCTACCATGCTACCAAATCACCACATCACCAAACCAGTCCTGATCGGTGAAATCCAAGACGATGGTCAATTCGATATCGTTTGGGAAACCACTGGCCTAGTGGCGGGTGATGCTTGGTCGAGTTACTTACCTGAATCGGCAAAACTGTTCTCTAGCTGGTCGAAGCCATTCTCATGTGGTGCGTTTAACGTCGAAACTAAGAAGTGTTCTGGCGGTAACTAGAGTCATTAATTTTGAGCCTTGTCTTTGGCAAATCAAGCCAAGGGAAGGCTCATCGTTTCAGGTAACAACCACTATCCACACATCCTCCAAGTAAAAATAACAATATCTAACTTGGTTGGTTAAGGAAGCAGGGATGAAAAACGTATTAAACGTATTTAAAGCGCTGTTGCTCATGGCAGTCAGTGCTCAGTTGGCTTTTGCGGGAATAACGGATGAAGCTAGCTTTACCAAGGCGCTAGTTGGTAAGAAAACACCGGATAAAGAATTAGCTATTGATTGGGTGATTGAGACGCAAACGGAAGATGTGTCGAAACCTATTTTAGATGGCTGGTTAAACGGAAACCTTTACTACTTCAATGAGAAACAGAGCGAGCAGTACAAACAGCTCTACCTCATTCAAAACATCAAAACGGCAACGTCAGCTCAGTCAGTATGGACTGATTCAACGCTTAATATCGAGAATGCTAGACAGTTTAAAAAGGTTCGTGTGAATAACAAACTTCGCGGCATCTTGCGCGGGGAAATTGCTTCTATTGGACTGAGCAGCGGCAACCCTGATGTGCGTTATAAAGCGGTTTTGGATTTGTTAGGAACCAAAGACGCTGACATCATCGAACGACTCACTGAACTCAGAATCAATGAATCATATGGCAAAGTAGCTGAGCTAATGGATTTGTCGTTAGCGATTTCCACCTCTCTTAATAACAGTGCCACCATTGAAGATCGTGTGGCTTCAATTGAACGAGTTGGCGACTTCAAACACTCGGTCGTTCTGAAAACACTGAACCAACTACTGAACAGTGAGCAAGATCCAAGCATTACCGCTGCAGCAGAACGTGCGATGGATAGCTATCAGCAAAGCCAAGCACTCTATTCGGGGGTAGAAACGGTATTCTTCGGTTTGAGTTTAGGTTCGGTATTGGTGTTAGCGGGTATCGGCTTAGCGATTACCTTTGGTGTGATGGGTGTTATCAACATGGCTCATGGCGAGTTGATCATGATTGGCGCTTATACCACCTATGTCATGCAATTGTTGATGCCCAATCATATTGGTTTGGCACTGATACTCTCTATCCCTGCTGCGTTTATTGTTTCAGGTTTGGTGGGCATTGTGATCGAGCGAAGTGTGATTCGTCATCTTTATGGTCGCCCATTGGAAACCTTACTCGCGACCTTTGGTATCAGCTTGATCTTGCAGCAAGCCGTTCGCTCGATTTTCTCTCCTTTGAACCGCTCAGTGAGCACACCTGAATGGATGTCTGGCGCACTTCAATTGAACCCAATGTTGTCTCTGACTTACAACCGACTTTATATCATCTTGTTCTGTGGTTTGGTGTTTATGGGCTTATTAATGGTGCTGAAAAAGACACCACTAGGCTTACAGGTTCGTGCGGTTTCTCAAAACCGTGGCATGGCTCGTGCGATGGGTATTCGTTCTGAGCGAGTTGATGCGATGACCTTCGGTTTAGGCTCTGGCGTTGCGGGTGTCGCGGGTGTGGCACTTTCTCAACTGACCAACGTGGGTCCAAATATGGGGCAGGCATACATCATCGACTCATTCATGGTGGTGGTGTTCGGCGGTGTTGGCAACCTATGGGGTACGCTAGTCGCAGGTTTAAGTCTTGGTCTGTTCAATAAGATTTTAGAACCATGGGCTGGTGCGGTTCTCGCCAAGATTCTGGTACTGGTTTTCATCATTCTATTTATTCAAAAACGCCCACGCGGGCTCTTCCCGCAACGTGGTCGTGCGGCTGAAGGTTAAGGACAACATCATGCAGTCAAAATCATTTGTACTTTCGGCGATGCGTGGTGATAAAGGTGGCCAACTGACCATCCTTGCCATTCTTGCGGCCGTCATTCTTATCCCACTGGCTAACACCATGTTACCAAGTGGGCACCCGCTCCATGTCGAGACTTTCACTATCTCACTGATGGGCAAATACCTGAGTTACGCAATGTTGGCGTTGGCGCTCGATCTAGTGTGGGGCTATCTCGGAATCTTGAGTCTAGGCCACGGTGCTTTCTTTGCGCTTGGTGGTTATGCGATGGGCATGTACTTGATGCGTCAGATTGGTGACCGTGGGGTTTATGGTGATCCAATCCTGCCTGACTTTATGGTGTTCCTTGATTGGTCTGCGTTGCCGTGGTTCTGGCAGGGTTTTGATCAGTTCTGGTTCGCCTGCTTAATGGTGGTGTTGGTGCCGGGCGCATTGGCTTACTTGTTTGGTTATTTAGCTTTCCGCTCTCGTGTGTCCGGGGTTTATCTTTCTATCATGACTCAGGCGTTAACTTACGCATTGATGCTGGCATTTTTCCGCAACGAGATGGGCTTTGGTGGTAACAATGGACTGACAGATTTCAAAGACATCATTGGCCTGAGTTTACAGAGTGATGCGGTCAAGATAGGTCTGTTTGTCGCGACTGGTATTGCGCTTATTCTCAGCTACATCGCGTGTCGCATGGTGGTGACCAGTCGATTAGGTCGTGTGGCACTGGCGATTCGAGATACAGAGTCACGTACTCGCTTTATGGGCTACGACGTTGATGGCATCAAGCTGTGGGTCTTCGTTCTTTCAGCGGTTATCGCGGGTATTGCTGGGGCTTTATATGTCCCTCAAGTTGGCATCATTAACCCGGGAGAATTTGCTCCGCTTAACTCGATTGAGATTGTGGTTTGGGTTGCCTTAGGCGGTCGTGCCACTCTGTTTGGCGCCATTGTCGGTGCATTGATTATCAACTACGCCAAGAGCTGGTTTACGGTTGAGTTCCCAGAGGTGTGGTTATTTGCTCTGGGTGGATTATTCGTTCTCTCGACCATGTACTTCCCACAAGGTGTAATTGGCTTTGTCAGTGAAAAATGGCAGCAGCTGCGCAAGGCATCAAATGGGAAAAACCAAGATAAAGATAAGGATAATCAGCACAAGGCCAAGGAGGTGATCGCATGACCACATTTAATAGCGTAAAGGAATCGGTTCAGGCGTTCACTCGTCGAGACCAAGTCTTTGATTACCTCAAACCCGATATTCATCCTGCCATCGATACTCGCCATAACGTGCTGTTGTATGTCGAAGGCGTCAACAAAAGCTTCGATGGTTTCCAAGCGATAAACGATCTGAACCTCTACATCAATGAAGGAGAGCTTCGCTGCATCATTGGCCCTAATGGCGCAGGTAAAACCACCATGATGGACATCATCACAGGTAAAACTAAGCCAGATACTGGCGAAGTGTGGTTGGGTTCGAACATCAACTTATTGAAGATGAACGAAGCCGAAATCGCCAATGCAGGCGTTGGGCGTAAATTCCAAAAACCGACCGTGATTGAGTGTTTAACCGTGTGGCAGAACCTTGAGTTAGCCATGGCTGGTGACCGTTCAGTGTGGGCGACTTTCACTGCTGTGATGTCTGGTGAGCAGAAAGACAAGCTGACCTCGGTACTTGAGCTGATTCATTTAAAAGACGAAGCGGCGAATTTGGCAGGTAACCTGTCTCACGGTCAGAAACAGTGGTTAGAGATAGGCATGTTATTGATGCAAAACCCTAGGCTATTGCTGGTGGATGAACCCGTTGCAGGCATGACTCATCAAGAGATGGACCGTACCTCTGAGTTACTCAATTCTCTGGCAGGCAAGCACTCAGTTGTGGTAGTTGAACACGATATGGATTTCGTTCGTTCTATCGCCAGCCATGTCACCGTGCTTCATCAAGGTCATGTGCTGGCTGAAGGCACCATGGACCAAGTGCAGGCTCACCCAGAAGTTAAACAAGTTTATCTCGGAGAATAGGATGCTAGAGGTTAAATCAGTTAATCAATATTACGGTGAGAGCCACACGCTGTGGGATTTGGATATGCAGATCCCTGAAGGCAAGTGCACAGTGTTAATGGGACGAAACGGTGTCGGTAAAACGACGTTGCTGCAATGCATCATGGGGCTAGTTAAGGTCGAGAGCGGTGACATTTCGTTATCGGGTGAGTCTCTTCTTAAAACCGATGCCGAAGAGCGTGCTCGCCAAGGTATCGGTTATGTGCCGCAAGGTCGCCAGATCTTTCCGATGCTCACGGTTCAAGAAAACCTAGAAGTAGGCTTGCCGATTCGCGAAAAGGGCGACCGTAAGATCCCAGAGTTCATCTTCGATATATTCCCAGTGTTAAAAGAGATGTTGCATCGCCGCGGTGGTGACTTATCTGGTGGTCAACAGCAGCAACTGGCGATTGGGCGTGCGCTGGTGGTTAATCCCAAGCTGTTGATCTTGGATGAACCGACAGAAGGTATTCAGCCCAATATTGTGCAAGAGATTGGCGACATCATTCGCATGCTCAACGAGAAGATGGGACTCACCGTCCTGCTTGTTGAACAGAAGCTGCCATTTGCGAGAAAGGTCGGTGACCGATTTTGCATTATCGACCGTGGTCGTCAGGTAGCTGAAGGTGAAATGAAAGGGCTCAATGAGTCCCTGATTAAGGAGTACCTAACCGTATGAGCTCTCTATATTCTTCGAGTGAAGCAATAAATGCTTCTTTAGCGGGAGTGTTGTCTCTGAATGAGACCATCGAACAAGATATTCGAGACGGTTGGCAAGCGAGCTTAAACCTCACCTTTGTTGACCGCGGTGATAAAACCGTTTTAAAGAATCGTCAGCAGTCTGGTCCGCTTGCGGTGCAGCGCCCCTTGTATCCTGATGGGGAAACGTGTCACACCTACTTACTCCATCCCCCCGGCGGAGTGGTAGGTGGTGACACTCTCAATATTGAAGCGACCATCGAAAGCGGTGCGCATGCGTTGATCACCACACCCGGTGCGACCAAGTTTTACCGCTCAAACAACAAGTACGCCAAGCAGAAGCAGACCCTGCGAGTGAAGAAAGATGCACGCTTAGAATGGATGCCGCAAGAGAACATCTTTTTCCCGAATGCACACGTTCGTTTAGACACTGAAATTCGCCTAGAAAAGGGTGCACAATTTTGGGGGTGGGAGATGCACTGTTTTGGACGCCCTGCACAGAATGAGGGATTCGAGCATGGTCACCTCGTTGGGAAAACAGAAATCTATCTTGATAATCAAAGGCTTCTGACTGAAGGTTTTAATTTTCACGGTGGCGATAAGTTAATGATAAATATGGGCTTACTTGATTATTCAATGATGGGAACCTTTTATATTACCTCAAATAAGAAGCAAGATTTAGAGTTGGTACAGAGCTTGCTCTTATCTATTACACAGCAAGCTTCACAGCAATCAGTTACATCAAAAACGTCGAGTGAACCCACATTAATATTGGGCGCGACTCAGATAGAAGGATTGATTGTGGTGCGAGCCTTGGGTAATTGGAGTGAAGATATCCTCCAGGCCTTTGGTCAGATATGGCAAGCAACTCGCTCTCATTTATGTGGTACGACTCCTGATTTACCAAGGATTTGGGCGACTTAGCGATTAGCCCTTTTTGTACCTAGGGTGACTTCCGACCCTAGGTACATTTTTTCAAGCTTGCTGTCATTGAATCCCACTTACTGCTCATGCGTTTTTGAGCAATAAGAAAACAACACTAACAGCGGGCGGCTAAATGGAATTAACACCAAGAGAAAAAGATAAGCTACTTATCTTCTGCGCAGGAATGCTGGCACAGCAGCGCAAACAAAAAGGCTTAAAACTCAACTATCCAGAATCTATTGCACTGATCAGCAGTGCCATTCTCGAAGGTGCCCGTGAGGGTAAAACCGTTTCAGAATTGATGGATTTTGGACGCACACTGCTTACTGTCGATGACGTTATGGAGGGGATCCCTTCCATGATCCCTGATGTACAAGTCGAAGCCACTTTTCCTGATGGCACCAAGCTGGTGACCGTTCATGAACCTATCGTGTAGGGAGAAGTAATATGGCTGGTTCCACAAAACAATACTCAGGATTCGTTCCCGGAAAAGTCGAAACCGCTCCCGGTGACATCACTCTCAATGAAGGCCGTGACACAACGTCCGTTAAGGTTCAAAACATTGGCGATCGTCCTGTTCAAATTGGCTCTCATTACCACTTCTATGAAGCAAACCCTTCGCTGATCTTTGACCGAGAAGCCACTAAAGGCTTTCGACTCAATATCCCTGCGGGTACTGCAACCCGCTTTGAGCCGGGTCAGTCGCGCAGCGTCGAGTTAGTGCATTACGCCGGTAAGTTAGAGATCTATGGCTTCCAAGGAAAAGTGATGGGCAAGCTATAAGCGCTTCCACGGAATAATGAAAACAACAAAGGATTGAACATGGCGACGATATCCAGACAGGCTTATGCCGAAATGTTTGGGCCAACAGTCGGTGATCGAGTGCGTCTTGCTGACACCGATTTATGGCTAGAAGTTGAAAAAGATTACACCGTATATGGCGACGAAGTGAAGTTCGGCGGGGGCAAAGTTATCCGTGATGGACAAGGGCAAAGCCAACGTCCAAGTGCCGAAACTCCAGATTTGGTGATCACTAACGCGATTGTGTTGGATTACTGGGGCATCGTAAAAGCCGATGTCGCAGTCAAAGATGGTCGAGTTCAGGCATTGGGCAAAGCGGGCAACCCAGATGTTCAACCGGGCGTTGATATTGTGATTGGCCCGGGCACGGAGATTTTAGCCGGTGAAGGTTCAATCCTGACTGCTGGTGGCATTGATTCACACATCCACTTTATTTGCCCACAACAGATTGAAGAAGCACTGGCGTCGGGTGTGACAACCATGATCGGCGGCGGCACTGGGCCAAACACTGGCACTAACGCAACCACATGCACTCCGGGGCCTTGGAACATGCACCGCATGCTGGAATCGCTCGATCAATTCCCAATGAACTTTGGTTTGTTAGGCAAAGGCAATGCCAGCCAGCCAGAAGCTCTACGCGAACAAGTAGCGGCAGGTGCAGTGGGTTTGAAGTTGCACGAAGACTGGGGAACAACCCCTGCTTCAATCGATACCTGCTTAAGTGTTGCTGACGAGATGGACGTACAAGTCGCGATTCATACCGATACCTTGAATGAGTCTGGTTTTGTTGAATCGACACTTGGCGCAATCGGTGATCGCGTGATTCATACCTATCACACCGAAGGTGCGGGCGGTGGTCATGCTCCCGATATTATTCGTGCTGCAGGTGAGCCGAACGTTTTGCCCTCCTCAACCAATCCAACACGACCTTACACCATCAATACCGTCGATGAGCATTTGGATATGTTGATGGTGTGTCATCACCTTTCACCATCGATTGCTGAAGATGTTGCGTTCGCCGAATCGCGTATTCGCCGTGAAACCATTGCCGCAGAAGACATTCTTCATGACTTAGGCGCGTTCTCGATGATCGCTTCGGATTCACAAGCTATGGGGCGAGTGGGTGAAGTAATAACTCGAACTTGGCAAACCGCGCACAAGATGAAAGTTCAGCGCGGCAGCCTAAAAGAAGATTCAGACTACAGCGATAACTTCCGATTAAGACGCTATGTCGCTAAGTACACCATCAACCCAGCGATCACTCATGGTATGTCTCATGAAATCGGCTCTATTGAAGCAGGAAAGCTGGCGGATTTAGTGTTGTGGAAGCCCGCTTTCTTTGGTGTGAAACCGAGTGTGATTTTGAAAGGCGGTATGATCGCCATGGCGCCGATGGGTGACCCAAATGCTTCAATCCCAACCCCTCAGCCAGTTCACTACCGTTCAATGTTTGGTAGCTACGGCAAGGCATGTCAAAACACATCAATGTTGTTTGTTTCTAAGGAAGCCAAGGCGCAGAACATTGATAAGCAATTGGGTTTGCAGAGCTTGATTGGTGTTGTGAGCAACTGCCGAAATATCAGCAAAGCCGACATGAAGCTCAACGATTGGATGCCAAAAATTGAGGTGGATTCTCAGACGTATCAAGTACGCGCCGATGGTGAACTGCTAACGTGTGAGCCTGCTGAAGAACTACCAATGGCACAACGGTATTTTCTATTTTAAGAGCTCGGCTGAGGGCTTGAGGGCTCTTGTTCTAGCTCTTAGCTAAGGGCTTTTAGGCTGAAGGCTCCTAATTTAAACGTTATAAATCTCACAAGGAGATTGAGGTAATAGCATGATTGAACTGACTCAACTGAATACTCAAATACAAAATGCACCGGATGGCTATTTGAGCCTGCCGATCGATAGCCGTATTAAGAGCCGTCTTAAGGTGATGTTAGATGACGGACGTAATGCCGGCCTGTTTCTACCGCGAGGTCATATCTTGCGTGGCGGCGAACAACTCTCAAGTGAATGCGGTTTAGTCGTAGAAGTGAAAGCGGCACCGGAAACCGTTTCAACCGTTTATTGTGAAGACTTGCTCCTGTTAACGCGAGTGGCGTATCACCTTGGCAACCGTCATGTTCCGCTGCAAGTAGAAGCGGGTTGGGTTCGTTACCAACACGACCATGTTTTGGATGAAATGGTTGAAGGCTTAGGCGCGAAAGTGACCACCGAGAAACAACCGTTTGAACCAGAAGGCGGTGCTTATGGCGGTCGCTCAGGTGGACATCATCACCATCATTAATCGAGTCATTGATGACTCACTAAACGATTTATATAACAACAAATATTAATAACTATAAACGCAAGGAACTCGCGATGAACTTTAAAACAGCTGCAGGCTTATGCACTTTCACAATAGCTTCTCTAACAACATCAACATTGGCTTTCGCTCACCCAGGACATGGGGCGCATTCGGTTCATGAGTCTCACTCGTTTATGTCTGGCTTAACTCACCCTGTGACTGGCATGGATCATCTGATCATGCTGATCGCTTTCGGTTTATTAATTGGCGCACTGTCATTTTCCACCAAGACAAAAGCAGCTCTGATTGGCGGTGGATTGGTGTCTTTAGTGGTAGGGCTTATCGCAGGCCAAGCCTTAGGTTTCTCTGTGATTGTTGAGCCTGCCATTATCGCTTCTCTGTTTGTCGTCAGCTTATGTTTATGGCATGTATTCTCACCATCAACCAAGCGTGTAAACAGCGTATTAGTTGCTTCGATTGCTATGTTGTTCTTCCATGGTTACGCACACGGCGTTGAAGCCGCGAGCAACCTGACTCAGTTCGCAACAGGCATGAGTATCAGTGCTTTGGCTCTGATGGTTATCGGTACTTTTGTTGGTCGCGCGGTTTACTCTAAATGGTTGTCAGTCGGCGTGGCTTCAGCAAGCGCACTATTGTTGTTAGGCGCGTAGGCTCTCGAACTTATTTGATTCTGGAAGACTGAGGGCACGATTATGACCACAACAGAAAATGTAGCCGTCTATCGTCTGTTTCAATTGATCAGTCCATCGTTGCCGATTGGTGGGTTCACTTATTCGCAAGGCTTAGAGTTAGCGGTTGAAGCGGGGTGGGTGACCGATCGCAACAGCATGGAACAGTGGCTTAATACCATCGTCAGTTCCAGTGTCGCAACTTTGGAATTACCTATCTTAGAGCGTCTTTATCACGCGCTAGAAAAGGGTGAAATCGATGAGATTGAGCATTGGTGTAACTACTTATACTCAAGCCGTGAAACCAGTGAGTTGCGAGCGGAAGAAAAGCAGCGTGGGCATGCATTGAACACCTTGTTGAAGCGCTTGGATATCGATATTTCGCTGGTGGATTCTGTTGATAGTCACCCAAACCAATTGTTGGGCATGTGTATGGCGGCTCAGCATTGGGGTATTGATTTAGAGAGCCTCAAGCAAGGTTACTTATGGAGTTGGCTTGAAAATATCGTTACCGCAGGGGTCAAGTTGGTGCCTTTAGGTCAAACCGACGGGCAGTTGGCACTGATTAATATCACCAACACCTTTCCTGAGGTGATCGAAAAGGCACGCTCGATAGAAGATTGGATGATAGGTAGCTTTTCGCCATCAATGGCATTAGCAAGTTCACTGCACGAAACACAATACACGAGACTATTTCGTTCGTAGCGGTCAGCACAAACGATGTAGTAAAAAGAATATAAGGAAGTAGACAATGGAAAGTTATAAGCAACCACTTCGAATTGGTATTGGCGGCCCGGTAGGGTCTGGTAAAACAGCATTGTTAGAGGTGCTATGTAAGGCGATTAGAGACAAGCTCAACATTGCCGTAGTAACCAATGATATCTACACCCAAGAAGACGCAAAGATTCTCACGCGAGCTGAAGCTCTGGAACCGGATCGCATCATTGGTGTTGAAACAGGTGGCTGCCCGCACACGGCGATTCGTGAAGATGCCTCGATGAACCTTGCTGCAGTCGAAGAGCTGGCTAAGCGGCATAAGAACCTTGATGTGGTGTTTGTAGAGAGCGGTGGCGACAACCTCAGTGCCACGTTCAGCCCTGAATTAGCCGACCTTACTATCTATGTAATCGATGTGGCGGAAGGGGAGAAGATCCCACGTAAAGGCGGGCCGGGTATTACACGTTCTGATCTGTTGGTTATCAATAAGATCGATTTAGCACCGTATGTAGGTGCGTCGCTTGAAGTGATGGAACAAGACACTCAACGCATGCGACCAACTAAGCCATACGTGTTCACCAACCTAAAAGAGAGCCAAGGTTTAGATTTCATTATCAACTTTATTGTGACCGAAGGGATGCTGACCATGAAGGAGCCTTCTACGACTGAGTAGGATTTGAATCAGGTCGTTTCTTTTGAAGCCAGTAGACACAAAAAAGCCCTGTCGATTATTCGATAGGGCTTTCTGGTTTTAAATGATTTTTAACGTCCTAGTTGAATCTAAAGCTCGCTCTTCGCGACTCTTGTTGTCACTTGCGACTCAATTACACCGTCTTCAACTTGGGTGGTGATCACTTCACCCACCTCAACATCGTTGATTGATGACACAGTCTTGCTCGATGCGGAATGAGTAATGCTGTAGCCACGCTTTAGGGTTGCAAGTGGACTAACGGTCTCTAACTTCTCGGCAGCCATGGCTAGCTGGTGGCGAGTGGTTAGCAGTGTTTTATCCATCGCATCTAATAGCTTTTGCTCTGAACGTTGTAGATGCAGTTTTTGTTCACCAAGGCGCTTCACTGGTGAGTTCAACTGAAGCTGGTGCTGTTTACGTTCAACACGCTGTGCATGCTGCTTTAAGTATTGGGTCATACCGCGACGTAAACGCATGTCTAAGTCATCAAGCTGCTGACTCTGCTTTTGCAGTTGGTAGCTCGGGTGTTTTTTCTCTAAGCGGTATTTCAACGTTTGAGTTGATTGTGCTTGTTTGATTAACACATGACGAATCGCACTCACTAAGCGAGCACGTTTAGAGGCATAAGCTTGCTCTTTATGACTGTTGTCACGGCTAACCAATTCAGCGGCTGCTGATGGCGTTGGAGCACGCATGTCTGCGACGAAATCGGCGATAGTGACATCAACTTCGTGGCCAACGGCGCTGATAATCGGGATCTGGCTTGCTGCAATAGTGCGAGCAACGATCTCGTTATTGAAACACCATAAGTCTTCTAATGAACCGCCGCCACGACCAACGATCAATACGTCACACTCGTTGCGCTCATTGGCACGTCCAATCGCTTGAGCGATCTGAATCGAAGCTCCTTCACCTTGTACCATGGTCGGATACACGATGACTGGCAATGACGGGTCGCGTCTTTTCAGTACATCGAGAATATCGAAGAGGGCTGCGCCTGTTTTAGAGGTGATGACACCGACGCACTTAGGATGTTCTGGCAGAATCTGCTTACTGGATTGAGCAAATAAGCCTTCCGCCGCTAAGTTCATCTTAAGTTTTTCAAATTCTTGCTGAAGCTTACCATCACCCTCTGGCTGCATGCTTTCGATGATCAGTTGATAGTCACCGCGTGGCTCATAAAGAGACAAACGTGCTTTGACTAAAACTTGATTACCGTTCTGGGGCTTAAAAGTCACACGGCGGTTATTGCCACGAAACATAGCGCACTTAACTTGAGCGCGAGAGTCTTTAAGCGTGAGGTACCAGTGACCAGAGACAGGTGCAGAGAAATTTGAGATTTCACCAACGAGCCAGACTATTCCCATTTCGTTTTCTAATAGGAGACGAACCTCTGAGTTGAGGCGAGAAACAGTAAAGATGTTTGGATTAGTCATAGAAGCACTATCTTTCCTTGAAGGAAGGTCTTTCTTGGAATCTCACAGGGCGTGAGTATGGAAGATAGCGGCAATATAATACATAGCAAGGGGGTAAATGCAAATTAAAAATACAAAAATGTGTAGCCAAGCGATTTCGTTGGCCGTATAATCCGTCCGCAATATCTAATCCAAATGCAGTTTGATTTTCCTTAATTGGCTGCCCTCATTAGGCGAAACGATGAGATTGGATTGTTTCTTTTTACTCCTATTATTGTGAGATATTGCAAATGCTAAGAATTGCCAAAGAAGCGCTGACATTCGACGACGTACTGCTAGTGCCAGCACACTCCACCGTTCTCCCTAATACAGCTGATCTTCGCACTCAGCTGACGAAGAATATTTCCCTAAACATCCCAATGATCTCTGCATCGATGGATACTGTGACAGAAGCTCGCCTAGCGATTGCACTGGCACAAGAAGGCGGAATCGGCTTCATTCATAAGAACATGTCTATTGAACAGCAAGCAGAAATGGTTCGCCAGGTTAAAATTTACGAAGCAGGTGTGGTTTCTCACCCTGTTACTGTAAACCCTGATGCGACAATCGCTGATGTTGTAGCCCTTACTCAAAAACACGGCTTTGCCGGTTTCCCTGTTGTTACTGAAACAAACGAACTTGTTGGTATTATTACTGGCCGTGACGTTCGCTTTGTGACTGACCTTTCTAAGAAAGTTGATGTAGTAATGACGCCTAAAGCTCGCCTTGCTTCTGTTAAAGAAGGTGCAACTCGTGAAGAAGTTCAAGAGAAAATGCACGAAGCGCGTGTTGAAAAAGTTCTTGTTGTAAATGATGACTTCCAACTAACTGGAATGATCACTGCGAAAGATTTCCATAAAGCAGAACGTAAACCAAACGCTTGTAAAGATGAGCGCGGCAGCCTACGTGTAGGTGCAGCTGTTGGTGCTGGTGCTGGTAACGAAGAGCGCGTAGCTGCTCTTGTTGAAGCTGGCGTAGACGTTCTACTTATCGACTCTTCACACGGTCACTCTGAAGGCGTACTTAACCGTATCCGTGATACGCGTGCTGCATACCCTGATCTACAAATCATCGGTGGTAACGTAGCAACTGGCGCTGGCGCTCGTGCTCTTATCGAAGCGGGTGTTAGTGCGGTTAAAGTAGGTATCGGCCCGGGTTCAATCTGTACGACTCGTATCGTTACTGGTGTTGGTGTTCCGCAAGTAACAGCAATCGCAGACGCAGCTGAAGTAGCAAACGAATACGGTATTCCAGTAATCGCAGATGGCGGCATTCGCTTCTCTGGCGATATCTGTAAAGCTATCGTTGCTGGCGCATCTTGTGTGATGGTTGGTTCAATGTTCGCGGGTACTGAAGAAGCACCGGGTGAAGTTATCCTTTATAACGGTCGTTCTTACAAGTCTTACCGTGGTATGGGTTCTCTTGGCGCTATGTCTCAAGGTTCTTCTGACCGTTACTTCCAATCTGACAACGCTGCAGACAAGCTTGTTCCAGAAGGTATTGAAGGTCGTATCGCATACAAAGGTCGTCTAAAAGAGATCGTTCACCAACAGATGGGCGGTCTACGCTCAAGCATGGGCCTAACGGGTTCTGCAACTGTTGAAGACATGCGTACTAAAGCTGAGTTTGTTCGTATCTCTGGTGCGGGCATGAAAGAATCTCACGTACACGATGTTCAAATCACGAAAGAAGCACCTAACTACCGTTTAGGTTAATAATACGTCCGAACGTTTGAATAATGTGCTGATTTAGTCGGCACATTATTTTATCTACCATCTGTTTTGTTAAAAGTCCGATTTTCTCAAAACACGTGGTTAAAGATATCTAACGAAAACGTTTGCTTTATTTCTTGAAGAGTTAATCAGAGGTGAGTAAACTCGCCTCCGTTTTATCACATAGCCAATAAGACTGCTTACAATGACTAAAAATATTCATGACCAACGTATTCTAATTCTGGACTTCGGTTCTCAATACACACAGCTAGTAGCTCGTCGTATTCGTGAGATCGGTGTTTACTGTGAACTTTGGAGCTGGGACGTAGAAGAAGCGGATATTCGTGAATTCAATCCAGACGGCATCATCCTATCTGGTGGCCCTGAAAGTGTAACGGAAGAGAATTCTCCACGTGCACCTCAGTACGTATTTGATTCAGGTGTTCCTGTCTTCGGTATCTGCTACGGCATGCAAACTATGGCTGAGCAACTTGGCGGTAAAGTAGCAACGTCTACTGAGCGCGAGTTCGGCTACGCAGCGGTACAAGTAACGGGTGAATCTGCACTTTTCGCTGACCTTGAGACAACTCAAGACGTTTGGATGAGCCACGGTGACAAAGTGGTTGAAATCCCTGCTGATTTTACAAAAATCGCAGAGACAGACACTTGCCCATATGCAGCAATGGCAAACGAAGATAAGAAATACTACGGTGTTCAATTCCACCCAGAAGTAACGCACACTAAAAACGGCCTAAAAATGCTTGAGAACTTCGTTCTTAACGCGTGTGGTTGTGAAGGTCTGTGGACTTCAGCGTCTATCATTGAAGATGCAGTTGCACGCATTAAAGAACAAGTAGGTGACGACGAAGTTATCCTTGGTCTTTCTGGTGGTGTTGATTCATCTGTAGTAGCGATGCTTGCTCACCGAGCTATCGGCGACAAACTAACATGTGTATTTGTTGATAACGGCCTTCTTCGTTTAAACGAAGGCGAGCAGGTTATGGACATGTTTGGTGACAAATTCGGCCTTAACATCATTAAAGTTGATGCTGAAGAACGTTTCCTTAACGCTCTGGAAGGCGAAGCTGAACCAGAAGCGAAACGTAAGATCATCGGTCACGTATTCGTAGATATCTTCGACGAAGAGTCTAAGAAACTGAAGAATGCTAAATGGCTTGCTCAGGGTACTATCTACCCAGACGTAATCGAGTCTGCAGCATCTAAGACTGGCAAAGCACACGTAATCAAATCTCACCACAACGTTGGTGGTCTTCCTGATGATATGGAAATGGGCCTTGTTGAGCCTCTACGTGAGCTGTTTAAAGATGAAGTACGCAAGATCGGCCTAGAGCTTGGTCTTCCATACAACATGCTTTATCGCCACCCATTCCCGGGTCCAGGTCTAGGTGTTCGTGTACTTGGCGAAGTGAAGAAAGAGTACTGTGATTTACTGCGTCGCGCTGATGCTATCTTCATTGAAGAGCTTCACGCTGCTGACCTTTACCACAAAGTATCTCAAGCATTCACGGTATTCCTACCAGTACGTTCAGTTGGCGTAATGGGCGATGGCCGTAAGTACGATTGGGTTGTATCTCTACGTGCTGTAGAAACTATCGACTTCATGACTGCTCACTGGGCACACCTACCATACGACTTCCTTGGTAAGGTTTCTAACCGTATTATCAACGAAGTTAACGGCATTTCACGTGTTGTTTACGATATTTCTGGTAAGCCACCAGCAACTATCGAGTGGGAATAATCTCTTAGAGATTTAACCAGTTTTGATTTAGCTATTATTTGACTTAGCCATGATTTGACTTAGTTATTAAAAGCCTCGAACTCAGTTCGGGGCTTTTTTATTTCTGACTCAGGGTATTAAAAGCTTATAGCTGACAACTAAACACCAAATCAGTTGGAAACTAGATATCAGCTCAAGAAACCATGAGACGCTTTGTTGTGTTGAGCTATATATCAAAAAGATCACTCGCACTTTTTATAAATTCACACCGCTACAGCTAGGCCATTTCACATGTGAAGCATACTCTTTGATGGACTTATTAAGGACAGATAAGAGAATCCATCATGTTAAAAATCAAATATTTGGCGACAGTGCTCGGCTGCACATTAGCAGCGCAAAGTCATGCGTCTTTGAACATCCAACCTGATCCGCAAAACCCGAATGGTTACCTTGTTGAAAAATCGGCATTACAAGCTGCTGAACAAGCGAAAACATCCGATCCTATGTATGCGATCTGGTCACAAGCATTACAAACTCGTTCCAATAGTATTGTTGAAGCGATAGAACCGGGCTTAGCCTCGAATCCTGAAAACGTGAAACGAGTCGAGCGTGTGTTCCCTCAATCTGAATGGGACTTCCTCACTCAGATGGCTGCGCCAGAATACACATACACTCGCTTCTTACGCGCGATTGGTAAATTCCCAGCCTTCTGTGGAGAGTACACCGACGGCCGTGACTCCGACGCCATCTGTAAAAAGTCCATTATTACGGCCTTTGCTCATTTCTCACAAGAGACGGGCGGTCACATCGCGATAGACAACACCTCTGATAACCCATTAGCTCTAGAAGAGTGGCAGCAAGCGCTGGTGCATGTTCGTGAAATGGGTTGGTCTGAAGGCCAAGAAGGTTATACCACGGGTTGTGGTCAGAACGATTGGCAGAATGCACGTTGGCCATGTGCCGCGGGGCAGGGTTACTTCGGACGTGGTGCTAAACAGCTTTCTTACCATTTTAACTACGGCGCGTTCTCGGAAGTGATGTTTGATGGTGATGCGACGGTTCTATTGAATAATCCAGGCTTGGTTGCTGATTCTTGGTTGAACTTGGCTTCTGCTATCTGGTTCTTCCTTACGCCTCAAGCTCCTAAACCAGCCATGCTGCACGTGATTGACCGTACTTGGACTCCCTCTCAACGCGAGTTGGATGCGGGAATTGGTTATGGCTTTGGTACCACGATCAACGTGATTAATGGTGGTATCGAGTGTGGTGAGCAGAACAAAGACAAAGGCCAACCCGTTAACCGTATTCGTTATTGGGAAGGGTTAGCAGCGCATTATCAAATTCCTGTAGAGGCGGATGAAGCCAATACTTGTTGGCAGCAAACACCTTACGGAAGCTTGAATCTCAACGGCGCGACCGATGTGCTGTACACCAACTGGGATGGCAACTGGAAATACTACGCAGACCGCCCAGAAGGCTACTCATTTGAATGTGAGTTGGTTGGATTCCAAACGGCATACTCAGCGCTGGTGTCTGGCGATTACGAGAAGTGTGTGACCAACTTTTATGGTTCTCATGCGAGCTGGCCTGAAGTGAAAGTGGTCGATAAGCTTGATCCGGTAGACCCTGGTACTGATCCCGGTGGTAACGGTTGGAGTGCGACGAAGGTTTACAACGCTGGAGACCAAGTTACTCACAATGGTGCAACCTACGAAGCGAAATGGTGGACACAAGGGGATGACCCTGCCAATGGCGGCCCTTGGAAATTGGTTGCTGGAGAGCCAACTCCACCCGTGACAGATCCATCGCCAGTCGATCCTACACCTGTTGATCCTGCTCCGGTAGACCCAACACCAGTTGAACCACCTGTTACCGAGCCGCCTGTCGTCGTTGACCCATCGGTGTTTATCACATGGCAAGCGGGCGTTAGCCAAGTGAGTAATGGCGATAAGGTGGCACATAATGGCAAGTGTTTCGTAGCTAAAAACGGTCCGGGTGTATGGGAAAGCCCTGTTCAATCGAATTGGTTCTGGGATGAAATCACTTGTAATTGATAGTCTGAATACTGAGGACGTGACCTAAGTTACGAGTTCAGTCGTACGACCATAATGATATAAATAGTCAAAAGCCGAAAGTTTCTACTTTCGGCTTTTTTTCGTTTCGAACTTGGCTATCTAAGGAGGGCTATTGGTCTATTTGGCTCTATGTTGAAGCGCATTTAAAGACTAATTATCCAGTTAGAGGATAAAGTTCTGTACAAATGGTGGTTGTGAATTTATATTCAAATTTAATTTATATTTATTCTTTTATTTTAGGGTTAAGGTGTACCTATGGAACAGACAGATATCACGTCACTCATCCCCATTGTGATTACTTTGGTGTTGTCGTTGGCGACAAGGAATGTAGTGATAGGCCTATTTGCAGGCGTGCTGAGTGGTGTGGCAATGCTCACTGGTATGTTTAGCGAACTTAACCCGCTTGATACGTTTGGTACCATGGTGAAAGGTTACTTAGTCCCTCAACTTACCGACAGCTATAACGCAGGTGTGATCATGCTGTTGGTGTTCATCGGTGGCTTTGTTGCTTTGATGGAGAAGTCGGGTGGTGGCGTTGCATTTGCCAAGCGTGTTACTCAATGGGTAAGCAACAAATGCCAAGCTCAATTGTCCGCGTGGTTGGGTGGAATCGTTATATTTTTCTCAGACTTAGGTACTCCGTTAATTGTTGGCCCTGTTTTTCGTCCTCTTTTCGATAAACTAAAACTCTCAAGACAGAAGCTAGCATTCATCATTGATTCAACCTCATCGCCCGTCGCTATTCTTATCCCTTTCATTGGATGGGGCGTTTACATCATGAGTCTGATTCAAAAAGAGTTCACGGCGTTGAATATCAACATGTCTGATTGGGATGCTTTCATCGGTGCGATTCCTTTTCAGTTCTACGCATTCCTCGCGATTTTCATCGTCCCGTTAGTGTCCGTTAAAGGTTTAGACTTTGGGCCAATGGCAAAAGCCGAGCGTGATTGCCAAGCGGGAATTAACTCTGGTGTGAATAACGAATCACTGAATCCGTTCTCGCATAAAAATGCAAAGGCATCTTTTGTCTGGGCACCATTGTTAGTGATGCTGGTGGTGTTGTGTGCCATGTTGGTACCACAAGGTTTCCCATTCCAAAAGGTCGCAGGCTCATCGTTCAGAGCTGCATTATCATCGGCTTACTTCTTTGCGGCGATTACCTTAATCTCGCTAATGGCTTACTACGGTGTAAGAAAGCTTTCAGATGGCGTTTCTGTGTACTTAAAAGGTATGGGAAACATGATGCCAGTCGCGATCATCTTGGTATTGGCTTGGGCGTTAAGCACAGTCGGTAAAGAGTTGGGCGCAGCCGCTTATATTGCCGAGCAAGCACAGAGTGGTTTTCCATACTGGTTAGTACCAGCGGTCGCTTTTTTGTTGTCGGGGATTATTTCATTCGCAACGGGATCGTCGTGGGGAACCTTCGCGATAATGATGCCATTGGTTATTCCAACCGCGATTGCGATTGATGCACCGCTACTCGTCGCAATTGGCGCTGTGTTGTCTGGTGGTTTGTTTGGTGACCATTGCTCACCGATCTCTGAAACAACGATTCTTTCTTCAACAGGGGCAGGGTGTGACCAGTTTGAACACTTTAAGACACAGCTTCCTTATGCGTTGATGAACGGCTCTATCGCTTTGGTTAGTTTTGTAGTGGCAGGCTTTACTGGAAGTGCACTGGTTGTGTTGGGCGCTCTTGTTGCTCAGCTTATTCTTGTGACTCTGTTAGCTAAACGAGATGCGAGTAAAAACGCTTCTTCAGAAGTTCAATCTCAAGTGTCTGAATCTAAACCACAACAAGCGTAATTTAAGATTACAAATGAGAGACTAGATACGGGATGCGAGTAAACGAGTAGCGAAAAGCTCGCTCCCTATCGTTCGTCACTTTATACCTCATATTCCTTACTCTATCCGTCATTCCTTATAGCGAGGTATGAGCGTAGTAGGGAATCTCTCGCGTTTACCGTTGGTGTATATATTGAAAGGCAGATTCCAGATATCTCGTCCCTCGATTCTGGAATGACGATCTAATGAATAGATATGGGATGCGAGTAAACGGGTAACGAAAAGCTCGCCCTCTGTTGCCTACGTTTGCTATTAAGGGGGCGCTTACTCGAATCTAAAGACTCTTTTCGCATCTCGTATCTTTTTTTATAGCGTGATAGGGAATCTGCTTACTTATAGTTTCTATGAATTGATTAGCATTGTTATGAAACCAATTTTCCATAAGATCATTTACACAATCTTAGTTTTCGATAACTGGATTACCTAGTTGAGCGGTTTATAGATTAAAATTTTCTTACAAACTTTGTAGATTTTTTTTAATCAACCACTTTAATAAGGTAAATTCGCAATGTCGACCAAACTAGCTAACCCAGCGCCACTAGGCTTAATGGGTTTCGGTATGACCACTATTCTTCTTAATATCCACAACGCAGGTTTCTTCCCAATGGATTCAATGATCCTTGCGATGGGTATTTTTTACGGTGGTTTAAGCCAAGTTATCGTGGGCACAATGTGTTTCAAACGTGGTGACACGTTCGGTACAACTGCGTTTACTTCTTACGGCCTATTCTGGTTGTCTTTGGTTGGTTTGATTGTAATGCCTTACATGGGTCTACCAGCAAGCCCTGCAGCATTCATGGGTTGGTACCTACTATTATGGGGCATCTTCACAGGCTTCATGTTCATTGGTTCTCTATGCTACCCAGTAGCGAAGCAAGTAGTATTCGGTTCACTCACTATCTTGTTCTTCCTACTTGCAGCTCGTGATTTCACTGGCAGCGAACTAATCGGCACTATCGCTGGTTTTGAAGGTATCTTCTGTGGCGCTTCAGCTATCTACTTTGCTATGGCACAAGTAATCAACAACGAATACGGCCGCACAGTACTGCCTGTTGGTGAGAAGAAAGCACCGCAAATGGCAACACAAGAAATCGCTGCTTAATGCTCTAACTTGGGAACAGTTAGTTTGTTATAAGCCGTTTATTGGTTATGAATAAAACAAAAGGGGTTAGCCGAAATGGCTAACCCCTTTTTTATGCGTTATTAATAGCGCGAGTTAAAGCGATCTATTTATTAAAGCAATCTATTTGTTAAGGTAATCTTAAGCTGAAGGTTGCTCTACAGGTTTAGTGTCTGCAGCTTCTGCTTCAGGAGACTTACCTGTTTTACGCTTGTACTTTTCTTCCCAGTAAGTAGCACCTTTAATGCCTAGTTTTACAGGGTTGAATGTGTACTCAGTTACGCCTTGTTTCTGTTGCTCTTCATAATCAGCAAGTGCTTTAAGCGCAGGCTTAGACATGAAGAAGATGATCAGAATACCAACGATGTTTAACCATGCCATCAAGCCAACACCAACATCACCCATTGCCCATGCAAGGTTAGCTGTTTTGACTGTGCCATAGAAAACTGCAGTGATAAGAACAAGCTTAAGTACGAACATCATGCCAGGGATCTTGATGGTACGACGTAGGTAAGCAATATTCGTTTCAGCGATGTAGTAGTAAGCAAGAATCGTTGTAAATGCGAAGAAGAACAGAGCAAATGCGATGAATGGCTTACCAATACCTGGTAGTGCACTTTCAATAGCAAGCTGTGTAAATACAGGACCATTCGCACCAATGTTTGCTGCTAGGTTCTGAACAAGGAACACACCTTCAGCGCCGCCGTGAACGTTGTAAGCACCAGTGATGATGATCATGAACGCTGTAGCAGAACATACTAGAAGAGTATCGATGTAGATAGAGAACGCTTGTACCAAACCTTGCTGAGCTGGGTGATCGACATTTGCCGCCGCTGCCGCGTGAGGACCAGTACCTTGACCCGCTTCGTTTGAGTAAACACCACGCTTAACACCCCAACCAATTGCAGCACCAAAGCCCGCCATAGGTGTGAATGCATCACCAAGAATCATTCCGAAAACCGCTGGCACTTGGCCGATGTTTAGCAAGATGATAACGAACGCGATAATGATGTAAGCCAATGCCATGAATGGAACAACAATTTGTGTGAAGTTCGCAATACGTTTAACACCACCAAAGATGATGAAAGCAAGGATGATAGCAACAACAGTACCAGTGAAAATTTTAGCGAAACTGAATGTACCGATAGCTGTTTCAATCATGTCGCCTGAGCCAAATGCAGCTTCTACAGCATTACCAATACTGTTTGACTGAACACCTGGAAGCAAAATACCACATGCAAAAATAGTCGAGATAGCGAAGATCCATGCGTACCACTTTTGACCCATTGCTTTTTCAATGTAGTAAGCCGGACCGCCACGGAACTGGCCTTCGTCTTCTTCTTTGTAGATTTGCGCTAGCGTAGATTCTGCGTAAGCAGTCGCGGCGCCAAAGAAGGCTACAACCCACATCCAGAATACTGCACCCGGGCCACCGAAACCGATAGCGGCAGCAACACCAGCAATGTTACCTGTACCTACACGGCCAGATAGCGAAACGGCAAGAGCTTGGAAAGACGAGATGCCTTTTGCAGAGCTTTTACCTGATAGTAGCAAGCGCCACATTTCAAAGAAGTGACGGATTTGAACAAATCGAGTCATGATGGAGTAGAACAAACCTGCACCTAAACATAGGTAGATAAGTACTGGGCTCCAGATTATTCCATTCAAAAAATCAACGAATGACTGCATGAGTATTTTCCCTGTTAGTTTTACTTATGATTGTTTTTCGAACAACACAATACTTCACTTGTAACCCAAGTGTTAAATTATTTAACTGCGCATTAGGATTACTGTGACATAAAGCAAGTTACAGAGGGGGTTTGTTAACGCTTAGTTCTAATTCGATAATCGTTCCATTTAACTTTATATGCAACTGTGTGTATTTATTGGCGTTTTGCAGAGTGAATAAATAGTGATTAATACAAAAATGGAAATTTGAGCCATGCAGATGAGACAAAATCGAGAAAAACAGCGGTTAAAATCGCTTAGCATGAACGGCTGATATATGAGTGGTGAGATGGATTTGATTGGAATATATCACCTGCATCGAGTGATCTCGCAGGTATAAGAAACTGTGTTTTTTGAAGGTTCGATAGTTGAGGATTTCATGTTTACTGAGTGAAAGTGGCTAGTTTGATGCGTGTTTCAAACAACCACAAACCCTCGCTCCTTTAGTTCTTGAGCGAATTCAGACTGAGTATTTGGCTCACCGTGAATCAAATGCACCTCTTTCGGTGGAGTCGCCATGCCTTCTATGAATCGGTAGAGATCTTCTTTATCGGCATGGGCTGAATAGCCAGACATGCCATGAATTTGAGCGTTAACCTCAACGTCTTTGTTATCTATAGAAACCTGCATTTCGCCTTGTTGCAGCTCTCGCCCGAGCGTTCCGTGCGCTTGATAGCCCGCTAAAATCACATCGGTTCGTTTATCGGGAAGTAAGGCGGATAAGTAGTTCATTATCCTGCCGCCCTGACACATTCCAGAAGCTGCGACCACAATCGCGGGTTCACCTGTCGACTTGAGGCGGTTAACGATTTTCTTGTGCATTCTATGCCCATCAACAGTAATGCATTGCTCAAAAGCGAGTGGGTGACGTTTTAGTTCAAGACGTTGCTTTGCTTCTTGTCCCCACAGCCCTTTAAAGCGTCGGTAGGATCGCGTTACTTTCTGAGCCATAGGCGAATCGAGGATGATAGGAATATTGCTGCTGAGTTGATGCTCAAAGATCAGATTTTCGATATCAAACAGCAGTTCTTGTGTTCTGCCTATGCTAAAAGCCGGAATTAAAATAACGCCACCATCAAGCAGCGAACGATCAATGATCGCCTTCAAGCGCTCTGATCGCGTTGCAATATCGTCATGTGTACTAGTGCCGTAAGTGGATTCGATAAACAGATAATCGGCTTGCTGTGGTGGCTTTGGATCCGGCAGTAGTGGTGTGTTACTCGGGCCCAAGTCGCCAGAAAACACAACTACTTCTTGGTTGGGTAACTTAATCTCGATATAGGCAGAACCTAAGATGTGCCCAGCAGGTTGAAAGCGAGCATGCAGAGTATTTGGCCTATGATGATCCTTTCCACTAATTTGCTGTTTAGACATGAGTGGAAACCATTCCCCGTAAGGCTTGGGAGCTATCAACGAATGAATCTTTTTGAGTATCAGCTTCGATTGTTTATTGCTGAGCCCTTGTAGTTTTAACCCATCCTCAATCATTAAAGGAGCGAGTTCGGCGGTGGCTTGCGTGCAATAAATAGGTTGGTTAAATCCACTGGCGAGTAACCAAGGTAATCGGCCAATATGATCAATGTGAGTATGGGTCAGTAGCAGAGCGTTGAGGTGGGACGTTTCAAATTCAATATCAAGAGGGCGTGCGTCCGAACCTTGGGACTCTTTACCTTGAAACAAGCCACAATCGATGAGCACCGCTTGGCCTGAATCTCTTAGTTCGTGACAAGATCCTGTGACAGTATGTTTTCCGCCATGGTGAATCACTTCCATCGTTTACTCCCATTGCTCTTTAAAGCCATTAACGCCTGTTTTTATTTTGCGGATAAGTGCCGGCATGTAAAACAAGAACAATGAGAGTTGCGATCGTTGAGTGTCTTTTTAAGTAACTGAGCGATGACTCAGTGGGTTCGTTGCGAGTTAGCTCGTAGAAGAACCGTCTGAATCCAGTTCTGGTTTTTGCTGCGCCTCTAAACGAGCCACTTCGTCATCAAGCTCTGCTATTTTTTCTGCCATGATTGCGTGACAGCGATTGGCTAGCTCTCTCGCATCGCTGATCTTGTATCCAGACACATCGATAGGTTCAAGCATCTCGGTGATCACAACGCCATTATTAACTCGGTTGAGGTCAATCTTATTGTGTGTGGTGCTGGTACACATCGGGGTGATAGGCACGCCAGCTTCAATCGCCATTCGAAAAGCGCCCGTTTTGAATGGCAGTAGTCCACGCCCTTTACTGCGCGTTCCTTCAGGGTAAACCCAAACAGACAGATCTCGCTGATGAATGGCTTCTGCCACTTGCTTGATGGTATCGCGTGCTTTCGACTTATCTTCGCGGTTAATCATGATGTTACCGGTGATCCAATACAGCAGACCAAAGAAAGGCACATACAACAAATCGCGCTTGCCTAAAGAAACGGTACGAGGCCTTAGCATCCCAGGGTCAGTCACAAAGTCTAATATGCTTTGGTGGTTAGAGATGTAGACGCTTTTTTCTGATGTCGGCGCATTGTCTAGGCCGCGCTGCATCAGTTTTACACCGACGATCTTTTGTAGCTGGTTGAACCAACGACAGAAAACGTACACATGCTTGGGGTTCTTGGGGCTAAACAAGCAGTAAACAAAAGCACAGAGGGTGGTGAAAATAATAAACACCGTAGCCAAAATAATACGAAGAACAGCAAGCACAATTCACTCCTTACTCACCGCAAGATTGCAGTGATTAAATAGTTTTAGATGCTTGAAGTTTTCACTCTATTTAACCGAATTGCAACAATTAACTGTTATAGGGTTCTGTTTTTAGATCTTTATATAAAACAAGGACTAACAATGGGTGTTTGACACGATCATCGAGCTTACACGTGTTCACCAGTAGGTAGGCATGTTCACCAATACTGTTTATTTGGATCCGACTTTTCTATCCATTCAGGATCTTGACGCGACTCTAAATAGAGTTGTAGGCCGTTATAAGACATGAAAGCCGCAGGGCCACCAAGATGCTCGAAATAGTCAAAATAATCATCCTCGAGCGCGCAAAGGTGAGCTAAATCTTTAACGTTATTCATCATTGCCCATTGAATAGCGAACACCGGAGCCGTCGAACCTGAAATGCTGACCTCTTCGACATTTGGGTTGAATAGTGAATTTGCTTGTTCAAGCAGTATCTCTTCTTGTTCAGACTCTTGCTGTAACACCTCTTCGACGATCTCTGAGCGTTTGGTATTAGAGACATTCTTGTTTAGCTTGGCTATTCGTAGTGCGTAGCTAAAACGGTCTGTTGAAACGATGTCGACAAGTTGCGATAGCAGCTCTTTGTCTACGCCCGCAGCCTTGGTGAAATAATCGATACACGAATTGATTGAAGCATAACGAGTACCGTCAAATTCAAAGCCACTGGTTTCGTCGTAGACCTCTATTACAATGTCATCAACGGATAAAGGCCAACCTTTATAGTCGATTCGCTGTTTGGCGATTTGATACATCTTCCAAGCACTGCGCCCAAACCCGCCAAGTGTCGAACCTGAAAAGTCAGAATCAATAAGCTCTTGCTCCGTCCAGTTCTCACCGATGCCTAGGTGCTTTGCGTACTTATCGATGAGTGCGTGTTTTATCTGATCGCGCACCGCCCAAATTGAGGTTAGATCTTTTGCATACCTAACACCCGCGCACTCTTTACAAGCCGGCAGTGCAATCGGTGAGTAGTCTATCTTGGCAATAGCCTGTGCAGTCTTAGGGAATTCAACAACATCATTGGAAGGTTCACCACAAAACCAACAGGTGTGGCGCAGGTTAAATGGGATGTCTATATACGAATATGTGGTCATTAGTCTTTATCGGCTGGGTGTTTGAGGTTGGTTTAATTATCAAAACAATTATCCCTGTTCGGGCTTGTCCTTGCACGCTGTTATTGGGTCTTCTGACTATATTTAACCAACGACAATAATAAAATCAACGTAATTCGGAGGCCATGTATGTTGTTTATTCTCGCTTTGCTCTGCATCTTCTTGTTGGGATATCTTGCCCAAACTACCGGCCTTTGCATGGTTCGGGGCGTTAAAGAGGCGACAAGCGGATCACCAATGTTGATTGTCGCGATTGTGTTTAGTGGCTCATTGGCTTGGGTGTTTATGGCATTAGGATCGGCAGTGGAAGGACGAGCGTTATCTTCTGCGTTTTGGCCGAGTCTGTTTTCTCTGTTTGGTGGTTTTCTGTTTGGTATTGGCGCGGCAATTAATAGTGGTTGCGGCGTCTCTACGGTGAGTCGTTTAGCTCGTGGCGAAGTGGTTATGTTGGCGACCATATTAGGGTGGTTCGTTGCTTGGTTGTTGTTTGCTCCAGCTTTACCGACGGAGTTAAAAGGTTCTCGGTTGGTTTTATCTGATTTTTCCCGATATGCATTCCTTGGGGGCATTTCGTTCATTATTGTGGTGAGTTGCTACTTCATGAATGCGGTAAATCGCAAGTTATGGTTCTCAATGTTGGGGATTGGGTTAATGGCAGGCTTTGTTTTCTTGTATGAGCCACACTGGACGCCAAGTGGATTGTTGAAATCTATGGGGACTTCTCTTTGGCACGGCAAAGCCGAAGATTGGCCAAGCAGTGAGCGCTTTATATTGATGATCTCTCTGTTAGTTGGAATGGTCAGCGCCGCGTTGTTTACTGGGTCTTTTTCTTTGAGGTTGAGTCCGATACGTCGATTGGGTAAACACTTGGTTGCTGGTGTGCTTATGGGCTTTGGAGCCGTAATGGCAGGTGGCGGGAACGATACTCAGCTGTTAGTGGCGATGCCAGTGCTGTCGTTGGCGGGTGTTTTTTCTGTGTTGAGTATCATTGTGGGCATATATACCGGAGTTAAGTTGATTCAAAGCCGATAGTTAGCGACAGTACGTAAATAACATGAGCACGTAATTTGAGAACACAATGAAATACATCGGAATTGATGGCTGCAAGGCGGGTTGGATCGCTTGGATTGTCTCTAACAACGAGATCCCTACGTTCAAAGTGGTCAACACGCTCGATGAGTTGGTCGATGAACTTACAGGTTCGACGACGTTAATCGATATGCCGATTGGCTTTAGTGACTCGCTCACTCCAGATAGGTTATGCGATAAAGCAGCAAGGCGCTTTCTAACCAACAAGCGTGGCTCTTCCGTTTTTCCTGTTCCGTGTCGTGAGGCGGTTTACCAAACCGATTACATCGCAGCGTGTGATGCTAATGTGGAGCAGCTTGACAAGAAGTTTTCTAAACAGACTTGGGGAATTGTGCCTAAGATCCGCGAGCTTGATGAGTTCATTGAAACTCATCCCAATCTTTCTATCAGGGAATCACATCCAGAGGTCGTGTTTGCAGCTTTGAAAGGCGAACCATTGACGTTTTCTAAAAGAACTCAAGAAGGTAAAGAGGAACGGCTTTCTATTATTCAGCAACTCGCCCCTCAATGGTGTGACCGCTTGTCGTTGGCCATTTCAAATACCAAGCGTAAAGACGTCGCGATAGACGATATTTACGATGCGTTCGTACTGATGTTGGTTGCCTATTACGCTCCGCAATTATCGACCTTACCTGAGCCTTCTGATGTTGGTGGAGAAGCGGATGTCGACCAGAACGGACGAGTTCGAGAGATTGTCTATTGGAGTAAAGCGCGCTAACAAAGCGTGCGCTCAACTTGGCTTAATATGCTATTTTCCAACTTCTGCTACTTTTCACTCTTACTATTTTTGAGTCTTTGATATGAAACGTTTTATTGTCGGCTGGCTGGCCATTGTGCTCAGTGCTGCGACTTATGCCCAAGTTGCCCCTATATCTCAATGGCAATGCGACACGATGAAAAAGAACAATGTCTTGAGTAGTGGCGCGCCTGTTGGTTGTGAGCGACTATCTAAGGTGGATTTCGATTTCATTAATTTCAAAGGGGAAATGCAACAGGGCAATATGATCGTGCTTGATGTTATTGCGCCTGCTGTTGAACAAATCTTTTCAGAGCTTAAACAGCGCAATTTCCCTCTTCATTCTGCTCGCTTAATGCGTGAATTCAGAGGTGACGATAACGCCTCAATGGACGCGAACAACAGCAGTGCGTTTAACGCTCGTCCTATTACAGGCGGAGGAGGTTGGTCGAAGCATGCCTATGGTGTGGCAATCGACATCAACCCAGTTCAAAACCCTTTCTTAGAGTTCGATAGCAACGGAAAAATAACGGTAAAGCCTTCATAATCTGCGACAAGTTATGTGAACCGTACTCGCTTTCGTGCGCGTGATGAAATAGAACGCAGCGGCATGGCAGAAGATGTAGTGGCGCTGTTTGCCCATCACGGATTTATGATCTGGGGAGGGGATTGGAATAGCCCCATCGATACTCAACATTTTGAGGTCGGCTCAAGAAAGTTCGTCAATCAACTGCTCTTTAAACCAAAACCTGAAGCCAAGGTGTTATTTGAGCGTTACGTCGAATCTTATCGACAGTGCTATCTCAAAAATAAAGGTGAGGACGCAGAAAAAGCTCGGGCTATCTGTGCAAAGAAAACAGTCGGGACTTTTTAGTGCTATGTTTATCTAGAACCGTTTGTGTTTTAGCAAGTTAAACTCGCTTCAGGTGTGTTTTGAATAGCTAAGGTCAGCGCTCGTCGTTGGCCTTTTTTGTATTCATTTCTCCAATAGAACACCGAGCATTGAAAAGGTTATTGGGTATCCATTAGTCAATAATCGATAAGTGAATGCAGCGCAAAGTCATCGGTTTGTCATTGAAAAACTCATAGCGTTAACGTTTTGTGAGAACCATTACTGGTGGGGGAACTCTTTACCGAATCGCCAGTATTATTAGTGAACTGATCACAACGGACCAACTAATGAAAAAGATACCTTTGGCTCTAACTCTTTTAAGCACTCTACTTTTTTCACAATATACTTTGGCTACTGATACTTCACCTACCACTCAAAACCCGACTTACGAACTCGATGGTAAGGCGGTATTAGGCCGTACAGAGAATGTGTACCTCTCTAGCGTTCAAGGGCTTAAAGACGTTCCTTTCATTGGTAAAATTGATACCGGTGCAGAAACCACTTCTATGCATGCGGAAGACATTCATGTGAAGAGCACGAATGCCGATTACAAGAATCTTAAAGACAAAGAGTTGATGGCGGCGTTAACCGAAGACTTGTTGAATAATTCCGATGTTGATTACGATGATTGGGATGGCAGTACCTTTGCGAAATATGAAGCTGTGGTGTCTTTTAAGGTTCAAAACCCACGTACGGGAGATATGGTATTAATCGAAGCGCCTTTAGAGCGTGTCAGCATGATACGAAGCCGCACCAGCAGCACGCCTTTGCTTCGTCCTACCGTAAAAATGTCGCTCACCATTGCAGACCAAGAGCTAAAAACCGACGTTAACCTGACCGACAGAAGCCATTTCTCTGCGCCAGTGCTGATTGGTAAAACCTTCCTTGCTGACAACGCTTTAGTGTTTGCGGGCTATGACTACTTGCAAGAGCAGGAAAACGCGACGGTTGTTGGCCGAAAAGAGGTGGTGTCTATCTCGGGAATGGCGATGAACGCGACCTTCTCATTAAAAAATCGCTACAGCATCCTTCATGCAAAAGACATCGATGTAGATAAAAAGAACAGTGAAGTGACGTTTGATGTGTTCGACAACGATGGCAAGCAGAAAGAGATGACACTGCCATTAGTTCGTATGTTAAGCGTGAGTGGTAAGAAAAGACCTTTGGTGTATGTGCCGGTTCAACTCGATGAAAACACAACTAAAGACGTTCTGGTGTACCTACGTGAGCGCTCGAATAGTGAGTCGCAGTTGAGATTTGGTACCAGTACAGCCAGTGAACTTTTCATGATTGACACCAATGCAGAAAATATTCTTTCTGAAGGTTCAGAGAGCTTTAGTGATGTTGCTAAAAAGAGTGAACCTTTGGTTATTTCTCCAGAAGAGGACATCACCCTTGATGACTTCCCTCTAAAGGCCGTTGCCTCATTCACTGTCAACACGCCTTTGTTAAAGGTCGACAGTTTTGAAATGACAGGTAAAGGCAAAGATGCCTCCGTTGAATTTTACCTTACGGATGTAAACGGTGAGAAGCAGAAGGTGACCAAGCCAATTATTAAGAAGCTTAAAGTCGGTGATGATACTCGTCCGGTAGTGAGTGGTGAGTTTGCGGTCTCTGGAAACGTTCGTACGCAAGAGTTTGCCATCGATGTGCTCAATACGAATGAGAAAGAAGCGTACTTTATTTTAGGCAAGAAGATGGCAAAAGACGGTGTGTATGTGAACACTCGCTCTGACTATCTTTTGAAAGCTGAGCCGCTGTTTAAAGTAGGACACATTGAAGTTGTTGAAGTCAACGGCATGAAGTTCCCAGCCAAGTTGGATACTGGCGCGGATGTGAGCTCAATGAACGCAGTCAACATCAAACGATTTAAGAAAGACGGCCAAGACATGGTGAGTTTTACCTATCAAAACAACCAAGGCGATAAGCAAGATTTCACCAAGCCAGTGATTGATGTAATGCGCATCAAAGCCAAGAAAGGCGAGAAGGTGAACATTCGTCCTGTAGTAGAAATGAAGGTTAAGCTCGGAGACCTAGAGAAAGAGGTGAGGGTAAACCTTCAAGATCGCTCTCGCTTTGAATACAGCATGATCTTAGGTAAGAACTTCTTAAAGCACGGCGCAGTAGTGAGCAGTGATGAAGATTACTTGTTAGGTGATATGGAGTAACACCTAAACCAGCTTTAGTTCGCAGTAAAGCAGTTCCAAATGGCCACACATTTCAACAATAGGATGTGTGGTTTTTTATTGAGAGCCTAAACGGCTAACCATCAATGCCTTGTGAACAAGTTAAAAAAAGCGGCTCCTTAGAGAGCCGCTTATTACTTAGTCATCACCTAAATAATCATCATTATTTGGGTTATGTGCATCAGACCAATCATCCATATCAGCATCGTTGTTTGGGTTGTTGATATCTGACCATACATCGAGCTCGTCTTGAGACATATCACTTGAGTTTGGCATATTATTTCTTCCCTTGTTGATTAGGGTTTAGTTGTTTACCGCGGTTGCCTTTGTTCTGATCATACTGACGGTTAGTGCCGCTTGTTCCCTTGTTGGCATTAGGGATGTTTGCTGCATTGTCTGCTGGTGTGATTTTCTTAGCCATTGTCAATTTCCTTGTTTAATAACTAGCCTTGCGGATTTGTTTAATGATTCGCTCAAATCCTTGCCTAGTTGTGATTGCTTTGGGATAAAGCCCATCAGGAGCAACACGCCAAACAAACCGGAACCCTCTACCCAACTTAAACCTAATATAGGTCGGACAAGAGCGGATCTTTTTACCCCCTAAATTTGGGTATAAAGCTCCAGCTCGGAGTTGGGCTTCAATACTGAAAGCTCGCTCTGCATAGCATGGAGGAAGTTGAGATTGGAATGTATCAATAAGCTGTTTAGTTGAAGTCATTCTTGCTCTCCCTGATGAACTGATAGCAAGAATGATTGAGTGCACTGCACTCGCAACAACTAATTTAATAAATTATTTAATAGGTCATCGAACTCGACGGCTTCGAGGTATTTCTGCTTGATAAGGGTTTGGTATTGAGCCAGCGCAGGAGTTGTATTTCCTAGAGAGCATGCTGCAAGGTAGGCTTTTTCTATATCCTGATTGAAAAAGTGCATGATCATTGATTCACCTTGTGTCAGCAAGGCGCTTTGAGCCAATAGAGTCTGCATTACACTGGTTACGCCATTGAGAGAAAGTTGCGGTAACTCTTGAAAAGGTTTTGGTAACTTTTCCTTACTCAGGTCGATGTGTTCTGATTTTAATTTTACGATCAGCTCTGACAGCGTAGTCGTTTGAATGCCAACTGCGAGAATAGATTGTCTACCCATGACGACTGTTTCTAAAAAGTCCGCCGCTTCTATGCGTTTTTTAGAATGAGAAAAGATCTCTTTGACTCGTTTACTATCAGCAAAGAACCCTTGTAGCAAAACGGCATTATGGAGTTTGGTTAGGCTATTACTTGCAATGAGCAAGTTGTTCTTTGTTGAGCCCAGCGCCATAGGCTCTTTTTTAACCTCAAAGAAACCTTTGCTTCTTACTAGTGGGTACACCAAATCTTTGAATGATTTATGTTCGGCTAACTTTATGTTAAATAGCTTCTTAATTGCATCAGGCGTTGAGATGTAGCTATCGGTTGAGGTGTAGCTATCGTTAGATTTCACACGATAGCTCCAATAGTTTTCGCTCTGGCAACGGCTTATCTTTTAATGACTCGCGTGCAATAAACTGTGCTCGCTCATACCAATCTGAACGGCAGCCATATTCGGACTTTTCATATTGGTCAATCACTCCCAAGCAGTATCCTGCACGTAAACTTTCTGATAGCGATGTGGTTTGTGCCGCTAACAATCGTTTCGAACTTTTGGAGTCATAAATATTGATAAGTTCAACACAGCTATCGACCAGAGAGAGTTTTTTAGCATTGGAAACCATTGGTAAGATCGCTAGTGCAATAGCAAGCATGGCGTGTTTTTTATTGAGCATTTGTTACCTCAGCGTCCGTTTGTTCTTGTTTAGTATCGTTGTCGTTATTTGGGGTTTCTAATGGGGTGTCTGAGCCTAGGTTTAGAATCAGATCCTGGCTTGGAACTGCAATATACAAGCACAGTAATATAATGCTGAAAGAAAATATTTGGTCGTAACTTTGCTCTAGCAATAACAGGTTTTTAAAGTGCTCGGTACCTTCGAATAGGTCAATAAAAACAATCGTACTGGCACAAAGTAACGCAGCCGTAATGAATTTTCCGTGCCATAAAAACGGGGTGCTAATGATATGCCACCAGCGAAGTGAGGTTTTTTTTGTATATACCCAATAGCGTTTTAGCAACACAAGAAATGAGATAAAAAAGATAATCTCGATGGTTGATACATCAGAGAACCCATCTTGATATTCAAAAATATTGAGTAATTCAAAACTGATGACTGCAATACTCATACTGACGAGGAAAATGTAAATTAACGCTTTTAAAATAAATCCTAGCAAGCGACTTAATGTCCAATCAGCCTGCTGTAAATAGTGTTTTAAAGAGGGCGTAGCCAATTTGGGCTTCGGGGTATCGTTGTTGATAGTGCTCTGCTCATGATTTGTTTACGTAATAGATATTTTACATACATCACGGGTGTTTAATTGCATAAAAAATAGATATTAATATGAAATGTTATGCAAATCATGGATTGCATCGATGATTTGTTGTGTTTGCACTCTTTCATTGCCCCACCAGCCCTACGACAATGCGAGAGTATGTGTCAGGTTAGTCATTGCCATACTTAGGGCGGAATTATCGCTTAAAAGTGCTTAAAAGTGCTTAAAAGTGCTTAAAGGCGACTTAAAGCCTACAAAACTACTTAATGGACGTATTACGGTCACCGTTCCCGACCCATCCACACAAACGCACTATATTCGCCGAGCTTTAACGAATTGGTATAAGCAGCCATGCTGATAAGAAGATTCGAGAGAAGGTAAGGCGTTACGAATCGTTGGTGGGCGTTGAAACGGGAGTTGTTCGTACTAAAGAGTTTAAGAGCAGATGGGGCAGTTGTACCCCTTACGGTGATTTAGAATTTAACTGGGTGATTGTCATGGCTCCCAACAGGGTTGTTGATTACGTAGTGGTGCATGAGCTTTGTCATCTAATCCACCATGACCATTCGCCACAGTTCTGGAAAGAAGTTGAACGAGTCATGCCCGACTATAAAGAGCATAAAGAGTGGCTTAGAGGAAATGCACAAAATCTAATCATATAGTGCGTACGTTCACTAATGTAAAAAGACATCCTCAAATGAGACATAAAAAAAGGGCCAACTCTTTCGAGTTGGCCCTTTCCAAACGTTTGGTGGAGCTGGCGGGAGTTACCACCAAAACCATACTATTCAATCACTTAGTTGTAATTGTAAGTTGTTGAAAAGGTACCTTAGTACCGTGTCTTAGGGCACTACTTTACCGGTATTGTAAGGCTATGAAAAGAATCTACTAAATGAAAATGTTGGACGCCAGTTCAACTCCCTATATGGGAGATGAACCTACAGCAGTTGTATATTATTTAGCAAAGGGGAGGGTACTTGTCAGACGTTCAATTGACTGGGTCTGGTGAGGGGATAAATGATGACACCTGAGCTCTGTGAGGGACTTTCTTATTCTATTTTCTTGTCGGCGTTTCTGTCTTAGATTCTCTTCTATGCTTGCTGTAAACCACTTCTCTACCTGACTTTGTAGGGTATTAAGTAACTTTACTGTTTGGTGAGCTTTTTTGGCTTCTTGTTGTTGATATCGCCATTCTTCTAGGCGGCGTCCACGAGCAGGTGTGTGAGGCTCATATAATTTATGATCTATGCAACAGTGTTTGAGGATGGCGGCATTAAAGGAAGTCTTGATTAGTTTGGTGGATTGCTTTCTTTGTATATCTTTTAATATGCGGTTGGCGACAACTTTGCCGATCATTAAATGAACATGATCCCCAGCCCCTAGCTTACCCATTTGAGGCTGTTGATGAAGAACGGCTCGAACTAAATATTTAAACTCAGCTAGCTCTTGCTCGTTTAGGTTTAACTGTTTAGAGAGTGCTTTACAGCAGTCGTTTAAGACTAGTTTCCATTGTTCCACACTCGGACGTATACCTCGAGGAAGAGTAAGGCAAAACTCAACGGCGTAACTGGAAAGAGGCCTACCCCGTCTCCTATGTGCAATTTGATTTGCTCTAAACTGCTCTCCTTTTAGAGCTATTCTTTGTGAGGTTTTTTGGGAGCCTATGAGTTCTATGATGCACTCTGTATCTTTATGATTTTTGTGAGTGGTAGAAGTTAAGTAGACTTCTCTAGTCATGACGCCGAAAGCAGCGTTTTTTACCGATTGCGTTGTCACCGTCCAGTTTTTCAACATGTTTTCTTGAAGGGTAGATCTTTGTAAAACAAATAGTAAGTCAATGTTTGTGGAAGCCTGTAGTTCCAGATAGGACAATTGCTTCGCTTTGTACCACTGGTAAGAGGGGAGCCCCTCTTAACTCCCCCCGATTTTTGCTTGACGCAAAAATATGTATGCTTAAAGAAAGCGTATACCATGACAAATAAACATACCCAACTTGCAGACGCTCTAGCGAAAGCGATCCAGATAGATACAGCAAGCAATATTAGGAAAGAGGTAGAAGGAATAGTTTTAGAAAAATGTATGAATCGAGGGTTTATTTCAAAGCAAGATGAAGACAGCTCGAGCGTTAAGTACCTGTGGGTGAAAAAAGTTATTCGTAACGATTATGAAGCGTTGAGTCTACGAAGGAAGTCACCTCTAAAGGTCAAAGGCGTTTTAGATTTGGAGCTATATTATGATGACTTAGATGATATGGCAGAAGAGATTATAGAGCTAATGTCGACAAGGCTTTTACAGATACAGATTCCTCTGACTTAATCAATATCGCACTAATAATGGATCCCCACTGTTAGTGCGATATCAAATTCTGAGCTCACCAATGGACTAGATTGTGTCGCCACTAGAAATTCGTTTGTAACGCTTCCTCAAGGCTTCTTGTCCTCCCTCCATAATGTCGCAAACTTCTTTTCTCACTTCTTCAAGGGAGAGTCCTCCTCCAACTTTCAAAGAGACTTGACCTCCAGAAAAATGGAGAACGTTTACCAGATCCGCATCACCGTTAACGACGATATTCGGGTTATGAGTAACCATGATTATCTGTCTACGTGTTCGATTTTCGTGTATTTGTTTCACAATAAGATTGTAAATTAGTGCATTGTCTAAATCATCTTCGGGCTGATCAACGATGATAGGTGCTTCGCCGTGGCTAAGAAGAAAAGCAAGGATAGCAGCAGATTTCTGCCCAGCAGAACCCTTTGTTATACTTGTGAAACGAGGAGTGCTTCCTTGCCCCATATTTCTCGCAAACCTTACATCTAAAAAGTCATCAGGTAACCAGAACTCGATTTCATCTAAGAAAGTAGGGCTATCTTTTGCTTTTTTCTTGATGTAGTTTGTAAAATGCCCATTGACACCACTTACTGATGAAGTCCCCCCTTGAGCAATTGTAATTACTTCATCTTTTATTTTATTGAGCTCTTCTATCGCAAGTGCTTGTATGTCAGGTGTACTCTTCGATAAGTCTATATCCATCATCGCGCAAAGTAAGCCTGTATGACCTTCGCTGTCAAAAATAGCGCTGGAGAACTTTTCAGCATCTATGCCCAATAGATTTCGGAATTTCTCTTCTAAATGACTCTTGTTTATATAGGGCTTTAACGTCATTTTTACATATTGGTTGCCATCTAATACTTGATCGAGAAATCTCTGACGATTGCGATGAAGCTCTTCTCGTAACTCAATTGCATCTTCAATTAATTTTGATTTTTGCTCTTGAAGCTCTATCAGTTCTTCTTTTAGCTCTTCGAATTTTTGGATTGAGACAAGATGCTTGTCTCGTTCAGCCACCCAGCCCTTATATTGTTCTGGTGTAGTTACTGCGTTAGCGTCGGCTGTGTCTTCTGTTGACGCCAAAATTGCGTTATACGAATCAATCACCTGTTGGTTTTTTGTATTCCAACTAGATTTCTGTATGTTCTCTTCGTACTTCTGCTTCGCCGTTATTAGATCGGTTTTCAAAGTTACGACTGAGGATAATACCTTTTGAATCTCTTCTAGATAAGATGTGTGGAAAGATTGCACTTCGGTGATGTGGTCTTGCGTAAATGGATCAGTTGTTTCAGGTAAACCTAATTGATCGAATGATAACTGACCGATTTCATCTAGTAGGACTGTTAAAGGTGTTGTATCAGTATGTTCTTTAAGAGCTCTATCAATAGTTAATGCGTTGCGGTAGTCTTCAAAAACAGAAGCGACACCGCTTTTTTCGAAACGACTAATGTCAGTATTTAGATCTTTAAGCTTTGAGTTGATCTCCAGTTCATTTTCTAGTTTTGTATTTATAGTCCTGATAGACAAACAAACTTCATCGTAAGACGACTTTAGCTCTTGGAACTTTGTGTTCCACTCACTAGCGTTGACATCGGTGTCTCTGTCGACGATTTCAAGCAAACCTGTAGTGTTTGTTGCAAAGGCATGAATTTGCTTTTGACTGTATATGTTTACTGGGAATCGTTCTCTAATATTATTTCCATCGTTGTTCCATGCACCATTTTCGTCCAGCTTCTCTACACTGCTAACTGTGCCTTGGTACCATTCGCTTTTGTACTTCGTTTGATTACGTGTAAAGCTCAGACTTACCCTAGTTTCTGGCTTTACAACATCCTTATGGAAAGACTCTATCTCAGCGGCGATTGATTTTAGGTCGTTTTCTTGAGGTTCGTGCTCACGCGATAAAGCTAGTCTCATAGATTCGATGACGGTTGATTTACCAGTACCTCGTCCACCGATGATAGTATTGAAGTGAGGGTGCAACTCGATTTTTGGTGGTACTCCTCTTGCACCGCAATGTGCCATCCCTTGGATAGTAATATCATTGATGTAAGCATTAGGGAGAGAGTTAGGGTTTGAAGATTGGTTAAGTACACTGAATTCAGAGTCTTGAAGGGAAAGGCGCAGAGATTCTATATCTATAGCCCCTAACTTGACCCAAGTGCAGCCTCCATCTTTCCCAATGTCATCGAGTTTATGAGCATCAGATCCTCGTACAACCGCAACATTTGAAAGTGCCCGTTGCAGCTCAATATCGAGAGAGGTTGATGTTCGATGATCCTTATCTAGATATTGAATCGCGATGATCTCATTTAGAATACTTTTCAAATCTGGTGTGCAGGTTGTTGTATTTTCCAAAAGACCTTTAGCGCCGTCAGCGTGTGCTGGGATCGCAATGCCACCTGCGTCATTTACCACAGTGATAACATCGGAAATTGATTTATAACTGGACGTGGTATCTGGGTCGCCGAATCCACTTGTAATACCGCACCCACCAAGAACTGCAGTGATGGTGTCTTGGTTGACGTTAGGATCGAAGATTGCAAGAAGGTGAATTCTATTTCCACCGTTAGCTAGTGTAATTTCTACACCCGGAAAAATATTTAAAGGTCTATACCAATCAACACTTGTGTCTAACTCGCTATAAGCGCTTTTTAAGGCGTCAACCCATCTACCTGAATTGTGATCAGTAATAGCGATACAATCGACTTCACGAGCCATTGCTGCTTTGAGCCACTGCTCTGGGGTTATATCTCGAGAGTCACGGTAATCTTCAGACTCGGGTGTGTGTGTATGGAAATCAAATTTGTACCACTTAGAACCTAATGACATTGCAAACCTTCTAGGACGGTTAAATTAAGAATAATTTATATGCCATAGATTTTACTTCAACAGAAACTGGGTGACTACTTTGACGTTCGCAAATTTGGGGGTGGGGGCGTAGTTAAGAAGAGCTCCGCTATCGCGGGAATCCCCCCTCGAATTGAATTTTCAATTCAACGCGAGGAGCGATTATATATTTACGTGACATGTGACAGACATATATGTCTGTCACATGTCACGTTAGGCTTTTATAGTACGGAAATCTCATCGCCGTCTTCCGCTCGCTTTCCTTGTTGAGCAATACGAATTCTATCTGACCTTAAAAGCTCAGTGATGGCTCTTTGTAACTGTTTTCTTTCTTTATCATCTAGCTTGTCTTGCAAAGGGTAAAGGTGCTCCCTCATCTGCTTTCTTGTAGTTTTTCCATCAGGCTGTTCTTCGATAAAGAGAAACATTCGGTTAGCTAGTTCATTGTTCGTGGTTTGTTTTACGATGGAGTCGGAGGATTTTACTAGTGTTGTTATTTCTATCCCCTCGTCATCGAAAATACCTAAATTGATAGTCTCTAAGCAAATCTCAACAGGGGGATGCTCCTCAGCATCTTTTTGTTTTGTACAGATGAAGTTTGCTGAATGAGTATTGTGGATACGCTGAATTTGAAATTCATAGTCACATGCGGCACGAAGGGAAGAGCTGCCGCGACCTCCCTTCGAAGTATCTTTACCTGTATGGTGAATTAATAAGACCGAGCAGCCTATTTCTGATTTTAATGAGTCACATTCGTTAATGAACTCACCCATATCTTTTTGTGTGTTCTCATCGCCTGAGAAGTTTCGAGCCAAAGTATCTAATATGATCAATGTAAACTTCACATTATTCTCTTTTTCTATGGAAGTTATCATGCTGATTAACGCACTTTTATCAGCATGAGAAGTTAGGAATATACTATGATCTAGTACAAACAAATTTTTTGCGTCGACATCATTTTTAATTTCCCAACCTCGGATTCGACGACTAGCACCTAACGCCCCTTCGGCAGCGACATATAGTGTCGCCCCCTGAGTTACACTATTACCACACCAATCCATTCCCGCTGAAATTGAGCACGCTAGATCAATTGCAATGAATGATTTGAGCGATGACGAAGGCGCAACAATTGCACCAAGAGACCTCGCAGGAATGATGTTGTTAATACACCATGTGACAGAGCGGTCAAAACCTTGTGAGCCTCTAAGAAACCTCAATACTTTGTGGGGGGTGATGTTCTTTGACTCAGGAGATGAGTCATTGATGACCTTCTTTTTAGGGGAATTTGAAGTAGAGGGGGTAGATCGATCTTTCGTTTCTCTTACGACATTCTGATTAGATAAATGTGGTTCCAATTTATTTTTGTGTAGAGGTGGTGCTACGTTTCTTTCAGAAGCGCTGCCCTCATTGTTATTTGTAGTTCGGGTAAAGAAAAAGCTTATGATTTTATTTAACATATTTAAGTTAACTTGATTCGAAGAATAAGAATGTGGCACTAAGAACCGCCTAGGTAGCTAGGCGGTAACGTTAATTAGATATTTAAGAAAAAGGGCGTAAGTGCTTGGTATGACTGCAATCAATAGATTCGATGATTGGCTGAGTTACTCTTGGGCTCATTGGATGCGAATAGCTTCGATTTGTATGCGAATTCAACCATTGGTCTAGATCTTTTTCTTCATCGTTGGATAAGTGTCCTGCGAGACTCATAATGCAAGGAAAGGAGACGTCCCTCTCTCGCAGTTCAGTGATAAAGCGATGACGAAATGAGTAACAATCGAACCCTTTCTTCAGTTCTAGTTTTTGACGACGTCGACTAAACCATTTCGATACATTATGGGAGAGGTAACCATTGACCTCTTTTAATTCTTTGAAAATTAGTCCGTCTTCTAGTGAATTAACGAACTTGAGAAAACCCAAGTCAATTAGCCGATGATGTATTGGTATCAAGCGTACAGAGTTTCTGTTTTTGATTCGTTGAGCTTCTAAGGTATCGTTTATGACTAAACAAGGGATGCTGTCGACGTTCACAATACTGGATGTATACAACGTACATAGCTCATTTAACCTAGCTCCAGTGAAACGAAGCAAAAGTGGGATCCAGTAGTAATATGGATGCAGATACTTGTGGTTAGCATAATCTTGCATAGCAAAAATTTTGCTTAGTTGTTCGTCACTGAATGGGTGGCGTTTGTTATAAGTCACTTCTGATTTAGATATTAAACCTGAGAACACATTGGTTTTGGTGAACTCTCGTTTGACACAATACTTTCCGAAAGAAGACCAACGTTGAACGATACCTAGGACGGTTGACTTTTCGATAGTATCTAAGCCGTGTTCTAGAGTGGCCACAATGGCTTCATATCCTTGAAGTTTCTCTAATTTCGGCTGTTGATTCCTACGTGCAGGAAACAAAAATAATGCCTGTGTTAGATCTTCCGCACATTGAAAGTCGATGTCTTTGATAGACCCTGCATTGCTAAGCTCCTTGAGTAGTTCAAGACTGTACTCGAGTGAGCGCATGTGTTTTCTGGATTTGTGCTTCTTTTTCTCCCGCTCTAGGAATTGGCTTATTTCTTGAGCTAGTGTGAGCTCTTCTTTTTCCTTCTCACTACGCAGCTTTGCGAATCCTATTTGACTCTTCAAATCATGAACTGAAAGGGCTGTTTTGACTTGCTTTGATACGAATGATGTTTTCATTGTTACTACCTGTTGCTGTAAGCTTCGGGCACACTTTAGTCTCGGTAGTGAGCCACCATCAACCAATATATTTTTTCATGCACTATTGATTTTTTATTTTAAGTGTATGAAATATAATGTTTTTTAGTGTTGACAGCTTGGTTGCATTTGGTAATAACAAGTGGATGTTTATGCTTTAACAAGAATAATTTCTTACCGTAATCTAACAGCTTCTCGAACTGGCAGTTTTTCTTTTTATTCCTCTTTTTAATTAATTTACGCCCCTATATTCCAAATCGTTCTACTTGTCTGGGGGGATATTTGGGGGACTGTGTTGATTGCTTCATTTAATCTGGACAGGGTGTGTCGTTTCCCATAGTGGTCATAGGTAATTGAGCCACTCCCATGACCTAAGATTGTGGCTGCGACTACAACGTTAACATCGGCACACTTTAAGAAGGTTGCAAAAGTATGTCTAAATGAGTGAAAGTCGTGTCCCTTCTTGAAGCCAAGGTCTGACTTAAAGCGTCCAAACCACTTACTAACGACTGTTCCGTACCCGTCACGCTTGAGCGTTAACTCACTGAATAATCGGTCGTGTGTTTGAGCTTTTACAAAGTCGAGGAAGCCTAGTTGAAGAAGTTCGTTGTGAATAGGGATAACTCTTTCGCTGTTTAGATTTTTAAGTCGTTGGTCGGGGTGTACTGCTCTAATCCGAATACACCATGTTTCATCGAGTCTGGCGATGTCATCGGTATAAAGTTGGCAAAGCTCATTTAGTCTAGCTCCAGTGTATATTGCGAGTAACGGCAACCAATATTGGTAGTGGTGCTTGAATATCTTTTTGGTGAAGATGTCGTTACTGAATATCTTTCGAAGTTGTTCAGTTGTGTAATGATTCTTTGAGTCACTATCTTTGCGAGTCTTCTTAAACTTAATTGATTTGAATGGGTTTACGTCAGTATGTTCATTCTGCAAGCACCATTCAAAGAATGAGGACAGCTTTTGTACATAGTCTTTTATACTGGATTCGGAGAGCCCCTGTTTTTTTACCTTTTGATTGAGACTTAAGATCTGTAAGTTAGTTAGCCCTTTGAACTCGGGAAGCTTTTTCGAATTCGCAGGGAAGCTTTTGAGTTGGTAGCGAATGCGCTCTGCGTCAGCTCTCCTGATATCCTTTAACTTCACCTTGTTCAATAGCTCAAGCACTATTCTACACTTCGCCTTTTGTCCTTCTAATGTCTTGGAGGTGACGTAGTCCGACTTGTAAGTGCAATAGAGTTCTAATAATTCGAACGGAGTGAGTTCTTTCTTCAACGTTCTTTTTGAGGACGTCGTAGGCTTGTCGTATGAGCTTGCTTTGATAATCGGTTCTTGAGACTGGGATAGAAGCATTTTTCTTGTTTCTATCTCTAACTCGAGGGCGGTAATTTTTGCTTGTTCAAGAACTGTGGTACGCAGAGAGCGTTTTATTTCTCGACGTCCACCAAAAAGGGGGCGTTGTATCGCTGGAATTTGAAATCGGAAATACCAAATTCCTGTTTTTGATTGTGTGAGATATCGCATGTTTAGTACCAAGTTTTAGTACAAACAGCCAAATAATCGAATCCAAAAATAAAAAAAGGGCGATAAGTCAGTAACTTATCGCCCTTTCCAAACGTTTGGTGGGCTGGCGTCATCTGAATTGGTGTTTTATCTCTTTGTTTTCATTTGATTTAAAGTTAATTTGATTATTTAAATACTGCTAATGGTACTGCTAAATATCAATCCTGAAGAGTTAAGTTCTACTAATTGCTTTTTTCTTTAGAATTCACATAAAGAGTAGCTCTGGTACGGCGAGATAGTGTCAGCTTAACTGGTAGGTCATCCTCTGGGTGGCTAGGCTTCCTTGGCTTATTAGAAGTTAGCCTAAGTGCTTCTAGCTCTGTATGTAGTTTTACAACCTCTTCATTTTTCGACTTCAACTCGTCGTTCAGTTCAATAATTTGAAGGTTTTTCGCTTTTAGCTCGTTACTTAGCTCAATGGCTTTAAGGTTTTGGAGTGTCAGAGTTTCTTCTTGATTTTTCTTTTTTCGTATTTTCTGTTCTTCCTGAAAAGCACTAGTTATTAGGCCTTCTATTGTTTCTTTGTAGCTATTCTTTCCTGCTAATTTTTTTAACTCTGTTTTAAGCTGTGAGGTCAACTCTAAGTTGTAATATGTTGCACCGTTACTCTTATCTTTACTTCTAGTTAGTTGTTTTGTCCAAGCTGCTTTTAGTCTCTTTAGTAATACCATTGCTTCGGCATCGTCCTTCGGCAGTGAGCTTACAAATTGCTCAAATATCTCTCCATTTACATCTTCAAAGATTGGTAATAATTGAAAAAAATTTTGTTGACGCGGATTAGATTTTTCACGGGAGTTCTTTAAGTATTGGGTGAGCCAAGCGGTATGCTTTTCATTTTTAAAGCTAAAGTCTTTCAGTATTTTCAATTTCCTAACCACACATTTCTTGCTTTTTTTGTTTGAGAATTGTACAGCCTTTGTTGTAGTTATGTCTGAGGACTTAGTCACAGTACATAGTCCAGATTTATAATAAAGTCTGGAAATAATACCCCTGAGTATGGATTTAAATAGTTTGATATACGCAAAGATAGTTTATTCACGCATTAAAGGTTTAAGTGCTGAAAGCAAAATGTTGCTTATTTTTATGTGTAGGGACATGTCACCAACACAAAATTACAGCAAGAGACTAATAGATATGGTTGAAGATTATGGTTTCTCTAGAACTCAGATTGTGAAGAGTAAAAAGCAACTGCTGAACTTGGGAGTTATTGTTCCGAATGTTAAAACCGATGATAAGCGATCGCGAGGAAGACAAGTATCGAGTTATCAAATCGAACAACAGGTTTTGGATAGCCTTATCGAAAAAAGTTCGGTGGAGTTGAGCTCCTTAGCTTTATCCAGAATTAGAAAGCTAATTCGTAGTAAGAGCATTCTCGCTCCCGGTTGTAGGATGCTAGCTACAATATTGGTAGGGGTATCAAATGGAGTGGGGACTGTAGATAACGTCGGTGTTGTCGAAATCGCTCATTGGATGGGGTGCACTGAAAAGAGAGTTCAATCGATGGTGAAGAAATTGAAGCAGATGGAAACCATCAAGCATTATATTCCCGGAGTTTGTCATCACTACCTGGGTAAATGTAAAGCAGTGTACTTTTTGGATTTACAGACGTTAGGAATAAAACGTCCCCAAGGTACAGAGATCCTATTTTCAGAAGGGGGGAGTATCGTCTCTCTGGTTGATGTTGATAGAGAGTATCATAGAAACAATAAACCTAAATCTGATAGAAGGACGTTAGGCAGATTTGCTTACTATGTTGTCTTGGAGCAACAATTAACTCATAGTTTACTGCGTCAGATTGATTACAAGTTAGAAGTGTTAGTTCTGGGGCTAATAAATTGTAAAAAAATATCTAAGGAAACTTGCATAGAGGACTATCGAAATGCAATTACAACTGTTTTCGAGAGGTTGGATATTACTAATGAGTATCAGAGGCAATTGCTAGAGTTTATGGTAAAGAGGGCAATCAGGATTTGTCATTTTGTTCTTAGACAACAGGACGCCATTACCGAGTTATCATTGGATAACATTGAGTTAAGTTATAAGTCTCCCATGGAGAGGTTTTTAGTCTTTTTCGATTAGTTTTTATCAGAGTAACAATTGCAAGTTTATACCTAAGATAATCCCTTACTATGCAAAGGAACCTTACTAAAGGTCGGGGGCGAAAACTGTCGGTAATAATATTATTACCTTTAATCTTATCTAATTAATTACAACAACCTATCTACCTATTGAGAACACTAACCAATAGGAATGATAGAAATGAACAATTATCTTGAACATGCAGAAATACTCACCATTGATGATATGGACTTGCCGGTATACTCCAAGAAAGGACAACTAAAAGCATCCTATCTCTCTTCAATCAAGAAAGCGTTTGATAATGCACTGGGTCAACATCCACGAACGTTATTACTGCGTGTGGATTTAAAGTACCCCACTGTGCTTTCAACAGGGGGAGTATCAAGTAAGCAAATCACTAAATTTCAAGAATCCTTTAAAGAGATGTTATCTGCCTACTTAAAGCGGAAGGGTAACAAACGACAATGTAAGCCAAGATTTATTTGGTGCAAGGAAGTAGTGTCTTCTGAGCATCCTCATTACCATGTTGCTGTATTGCTTAACGGTGATGTTTTTCAAAGTATCGGGCCTTATGACAACATTACGAGTGATTATATTTCAGGCATGATTTCTAAAGCTTGGGCAAGCGCTACAGGTATTAAGGTCGAACAAGTAAATAGTGTTATTAACTTCCCAGATAATGGTCGCTATGAAATTAATAGGCGGAACGATAGCAAAATCTTTGAGGAACAATACAAGCAAGCCTTCTACCGAGTCAGTTACTTTGCTAAGGGAGAAAGTAAACAGTATGGGAGCAGAGAGAAAAACTTTGGTAGCAGTCGTAAGTGATAAGGCAAAAAAGAAAGGCCCCTGTGGCCTTTCAGTTGTTTAATCCGCATTAAAGCGGTAACTACCTTCACTAGAGTGAATGTCAATTTGTAGGACTCTACAGGGCGTTGTAGTGACATAACCAGTAGACTCTCCGTACTTCAAATCCACTTCGGGATAAGGAAGCCATTTCACACCACCAGACTTGCTATTATTGGATGGCTTTTTGTAATCAGGGTTACTCATGTTCTTGAGTAACACTTCAGATTGGCTGTACTTATTCTTGTTGACGGTAATCTTTGGTGTTTCAGGTCTAGCGACTTCACAGTTACCTCGGTTGACTTCGATACCGAAGACAGTTGAGTAGTCAAAGAGGGACGTTACATATATTTTCGTTTTTGGTCCCCATCGGGTGTTGATGTCTTTGTATTCGACTTTGTAGCCTTCAGCAGACGCAGTAAAGGTCATAAGCATTGTTAGTGCTGCGGTAATTACAATAGGTTTCATGAGAGATATCCTTTATCTATTATTCAATGAATTGATACTAAAAGATGGCTACGACAACTTGTGTCGAAGAGAGTGTTGGTTTGTGAGGTTGGGCTGTATGAGACTACCTACCAGCCGAAGATGTAACGCAAGCCACCTAGGCAGGCTCCTAGCGCGCCTCCTATGACTTTCCCAATGTGTTGGCCTGTCGAGCCAAAGATGCTTCCTATTTCCTCCCCATACTCTGCACCTTTAGTTGTCGTATCGAAGATGGCTTCCCATAAGCTAAAACTGGTTTTTTTGTTGTAATCACTGGCATCGTTGTCTTCCCAATTCTCATGTCGAGGGGAAAGCGTACGATTCGCCAGTATGAGCCGTTTATTTTTTGGTAGGCGTTCAACAATCAGATACAACAGCTTGGAGAGGTTATAGGGACGTTGTTTGGTTGTGCCATCACAGTGACCAGCGACGTAGTAAATCGGTTTTAAATAAACCCCTGTAGCCCGTAGTACACGGCGATGAATGGAGTTCACCATGGCTTCTAGGTGAGCTTTTGCTGCGGAAGTTGGAGTATTACTTTCATGGTTCCAGGCTTGGTTCCCTTTCAAAGCATTATCTGCTTGATTGATGGCAATCATTAGACGGTGCTGAGCTTCTTTCCCTAATGCAGGAATAAGTACGTCGTTGATTAAAGTGGTGGGTGTCCCTAAGTCACGTGAACCCCCATCAAGAACGACAAGGACTAAGTCGATCACAAAACGTTTTTGGTCATCTTTGGCTTTCAATGTCTTTTCTAGTAAGCGAGCGTGTTGCTCATCTTCTTCGACTCCATCCCCTAAGCCCGGACTGTCCCAAAGAATTAGGTTGTTCAAGCGGTACTGACTAATTCCTTGGGTGTGTGGCTCACAGCTTGTACCTACTTCTGCAATCGCCATGTCGAAAAGGGCATTTATCGTAGAACTTTTTCCAGCTCCAGTAGCTCCCGTGATCAGGATATTGAGTTCTGTGGTTTTCATTTGTTCAAGGTTATCGAGTAGCTTAGTTCGCGTTTGTTCATTAAGCGGTGCTTGACGTATCTCGCTTTCAAGCGTGGTGAATAGGTCGTGATGTTCAGGCATAGGTGCTCCTTGGTTAGAGTGCGAAAAATTTACAACTAGCTCTCTCCTTATGACGAGTAATTCATGAGGAAAGAAAAATGAGACTAATTCGATTAAAAGAAATAATTGAAATGACGGGCTTGAGCCGTTCGTATGTATATAAGCTGATGGATGCAGACCAGTTTCCTAAGTCTGTCTCGCTTGGCTATCGATGTGTGGCATGGGTAGAAAGTGAGGTTCAAGATTGGGTGATAGAGAGAGTGGCGGATCGTGATGAGCGCTTAGGAGTACGCTCACCAATCTTGGATCAAGAGAGAATAGCCTAAGCGGTTTTCTCAGAACTTTTCTGTTTAGTAATGTCCCAAACATCATCCCCAAAACCACGTAACCATCTATCAAGTTGAGGTGAATCGATCACCGTTGCAGTGATTTGATATCCTCCGTCCACTAACTCAGCACATTGTTTCAACGACAAGGGTGTTTCAAGTAGGTGATACCCGCTTTCATGGGTAATGCAAAAAGATAGGTTTACTTCATTTCCTTCACCAAAGTAAAAGCGGCCATCTAGCTCATACCGTTCTAGGTCAAAGTCACTTGGGTAAGTAAAATCAAAAGTAGATACATTGACTTTATTGATGCGATGTAATGCCAGAGAGCGTTCGTTGGTGTGACCATGGAAGCGGCACACCAGATACAGACGACTGCCTTGTTGTGCTAGACCCAATGGCATGACGTCTTTGCTTTTGTACTCTAAGTTGGCATTGGTATAACAAATAGATAGATAACGATTGTGGAAGAGAGCATAACTAACCTTCTCAAATATTTTGTTGTCGATATGGGGAGGGAGTAGTGGTACGCCCTCATTAACAAAGCACACTTTTCTTAACCATTGGCGTTCTTTCATATTGCTGGTGGTTGGGAAAAGGTGTTGTTTAGCATCATTGAAAACACTGTCGAGCGTTTTCATTAAATTGACAGGAAGAAGATAGCGTAGATAGTTTTCAGTTAGGCTGAGCAGTACAGCCTCCTGTGGTCCATGTGATAACAAGTTCTGTGAGCGGCGACTGTAACCAAAAGGTTTATCGCGCGTATCTACATCGACATCATCAAAGAACTGAGCAATATCGGTGAGATTACGCTGAATGGTCCGCTCTGAACGAGCAATGCCGATTTCACTGAGTTGCAGTTGGATCTCTTTTGCTGTGATCTTGCGACTGTTAGGAATACGCTTATAAATCTCAAGAACCAGCTGTATGTAATGTTGTGAGCGATTAAGCTTGGTATCGTCCATAGATGGCTTTATTTTTTTAAGCGCACACCTCTCCGCTCATGTATGAAATGAGTAAAGACAATGAGCTAACGAATTGATTGAAGAGAGTTTACGAGGCGCTGCGTTGACTTGTGTCGCAGTGTTTTTGACTAAAATAAAGAAAGAATCGGACACGGAAGTTTACCGTGTCCCTTAGTTATCACTAGCGGTGACGACTTATCATGCTTTGAATCGCATCATCACTATATCCGCGATTTTTAAGCTCCTGACGAGCGGCTCCTATAGCCCATGTACCGCCTGAACGATTTGCAAGGGTACGTGCCAACTGATCATCTCCCTTACTTGCCGCATCGGCTTGTGCCTCTTTCATGTCACCGTACGTGTCAGAAGCTACTTTAGCTCCTGCTTGTGCGCCTGCTTTCGCAAGCTTTCCAACGTTGTCCCAAAATCCCATTTGGTGATCCTTTTTATTAAGTGTTGAGTGCCAATGCATAATACAAATTGATGCGTTAACTTATGTCGCCTTCGCTAAAGGTTGGTCTTAGAAATGAATGTGCTAGCCAGTATCCTGAAGCTTTAATGGAGGGCATACGATGCAAGACACCCAGCACCAAAGACATTTTAATGAGCACTCGTTTTGGAATAAGCTCAAACGCTACGCCAGAAAAGCAGGACGCGATGTTATTGAAACAGCCTTAACCCTTTATTACTGTGCGAAAGATAGCGATACACCACGTTGGGTTAAAACGGCGATATTGAGTGCTCTGGGTTACTTTGTCTTCCCTATTGACGCTATACCGGATGTGTTGGTGGGTGTAGGCTACAGTGATGACATTAGTGTATTGATGGCTGCGTTAGCTTCTGTTGGGGCCCATGTAAAACAAGAGCATAAGGAAGAAGCAAAGCAACAAGTGAAAGTCTGGCTAGAAAGGTAGGGGTTAGTGGGTAAGCTCGATGTTGTCGAAGCATTCAGATTTAACGTAATACAGAAAATTTTGTTCCCACATTTTGTACAGTTCATCAATTCCTTCAGAGCGAATGCTTTGCCATCCGGTTGCCACTGTAAAGACCACTTGATTCCCAAAATCAAAGTCTATGCAGCGTTCTAGTTCTGGGTAGTAGTTACCCATATAGGCAAAATCAGTGATGTAGAGAATGTCTAGCGTGTGGTCTTCCTTAATGTTGAGGCTTATTTCTACAGGATGGTAACCCCCTTCCTCTGCACTATAACTCTTGTCTCGAAAGTTAATCGTGACTGTAGGGCTGGTGGCTTTGGTCTCTTCTGAAGAAAAGAAATTCTGGCAGTACTGACTAAGTAAAGTTTGGAGTTGTTTTGATACTGGTAGAGATGGCGGGGCAAAGTTTAGAGTCGACATATTACGTCTCCTAGTGTTGGTGATAATGGGGTTTCGATCTATGAAGTGGCGTCAAAGGTACTGGTCATTGTTAGTTGGATATCATCATAATTACACTGCGTTAAATGACAGGCTAAGGTTTGCATCCACGCTTCTAATAGCGTTTTAATTTTGGGGTGCTCAAGACTTACCGACCCACAATCGGGCTGATAGCACCAAAGGTTAGGCAAGTGAAAATAGAGTTCAGGTTCTAGTTCGTGGCTTTGAGTATCTGAGTAGGAAAAGCTTGTTAGACAGATAAGCTGCCAAGGAGTGGAAAGGGATATTCGGTAGAGTTGAATTTCAACCGGGTGTAGCCCTTCTTTGGTTCTGTAGTAGCTTGTTTCTCTACAGTTAAGAATAATTCGCTGAGCATGACTAGGGATATCATACTGCTTGATAATCGCGAGTAAGCAATGATGAAAGGTATCGTTTAAGGCAATGTCGCCATATCTTTTCTGAATCATAGTAGCCCCCTTTCTGCAAAAGAGACGGCGCTATCCCCAATGACAATATGATCAAGAACCCGGATATCCACCAGAGCTAATGCATCTTTTAGTTTTAGAGTGATTCGCTTATCAGCTTGTGACGGTGTTGCATCCCCTGAAGGGTGATTGTGAGCAAAGATGACTGCTGCGGCATTTGTCTTTAATGCGGCTTTTACCACTTCTCTAGGGTAGACACTGGCTGAGTCAATGGTGCCAAAGAAAAGCTCTTCAAATGAAATAAGGTGATGTTGGTTATCAAGAAACATTACAGCAAAGACCTCTCTCTCATAAGCTTTTAATTTGCAAGAAAGGTAGGTTTTAGTGAGTTCTGGATTGCAATATTGATCGCCTCGGAGGCCCCGTGCTGCAAGGATTTCTGCGGCTGCGTCGAGCACCCTGTCGGCGGTGACAGGACCATCAAAATAGTAGTTGTTATCGTGCATGAAACACTCCTTAGAATGAGTTGAGTAGTAGGTGCACGAAGATGATATATATCTGAAATTATTTATGTTTTTAGCGTGGGCGGGTAGTAATAAAAAAACTCTCCAGTTGCCCCCGTGCGTTTTTAAGCAGCGATTGTTAACTTGTTTGTGTTCAAACACACAAGGAGAAATGAACATGTCTAAAGCGAAATCAACACCAATGACCCCGTCAGCCGCTGCACGCATTCAAGGCGGACAAGCGAAAGCAAATGGTGGTCAAGTAGCCAAAGGAAGTTTTGCTGCGAGAGCTCAATCAGCCGCTGCGAAAAATAGTCAATCGTAGGGAGTGCGGGGGAGATAACATTTCCCCCTCATCAATTATGAAAAGATATAGCAATAACAAGGATATACAGAAGTTGGTTTGCCATTTGGTGAAAAGTAATTGGCGGTTCCAACGCTGTAAAAAACATGGCTCTATTTTTTCGCCAGCAGGGAAGCGATTCACAGTCCCAAGTACGCCAAGTGATAGACGAGCTTTTCAAAACTTTAATAAAGATATTCAACGTTCAGTATGACTAAACAAAAAATCGAAACACCTTATTACAGCATCCAGTTTCTGCTACGCGAGTTTGCTAATGGGCTAGGAACCAAGGGTATTGATAGTAGTATCGCGAAAAAAATCGATGGTGCTTGTAAAAATAATGAAATCACACCAGCGCTTTATCATGAACTCAAACAGAAACTGATCTATGAGCCCGTAAAAGGTTTTATTAATGAATCTATGGCACAACGATTTGTTGCTGGGTTTGATCGATTCGTAGAGCAATATCGTGAGTTAATGATGGCGGCGCCATTAGATGGTGTAAAGGTTGAAGATGCTCGCGCTTTCTTGGACCGTTACTTTCTTACTTTTAATTTGTCCTTATTCTGTGACGATATTCTTGGTGATGTTCCCCTTAACTCAATAGTAGTCGCTCAAAGTGAACAGTCATTCGTTTCTATTGTGATTAATGGATTGAAACAACTACCTCAATGGCCACAGCACTATCGTTCTCTCTCTCCTGAAAGTAAGGAAAGATTACGAACTTGGGCTTTACCTGATAAAGCTGAGCTACCAAGTCTCAGCTCTATCAATCTGATTGGTCGAAAGCTTCGAACTGAGAAATCCTGGCTAGCATTCAAGGTCAATTTCTTGGTTGCACGCTTATGGGATTACTTCTTCAGAAAATTCCCGAAAATGGATGTATCGCTACTGCATACTAGTGCGCTTGAAAGCATAGAGGATAGTTATCGCAGTGCCCTGGAGGCGCTATTAGAAAAGGCGAGCCTAAAACACCAGCGTTCAGTGCCTTTGGCTTTGGAACTTTATTATCTACTTCGCTTACGTGAGCCTAAAACGGTTGATTCGGAAGAGCATTGTCGAATTTTGTTTGGAAGGCTTAAATATGAAAGCGATTTAGATAAAGATTATGAAACTTCATATTTTCGTCATTGGATGAAAGCGAGACTTGAGCTTCATTGTGGTGAGCTAGAACTTGCGATTGGCGAGTATAAAAAAGCGTTCGAGCAGGTTATTTATCGTCAAGGCGAGAATGCTGTCTGTATCATTCGGGAGGCTATTATCGCCGCATGCCGAATGCCCAAACCGGATAAACCATTTATCAACCGTTTACGTCGTATGGCTGTAATGTTAGATATCGATATGGCACCTGATGGCCCGCAAAATGAGAGTACGAGGAAAAAAGCACCGGATATCGAAGAGTGGGAGATCCTAGCCTTTGCTAATATGTTTGACTCTTACTTTACCAAAGAGTCTTTCTTCCCTGGTGCTGTATATCCTGATAACCCACCAAAAGACAGTAGTGTGTGTTTAATTGAGGGTAGTGAGTCTGATGTTGATTTGAGTAAACCGAATAAAGAAATCAACATTGGCTTAATGGGAGGGGGTAGCAAGAAAATGCCTCAACTAGTCTATTTCTCTATGATGAGTAAATCAAAGTCTGTCTCTAAGTTGCTAGAGGCTGGGGCGGATGTTGATAATCTATCTACGAATCAGGAGTCGGCTATTCTTTTTGCCGTACAAGAAATGCAAGTGACTTTATTTCCTACTGGTACTTTGCGGGACGATAACTTTTGGGAGTTAGCTAAGTATAACCATACTCCACAAACCCTAGATACCGTAACGGCGAAACGCAAGCTTACGCCGCTTGGTTGTGGTGTGCAGACAGGCCGTCTCGACGTAGTTGAAAAGCTGATTGAGATGGGAGCCAACGTTGACCAACGACATGACGTGGGGAATGAAACACCTTTGTTTACTGCTATTGCTTTGATAGCTCGCCATACACGCCCACAAGAGGTAACTAGGACCACAGAGCAAATGAAGTTCTCTGACATGAACCTAAAATCACTTCGAGCACATGGTTTTGGATGGCTTCCTCATGATTTAGGACAATTGAAAAGATCGATTGAGAAAATGTCTCAAGACGAAGATTTCCAAGAAATATCCCGTATAAATTTGCAGCTTGAAAAGGAAGCATTTTTAAAACACTCGACAGCAGAAGGTTTTCGAGATATCGCAAAGCACTTGATTAAACATGGTGCCAACCCTAATGCGAAACATAGCACGGCATTAGAAGGTTACACACCATTGATGTTAGCGGTCGAATTCGATGAAGTCGAGTTAATACAGACGATGATAGAATCTCAAGATCATAAAGTTGATCTGCAAGGTACCTGTTTTACTCGTGCGGAAAATCTGCGTGCTGGTCTATTTGACATTGCGTGCAAATGGAACTCTGAGAAAGTACTGGATTACTTATTTCCCGAATTAGAACCGAATACCTCCTTCTAACTATTCTCGAAACAAGAACCTGAACACACGGGCTCTTGTTGTTCTATTTTCTGAATTGTCTAACCGCGAGTGTGAGGTTGTTATCTTGTTACTCCTTAAAAAATTGTAAGCCCCAGAAGAGCAAACAGATTTAAAACTAGAAGTACTTTAAGTTAGACTTTTTAAGGTGTCTAACTAGTATTTCTTACCCCAAGTATAATAAAAAAGTGCAGAAATATTAAACATCTAGTGTAAACTGAGCCACAGTTTCAGTTGGCTCAGGGACACTCATGGCTTCGTCCAATTTTGATTTTTTACAAGGGGTTAATGACACCTTGTATGCGATTGCGCTTTCGGCTGAGCGCAATTTACACCAAGACCCTCACACTACCTTGTTTAAGGTTCGTTTACTCTCCGAAGAGATCGTTGGCTTTATCGCAGAGCTAGTTAAGCTCGCTCCGAATTTATCAACCTTTGACCAGCTAAAAGAGTTGGGAAATCGGGGACTCTTAGATGATGAACGATTAACAATATTTCATGCACTGAGAAAGCATGGCAACAAAGCTGCGCATGGTTATTACAATAATCCGGTTGCAGCAGGCCACGCTTTAGAAATCTCTCATAAAGCTGCGACGATTTACTATCGAGTTAAGACAGGTGAAGCTAATTTTCAGCCACCAAAGTATGTCCCGCCAGTTGAAGAGCAAACAGCTGAATTGGTCGAGCAATCCAAGAAAGAGATTGCGCGATTAAAAGAAGTTATTGAGCAGTTGGAAGCGCAGCAATCCGTTGACTTTGCTTTACCACACCGTCAATTCAAATCTCTGGTTGGATTCAAGCAGCAGCTATCCGTATTAGAAGCCAATGATTCAATGAGTGTAGAGAAAGCTAAAGCTCGCATTCGTGAATTAGAAACCCAATTACGTGAGCGCAGCCAAGAACAACCGACCAACCTCGATGAAGCTGAAGAAGCTAAAACGCTCAAGCAGCGTGTCGAGATACTTAAAAATAGCCGTTTTGACTTAACGGAAGAGCAAACTCGATTCATTATCGATCAGCAGTTACGAGATGCCGGGTGGGAAGCTGACTCAGTTGTTCTTGATTACCGTAAAGGTGTTCGTCCTGAGAAAGGACGTAATATGGCAATTGCAGAGTGGGAAATGCAGGGGCAGAAGCATCGTGCTGATTATGTCTTGTTTGTTGGCTTAATCCCTATTGCAGCCGTTGAAGCGAAAAGAAAGCGCATTAACGTTTCTGGCGCAATTGCTCAAGCAGAGCGTTATAGCAGAGAGTTTGATCCTCAAAGTATCGTTGACCTTGAAGACGAGATTAAGCCAGCTTGGATAGAGGCTGGACGCAGCGAATCGTGGCAAGGATGTGAAGGTGAAGCCAACTATAAACTACCTTTTGTCTTTGCTTGTAATGGCAAGCCTTTCTTACGTCAAATGCAAGAGCAAAGCGGAACATGGTTCCGTGATTGTCGTTTAGCTTCTAATGCAAAACGTGCCTGTCAGAGCTTTATGAGTCCCGCGGGGCTACTGGACTTACTGCATCGAGATCACCATAAAGCACAGCAAGAGATGGTTGTTGAGCCGTTTGAGTACCTTGGGCTGAGACCATATCAGAAAAAGGCTGTTATCGCGGTAGAAGAAGCACTAGCTCAAAATAAACGTGAAAGCTTATTAGCCATGGCTACAGGTACGGGTAAAACACGGACAATCATTGGTCTGCTTTACCGCTTCCTGAAAACGGAAAGATTTAAGCGTATCTTATTTCTCGTCGACCGCTCTGCTCTAGGTGATCAAGCGACTGAAGCTTTCGATGAAACACCTTTAGAGCAAAAACGTCGTTTGTCCAAAATCTATGACATAAAAGAAATGTCAGATAAGTTGCCAGAGGCCGAGACTCGCGTACATGTTGCGACCGTGCAGGCCATGGTGAAGCGTTTGTTTGAAGACAAAGACAGCGACAATGATAATGCGGTGATCCTACCCGTTGACCAATACGATTGTATTATCGTTGATGAAGCTCACCGTGGTTATACATTGGATCAAGAGTTGGGTGAAGCTGAGTTAGTAGCGCGAGACCCTAACCTTTATCGTTCTAGTTACCGTCGTGTGCTTGATTACTTTGATGCCGTAAAAATCGGTTTAACTGCCACACCAGCCGCGCATACCGCAGAGATTTTTGGTCACCCCGTTTACACTTATTCGTATCGCGAGGCGGTGGCTGAAGATTATCTTATCGATCATGAAACTCCAATCACCTATAAAACAAGGCTTAACCAAGCGGGTATAAAATTCAATCAAGGTGAGCAAGTCGACGTTGTTGATACCTTATCGGGAGAAGTGAATAGTGTAGAGCTTGAGGACGAGCTTGATTTTCATGTTGAGAATTTCAACCGCACTGTGATTAACGAGAATTTTGATCGTACGGTGTGTGAAGCTCTAGCTGAAGATATCGATCCAACCAGCCAAGAGAAAACCATGATCTTCTGTGTTACCGATCAACACGCAGATAGAGTAGAACGCTTACTGGTGGAAGCCCTCCAGAAGGTCCACGGTGATGATGTGCCAGCTCATGCCGTGCAAAAAATTACGGGTAGCACGGATAAAGTGAAGCAAGCCATTCGTAAGTTTAAAAACGAAACTTTCCCCAATGTAGCAATTACGGTCGATCTACTTACTACAGGCATTGATGTACCTAAGATTTGTAATCTTGTCTTTATGCGCAGAGTTAAGTCGCGCATTTTGTACGAACAAATGTTAGGTCGAGCTACCCGTCGTTGTGATGAAATTGGAAAAACCGTATTTAGAATCTTTGACCCGGTTGACCTGTATGCCTCGTTAGAGCAAGTGAACACCATGAAGCCAGTGGTTAAAAGACCGAATATTACAATTGAGCAATTGATTGATGAAGTGTCTGACGAGCGTAATCTTGATTTAGCTGGCAGTGAAGAAGGACGCAGCTTTGCAGAAGATGCTCTTGATGAACTAAGCCAAAAGGTCATGCGTGTTATGCGCAAGGCGCAGACGCGAGCAGAAAAAGACCCAATCCTGAAACAAGAGCTGGAAAGTATTGAACAAGAGTGGGGATGTCCTGCTGATAAAATCCACCAGCAATTGCACCAAGCTGGACCTGAGCAAGCAGCACAAATGCTAAAGCAGCACAGTAGTTTGGCTAAGCGAGTTGAGAGTGTGCGAGGGATGCTAAATGGAGGTGAGAAATACATTATTTCTGATCATGAGGATGAGTTTATCATTCGAGAGCAGAACTTTTCCGCTTACAGTAAACCAGAGGATTATCTCACCGCCTTTGAGCGCTTTATTAAAGACAATCTTAATAGTAATGCCGCTCTTAATGCCGTTGTGAGTAAGCCCAAAGAGCTAACTCGTGCTCAGTTAAAAGAGATTCGAATCTTACTGGATAACCAAGATTTTAAAGAAGCCGATTTACAAAGCGCATGGAAGAAGACAACGAATCGCGATATTGCTGCGTCGATAGTTGGTCACATACGCAGGGCGGCGCTAGGTGAAGCGCTAATGCCTTATGAGCGACGTATTGATATGGCAATGGATAGTATCTATGCCATGCACTCATGGACTAAGCCTCAGCTCAAATGGTTGGATCGCATTGCTAAGCAACTTAAGAAAGAAATTGTATTACAAACGGATGATATTAATCGAAGCTTTGCTCAAGATGGCGGCTGTATGGAGTTAGATAAGCGTTTGAATGGGCAGCTAGAGCAAGTCTTAGCAGCACTAAATGAGCACATTTGGCAGCAACAAGGTTAACAAAAACTTGCATTCCGCTCTAAGGCGGTACTGGTGGTATTGTCGTCAATCAGTAAATGAACGGTCATAAGGCCAAAGCTAATTTAAAGGCTGAGTGATACACTCAGCCTAATTATTTTTATTTGTATTTTGTCAGCTCGTTTACATAAAACAAGCTGTGCACCTGCTAGGAAAAAGCAAAATGAACAACAATGAAATCGTACAAAAACTTTGGAAACTGTGTGACGTACTACGTGATGACGGTATTACTTACACGGACTACGTCACTGAATTAGTGCTGTTGTTGTTCATAAAAATGGAAACCGAACAAGCGGAAGCCGGAATTACTCAACATGTATTGCCTGAAGGGTGTCGTTGGTCGGATATCGCAACTCAAACCGGTATTAAACAGTATGATAACTACCGTCAAATGCTGCTTGATCTGGGTAAACACCATGATCCATTGCTTGCTGCAATTTATGCAGGTGCACAAACAAGCCTTAAAGAGCCTAAGCACCTTAGTCAATTAGTGAAGCGTATTGATGAACTTGATTGGTTCTCAGCGCGTGAAGATGGTCTAGGTGATTTGTATGAAGGCTTGTTAGAGAAGAATGCTAATGAAACCAAATCGGGTGCAGGTCAATACTTTACTCCACGTCCTCTAATTGACACGATTGTTAAGTTAATGAATCCGAAAGCTGGGGAAACGATTCAAGATCCCGCAGCAGGTACGGCAGGCTTCTTAATCGCTGCTCATGAGTTTATTAAAGATAAAACCGATGACCTTTATGATTTAGGTGAAAAAGAGCAAGATTTTCAAAAGCGTAAAGCTTATAACGGCATGGAGTTGGTTCCCTCTACGCGTCGCTTAGCTTTGATGAACTGTCTATTACACGGTATTGAAGGTGAGGGCGAAGGTGCTATTCATCAAGGTAATACCCTAAGTGGCGAAGGGGCACAACTACCGAAAGTGAACCTGATTCTTTCTAACCCACCGTTTGGCACATCCAAAGGCGGTGGTGGTCCAACTCGTGATGATTTGACCTATGAAACCAGTAATAAGCAACTGGCGTTTTTGCAACACATTTATCGTCATCTAAAACCGGGTGGTCGCGCGGCTGTCGTACTCCCTGATAACGTTTTGTTTGAAGGGGGAGTTGGGCAAAAGGTTCGAGCGGACCTAATGAACAAGTGTAACCTTCACACCATCTTGCGTTTACCTACAGGGATTTTTTACGCCCAAGGGGTGAAGACCAACGTGCTTTTCTTCCAAAAAGGCACGCCAGAAAACGAAGATCAAGAAGAAAACTGCACGACCAGTACATGGGTGTACGACATGCGTACTAACATGAATACTTTTGGTAAACGACGTCCATTGACTGAAAAACACTTCGCTTCCTTTATTGAAGCTTATGGTAGCGATGCTAACGGTCAATCACCGCGTAACGAAGGTGTATGGCAACAGCTTGGTGAAGTTGAGAGTGACGCTGAAAACACAATAGAAAATGCTCGCTGGAAGAAGTTTAGCCGCGAGTACATCCGTGACACCAAAGGCGATAGCTTAGATATTTCTTGGCTGAAAGACCTAGAAGCTACCAGCGCAGAAAACCTGCCAGAGCCTAAGTTACTAGCGGGTGAAGCCATGGCAGAGCTGACCGAAGCAATGTCAGAAATTTACCAACTAATGCAATCACTTGGTGCGAATGATGAAGCTGAGGCTCAAAAACAATTACTTGAAGAAGCATTTGGCTTAGCAGAAAAGCCGGAGGCAAAGTAATGAGTGAACTGCCAAAAGGTTGGTTAAATTCAAAATTGTCTGTTGTTGGAAATACGGTGACGGGAAATACACCGCCAAGGAAGAACCCAGAGTTCTATGATGGGAATATACCATTTGTTAAACCTGGAGATATAGATTTCGATAAAGAACTAAGTCAGGCAGAGGAGACTTTATCGGACCTTGGTTGCGGTAAAGCAAGAGTTCTCAAAAAAGGGAGTGTTCTTGTAACGTGTATTGGCAACATAGGTCGCGTCGGTTTGGCGACGCAGCCAATGGCAACAAATCAACAAATTAACTCTATAGAATTTGACGATTTAATTCTGCCTAAGTATGCATTTTATTATTGTAGGACACTGTCGAGTTGGCTTAAATTTAATGCGTCGGCAACTACTGTTCCCATTATCAATAAAAGTAAGTTTTCCGAAGCCCCATTTAAAGTGGCTCCACTAGCCGAACAAAAACGCATCGTAGAAAAACTTGATGAAGTATTGGCGCAGGTCGACACCATCAAAGCACGTTTAGATGGTATCCCTGATTTGCTCAAACGCTTTCGCCAATCGGTACTGGCTTCAGCGGTTTCCGGAAAGCTGACAGAGGAGTGGCGTGGTGAGGCGTTAAATGGCTCTTGGAAAAACATTCTTCTAAAAGAAGCTGCTCATATACAGGATCCTCACCCAAGTCATAGAACGCCAAAAGTCGTCGAAGGAGGTGTACCTTACATTAGTATTGGTGATTTGTGTGAAGATGGCTCAATTGATTTTGATAATGCGAGAAAAGTTTCTTTTGAGATTTTGAAAGAACACAATGAGCGATATACCTTGAAAGAAGGCGACTTTGTTTTTGGGAAAATAGGAACGCTTGGAAAAGCGACTGTTTTACCTATGGGAATCGATTATACCCTATCGGCTAACGTAATATTGATTCAACCAGCACTAGAATTGACTGTACCTAAATATATCCAATACTTTTTATCTTCACCATTAACTATGGAAGAGATAGCGAAACAAGCAAACTCAACCTCTCAGTCTGCCTTTGGTATAAAAAAAATGCGAGCTTTCTATTGTTCTTTGCCCCCTAAAGAAGAGCAAAAAGAAATCGTCCGCTTGGTCGACCAATATTTCGTGTTTGCTAACACTATCGAAGCGCAGGTAAAAAAAGCCCAAGTCAGAGTTGATAACCTTACACAAAGTATTCTAGCCAAAGCCTTCCGAGGTGAGTTAGTGCTGCAAGATCCAAACGATGAGTCCGCCGACAAGCTGCTAGAGCGTATCGCTAAGGCCCGCGAGGAAGCTGAAGCGTTAGCCAAAGCAGCTAAGAAAGCGGAAGCTGCCAAAAAACGCGCAGCGAAAGCATAATTGATAATTATATAAGCACGCCATTGAGCGTGCTTTTTTGTGGGTATGAAAATGTCAGAGTATTTATTAACGTGGAACCCAAAGCATTTCATTACAGGTGGTGATGGAAACGAAAGCGGTAAGTTGGATTACGAAGTCGGAGATGAAGTCCGTTGGTCTTGTCACAGTAAGAAGCCCAAGATAGGTGATGTAGTTTACTTAATCCGCTTAGGTGCTGAGCCTAGAGGAATTATCGCAAGAGGTAAGGTGACAAAAGAAAGCTACTTGGATTCAGGTTGGAAAAATCCAGAAAAGCAGACAGCCTATATTCGATTTGAACTAGAAGACATTCGCCACTCTTGCGAAGAGGGTTTATTGCCTATGTTACTTCTTAACTCAGCGATGCCAGACCAACAGTGGAGCCCACAAACATCAGGTATTCTGGTTAAAAATGAATATGAAGAGGTATTGGTGGAGTTATGGGATTCTGGCAAGAACAACCATTCATTAACGCAATTGCTATCTTGGGATAAACAAAGTCATTTTAACCCCAATGGTTGGTATAAAGACTATCAAGATACCTGTCAGTTGGCTAAGCAGATAAAAGAAGGAAAAACGGTATCAGAGGAGGATGTACATAAGCTCTGGTATGAGAAATCCAACGGTATTGCCAGTGTTGGGCAGGGCTTTATGTACAAACGAGAGCTAAGCAATAACGTTAGCTATTTGCAAAAGCTGACGGAAAAAATTATTAAGTCCCCCGCGAAAGAGACTTATGAAAGTACTCTAAAAAATTGGCGTACGGACGGTGAGTTTGATCGTGTACTGTGGACTGTCATTCATAGGTTATTTGGTGCTGCATCTCCAGAGCAGTATACCAGTATCGCTGGCAGAGATTATTTAAGCACCGTTATCGACTGTCTTAAAAAACAGTTTCAATTATCTATTAAACCAACAGGTAACTGGATCATTGATAATCAAAAGCTAGTTGAGGTAGTGAACACCTTGATTCCAGATGACTGGGATGTACATACGAGAAATATTCATCTGTGGAACTTATACGAATGGGCAACTAAACGACACAAGAAAATTGAAGACATGGACCAGATACAAGAAGATGGAGAGGAGTACAGCGTGGAAAAGGAGATAACCTCAAGCTCTCAAAATGTGATTCTTTTTGGGCCTCCGGGTACGGGTAAAACTTACAAACTACAGCAACTGCAAGCCAAGTATAAAAGTCAGACAGAAGGTGTTGATGCATATCTTTGGCTACAAGAAAAAATAGCGCCACTGAATTGGATGCAAGTGTTAGTGCTGTCACTTCTTAGTTTAGATAAAAAGGCGAAAGTGTCTGATATCGTTGCCAGTAAATACTTCCAGACTAAAGCAAAGGTGAATAATCGAGACGGGAATTTAAGCCAGACTGCATGGAGTTACTTACAGAAGTTCACTGTACCGAACTCGACAACCGTTAATTACAAAGGCCGTGGTGAACCTGCGGTGTTTGATAAAACAAGTGATTCGGTTTGGCACCTTCTCGATGACAAATTGGAGCTGGTGGATGAACTACTGGTTCTACATAAAGAGTTAGAGCAAGGACCACCACCCGGAACGGTTGTGAAACGCTTTTCCTCCACCACGTTCCATCAGTCCTACGGTTACGAAGAGTTCATTGAAGGGCTTAGAGCCTCCACGGATGGTGAGGGAAACGTACATTATTCTGTTGAGCCCGGAGAGTTTCTAAAGCTATGCCGTAGAGCAGAGCAAGATCCAGACTCTCAATACGCCATGTTTATTGATGAAATTAACCGTGGCAACATCTCGAAGATCTTCGGTGAGTTGATCTCGCTAGTAGAGACCGACAAACGTAAGGATGGTGCTCACCCTATGTCTGTCAATCTTGCCTATAGCGGTAGACCATTTAGCGTGCCTTCGAATGTCGATATCATCGGCACAATGAATACAGCTGACCGCTCTATCGCCTTGATGGATACAGCGTTACGCAGACGTTTCGAGTTCATCGAAATGATGCCAGATATCCGCTTGTTTGAGTCCGATGGTTTAATCGATATTGGCAATAATCAACATATTGATCTCGCTGAGTTATTGAAGTCGCTGAATGACCGTATCGAAGCCTTATACGACAGGGAACATACGCTAGGGCATGCCTTCTTCTTTCCTGCCTATAATGCTGCCAAAGCTGGGAATCATGATGAGGCGCTATCAAACCTCGCCAAGGCTTTTATCGGTAAAATCGTTCCTTTGCTTCAAGAGTATTTTCATGATGACTGGAGCAAGATCCGTCTCGTGCTAGGGGATAGTCAAAAGCTCGGTAGTGATCGAAAAGAACTGCAAGCTCTGCAATTTGTGCGCCGAGAAAAGGTTGAGTACCAACGGCTGTTCGGCAATCAGTATGAACCCGATGGCTACGTATCAGACGAGTATCGTTATACTTTAGCCGATCAAAACGATGATATCTGGACCAATGGTGAGTGCTATCTTGCTGTCTACAAGCCACAGTTGAGTGAGGAGCTTGCCGCACAGGTGATGGATGAGAACTAACAAAGAGATCTCCCTGTTTGAGTTTTCTTATCTGGTCAGTGAGTCTAGTGATGTATGTAGAGAAGTGAATCATGTAGAGCCTATAGCGCCCTCAGCCTTCGTTTTTCTAAAGCAGATAGCACTAGGTTCGAAAGAAGACAATAAGCTGTTCCGGCTTTGTAAAAAATCAGGGAGTGAAGCACTACAGGTGCGTAATCATGCGGGAGTGATCTTTACTCCCGATGGTACTCATATCGAAGTGTTGCCTAAAATTGGTCGAACGTCGTCTAATCCGACACTCGCTCGAAAATCATTATTGGTCATGCTTCGCGCTCTTAAAGGTTTTTCACATGTTCAAACGTCTAGTGCGTTAATTCATGAAGAGAAAATGCCTCTGCTTGAGGTGTTTATTGGTCAGTTTATTAATTCAGTCCTTAACCTTGTTAAGAAGGGCTTGAAAAGTGATTATGTGCAGACTGTAGACAACCTTGCCTATCAGAAAGGTAAGCTCGTTGCCGCAGGTCAATTGCGCAACAACCTGGTCACTAAACACAAGTTCTATTGCGAATATCAAGAGTATTTGGTGGATCGACCTGCTAATAGGCTGCTCCATTCTGCATTGAATATTGTTGCCAAACTTTCCCGTATCCCTAAGCACAAGAAGCAATTACAGGAACTCTTTTTTATCTTCGAAGAGGTTCCTTTAAGCCGTGACTATAAAAGCGATCTATCGAGATTAAGGTTAGATAGGGGAATGAGTTACTACCACGCCCCTATTGCTTGGGCTACGTTAATACTCAACGGCTTTTCACCTCAGACAATGAAAGGAAGTAACCGAGCTATCTCTCTTCTGTTTCCAATGGAACGAGTATTCGAAGACTATGTAGCCAAGGTTTTACGTCAGCAGGTGCCTGATGATTTTATTGTGAAAAGTCAGGTTAAACGTAAAAGCTTGGTGGAGCATAAACAAGCGAGTTGGTTTAAGTTACAGCCCGACTTGTTGCTTGAAAAGGGTGGATGTGTTGTGAGTGTTTTGGATACTAAGTGGAAGCTAGTGGACCAGACAAAAGACAACGGTTCCGATAAGTACGGTCTATCGCAAAGCGATTTTTATCAGATGTTTGCCTATGGACAACACTATTTCGATGATAATTCAGATGAAAGGGAGATGTTTCTGATCTATCCCGCACACGATGGTTTTGAGACAGCCATAGGGCAGAGTTTCGACTTCAATACCAGTGGTGATAACAAGTTGAAGTTGTGGATTGTACCGTTTGTAATCGAGGAGGGATCCACTGCTGGAGTGGTCTGGCCTAAAGAATGTCGATTAATATAAGAGCAGCGAGTGCCCTTAGTCGATATTAGTATACGGCTTTAGGTTGGTGGGATCTCAGCAAAAAGTTTATAGACATATATTACCTAATGACATTAACAGACATAGGGTGAATATATGCAAGAACTACCAACGCGACTAATCAGGTTAAAAGAGGTCATAGCTATGACTGGACTTTCGAGAGCGAGTGTTTATAAATTTGTGAGAGAGAATAAATTTCCTGCACAAATATCATTGGGCTATCGCTGTGTAGCATGGGTTGAAAGTGAAGTTCAGCAATGGATTGATCAGCGAGTTCAAGAAAGCCGACGTGAAGTGTGAATATTTGAGCTAACCTTGGTGGTTAGCTTTTTTTATTTTTTACCCGACAGCGCGAAGTGTACGAGTACCTGTAACTGAAAGGTCACCTTGAGATGCTTTCGAGATGTGATTGCTCCACCAAGCCATGAGTTTTTTACGTCGGTCTAAGTAGTCAGCTCTGTTGTACGCTTTACGCACTTCATTTGAATCAATATGAGAGAGTGCAGCCTCGATAACATCTGAATCAAACCCTTGCTCATTGAGCGTCGTACTTGCTAAAGCTCTGAGTCCATGGGCAACTAGCTTCCCTTTGTAGTTCATACGCTTCAATGCCATATTCGCCGTTTGAGGGTTGATATGAGTTTTTGGGTTTCTGTCTGAAGGAAAGATAAACTCACGATGACCACTGATTGGTTTCATTACATCCAATAATCCCAAGGTTTGCTCTGTGAGCGGTATCACGTGTTCTTTGCGCATTTTCATACGCTCGACAGGTATCACCCAATATTTATTATCAAAATCAATTTCATCCCACTTAGCTCCAGCAGCTTCATTTGGGCGCGACATAGTATGAAGTTGCCATTCAATAAGACATCGAGTCGTGAGTTTTATGTTGGCTTTGTTAATGGCGAGCATTAAACCAGGTAACTCTTTCGGTGTTATTGTCGGCATGTGTTTTTTCTTCGGTGTTTCAAACGCCGCCTTTATACCGGTTAGGCGGTTTGCATCCACCAGTCCTGTATTCAATGCAAAGGTCATAACCTCATTGAGACGTTGAGAAAGCCGCTTGATGGTCTCTAAGTTACCTTTGTGGGCTAGAGGCTTCATTGTATCTATAGCGTGCTGAGGGCGTAGCTCTGATATTGGATACGGTCCAAGAGCGGGGAAGATATGAAGCTTAAGAGAGCTCCAAATATCATCTGCATAGTTTGGTGTTACTTTTTTTCTTTTTATTTCGAACCAATCTTTAGCGACAACTTCGAGTGTTGCACTACGGTGGCCTTGTTGCTCTAAAGCGATTTGTTCTCGGTGTTCTTTTGGATCGATATTATCCGATAGTAGCTTCCGTGATTGTGACCTAAGTTCACGAGCTTCAGCTAGAGAGACTTCAGGGTAGCTACCAAAGCTAAGGGTGGTGCGCTTTTTAGTGTATGGTCGATAGTAATCAAACAGCCATAGCTTTGATGAATTAGGCTTTATACGGAGTACAAGTCCTTGACCATCTCGCAGGTCATAAACCTTCTCTTTTGGCTTCGCTTGTTTAATTTCCGTATTAGTTAGAGGTTTCGTTGTTCTCGCCATAGCAGTACCAAAGTTAGCATTATCGAATCGGTACTGCTAAGCGTACTGCTAAAAAAATGAGCTGTCCAGAACGAGATAGGACTAGTGTGCACGCTAAGTTATTGATTTACTTTTCTTCGGGTATAAAAAAAGACGCCCTAGGACGTCTTTTTCTATGAATTGGTGGAGCTGGCGGGAGTTGAACCCGCGTCCAAAAATCATTCATCATTGGTACTACATGCTTAGTCGATCTTTAATTTCACCAGCAACCTGCGAACCGACACGCTAGTTAAAGGCTAACCTGAATTGTTATTCGCGCTTTTCCTCTCAGGTGGGAGAATCCGCGCTAGCTAGTTTGGGTTTGATCTCTTATTGGTCCCCGTCTTACGAGCGGAAGCTAGGGTAAGAGAGCTCTGAGCAGGTTATTAAGCTGCTAGTGCGTAGTTTTCGTCGTTTGCGACTATTTTTTTGCGGCTTTTAACGTGGCCAACCGCCCCACGGCATGCACCTCAGACTTCAAAATTCCTGTCGAATCCTAAATCAGCCCCAAGTGTTATTTGCATAGTACCAGAAAAGCATTGCCTGTCTAGCACTGTGCGTTTAAGTGCTTAAAATTAACGCAAATTACTCTTCATAATTCGTGCTTTATCTCTCGCCCAATCTTTTTCTTTCATATCAGTACGTTTATCGTGCAGCTTTTTACCTTTCGCGACACCAACTTTAATCTTCGCCCAAGAGCGAGACCAGTAAAGTGCGGTTGCGACAAGTGTCATGCCTTCACGGTTAATACGACCGATAAGGTTGTCGAGCTCTTTTCTCGACATAAGTAGTTTACGGATACGTGTTGGGTTCGCCACGATATGAGTACTCGCCTGAGTGAGCGGAGTGATCGTCATACCACTGATGAATGCTTCGCCGTCTCGGATGTAGACGTAGCTTTCTGCGATATTGGTTTTGCCTTCACGTAGGGATTTTACTTCCCAGCCTTGTAGCTCAAGCCCCGCTTCTATCTCATCATCGATGAAATATTCGTGGCGAGCTTTCTTATTAAGCGCAATGGTATTACTACCGGCTTTTGATTTTGATTTATTCTTTGCCATAATGGCCTCATTATACGGATTGCACCCTAGTTGGGGAATCCTTTTTATTTGCGCTCTGGCCCAATACAATTAAAATTGCAGTTTGTGTTAATGTAACGCTGTCTTTAACAGGAGTCTATATGCCAAAGGTTACTCGTTCAGCATTAGTGTCGTTTAGTGCCGACCAGATGTTCAGCTTGGTCAATGATGTTGCTCGTTATCACGAGTTTTTGCCAGGGTGTTCTGGTTCACGTGTGATCGAATCTTCAGATTCAACTATGGTGGCTTCGGTTGATGTCTCTAAAGCTGGTATCAGCAAAACATTTACCACATCGAACCGCTTAGCGGATGGCGCTGAGATCTTGATGGAGCTGGTGGATGGCCCGTTCAAAAAATTGCAGGGTGGTTGGTATTTTACTCCGCTCGATGAGCAAGCGTGTAAGGTTGAGCTTAAGTTGGAGTTTGAATTTTCTAGCCGAATGATTGAAATGGCATTTGGTAAGGTTTTCAATGAGCTGACGAGCAATATGGTCAGTGCTTTTACTCAACGCGCGAAACAGGTTTATTAAGCCATGACTATTGAATCGGATATGATCCACGTAGAGGTTGTGTTTGCGCTTCCGCACGAGCAGCGTGTGTTTACCTTGGTGGTGAACAAGAACGCGACTGTGGAAGAGATTATTGCGCAGTCTGGTGTTTTGGAACTGTATCCAGAAATCGACTTAGCGAAAAACAAGGTTGGCGTATTCAGCCGCAACGTTAAGCTAGATGCGACGGTTCGTGATAAAGACCGTATCGAAATCTACCGAGCACTGTTAGCGGATCCAAAAGAGATTCGCCGTAAGCGTGCTGAACAAGCAAAAGCGGCCGCTGCTAAATCGTAATGCCAAACAAGTTTGACTAAGAAGAGAGCTCGCTATGTTGGCGAGCTTTTTTGTGCTTGCTGGTTAGACAACGCAGCTAATTTGTTAGCAGATATTAAAAAGCCTGCTCATGTGAGCAGGCTTTTGCGATTCTTGCTTTGTCGACTGATAGTTTTGTCGACTGATAGCTTTATCGGCTAAGAGCTTTGTCGACTGGAAAGCTTTGTTAGTTGAAAGCTAGCGAAGGCTTTCGAAGAACTCATCACTGGCTTCAAAATCACCGTTGATCGTTACTAGAGTGCCTGTGGCATCAAAGTTAACGACTAGGTTTTTCTGAATAGGGTCTTCATGGCCTTTTTGGTGGTGGTAAATGTAGTACCACGTATCTGGGTAGCCGTTTTCGATAAGCATTGGTGAGCCCATAACGTAACGAACTTGTGTTTTTGTCATGCCAAACTTGAGCTGATCGACAGCTTCTTGTTCAACATAGTTACCCTGATTGATGTCAATTCGATAAACCAACTTCTCTAGTAGGGAGCAACCGGTCAACATTGTTAGTGCAAGTGGAACTGCAACTAACCACTTTTTAATTCGCATAGTTTGAGATCTTTCTTCGCTAAAATACTGCCTGATAATAAACAAGCTCCAGCAAGAAGTAAAAAGCTCCTTGCGCTTTGAGCTTGTTATGACTGGCAATTTTGAATTAAGTTGCAAAATTGCCAAGAATTTTCGGTAAATTATCAGAAAGTTGCCGAATATGTAACCTAAGCTGCGATTAATAACTCTTTTGCATTGGCAAGTGTCGATTCGGTAATTTGGCTGCCACCAAGCAGTCGAGCAAGCTCTGAAACGCGTTGTTGTTCATCAAGCGTGTGCATTTGAGTCTCGGTTTTACCTGATTTCGTGTTCTTCGCAACAAACAGTTGTTGGTGACCGCAACCGGCAACTTGAGGTAAGTGAGTCACACACATCACCTGCGTAGATTCGCCTAGCTTACGTAGCATTTTTCCGACAACCGCAGCCGTTGGTCCACTGATACCCACATCGACTTCATCGAAAATAAGACTTGGTGTATCCACTTTTTGAGCTGTTATCACCTGAATCGCCAGTGAGATTCGTGATAACTCACCACCAGAAGCTACTTTGGCAATTGGCTGCATTGGTTGGCCTGGGTTGGTCGAAACAATGAAGGTCACGTTATCCATACCCAATGGGGAAGGGTGCGTGTTTGTGTTGTTCACTTCAATGGCAAACTGCGCTTTTTCCATGCTCAGTTCGTGCATGCTTTGCGTGATCAGTTTGTTGAGCTCTTTTGCATAACGAGTTCGAGATTTATGAAGCTTCTCTGATTTGGCAACGAACGACTGGTATTGGTTCTCGACATCATTGGCCAATTCATCGAGTTTTTCATCCGAGCAATCAAGTGCTTCAACCTGTTGTAATAAGTCTTGATGGTGCTTGTAAAGCTCTTCTGGTAACACGTGGTGCTTACGAGACATCGACATCACTTTAGAGAAACGCTCTTCAACGTAAGCCATACGACCCGGATCGACATCAATGCTGTCTAGGTAGGTTCTTAATTCGTTATTGGTCTCTTCAATCTGAATAATGGCTTCAGACAATAAGCTCGGCAATTCAGCCAATCTTTCATCAAGCTCAGCTAACTGAATCAGGGAGTTATTGGCCGATTGCAGAATACCAAGCGCATTAACTTCTTCGCCTTCATAAATAAGCTCGATAGCTTGCTGACAGGTTGTGGCCAATTCTCCGCTATTGGAGAGGCGCTTATGCTCTTGTTCGAGGTCTTCATATTCTTCCTCCCCAATAGACAGCTCATTTAACTCTTTGATTTGGTATTCAAGAAGTTGTTTTTGAGCTTGGTTTTGCTGGCTATTTTCACGTAACTCTTTTAAGTGGTTATCGGCTTGTCGCCAGGCTTGGTAGGCGTTACGTGTCGATTTCAACAGGTTCAAGTGGCCTGCGTATTGATCAAGCATCGCCATTTGGTAATCGCTTTTCATCAACTGGTGATGCGCGTGTTGACCATGGATGTTGATCAGCAGTTGTCCAAGTGATTTCAATTGCGAAAGAGGGACAGGGCTACCGTTGATGAATGCACGAGAACGACCTTCTTTTGAGATGGTTCTGCGCAGGATGCACTCACTGCCATCAAGCAATTCGTTGTCTTCTAACCAGCGAGTAGCGTGCAGATTGTTCTCAAGTAAAAAAGCGGCACTGACTTCGGTTTTTTCTTCACCTTGTCGAACCATTCCTGCATCGGATCTTCCTCCAAGACATAAGCCTAAAGCGTCGATAGCGATAGATTTACCCGCACCAGTTTCTCCGGTGATTGTTGTCATGCCTTTAGAGAGTTCTAGCTGTAAAGACTTAACAATAGCGAAATTATTAACACTTAGATGAGCCAGCATTTTTATTTACCTGTATAACTGAATAATACTGTATATAAGATCAGTATATACTGTTTCTTTATACAGTAAAGTCGACAGGTGAAAATTTTTTGTGACCGAACTCAGAATTGAGTGCGTCCGTAGATCACTGATACCGCTATAGATTCCCAACTCAGTCGTTCCTCCTTCTCGGGACTGCCGGTATAAGGAATTGAAGAGAAGCGTGAGCCGACGGGCTTTTTACTGGCAATAAAAAAGGCTGACGAATGTCGTCAGCCTTTCAAATTTTCGGTTACCACTGGAGCGTTTATTCTTTTAGAACAGCTTACTCGACCAGCCTAGTTTGTTACGTAGAACATGGTAGTAGTTGTAGTCTTTAGGGTGGATCAGCTTGAGTACATTCGGGCTTTGGTAAATATGGATCTCGTCGCCAGGCGAAACCGGTAGCGAGATTTGGCCATCGCAGCTGACTTCCTGTGTACCGCGGTTATCAGGCGATACGATCAACTTGATACGACGCTTTCCATCCACCACCAGTGGGCGGCTTGAAAGGGTGTGCGGGAACATTGGCACTAGTGAGATAGCATTTAGGCTTGATGACAGGATAGGGCCGCCGCCAGAAAGCGAATAAGCGGTAGAACCTGTCGGTGTTGAGACGATCAAGCCATCAGAGCGCTGTGAGAAGGCGAAGCTGTCATCGATATACACTTCGAACTCGATCATGTGCGCGACTTGGCCGGGGTGCAGTACAGCCTCATTAAGGGCTGCATTGTGGCTTTTTATCTGGCCGTGACGATGAATTTCAGTTTCAAGTAAGAAGCGTTCTTCTTCCATGAACTCTCCCTTAAGCACATCAGTCAGCGCGCTCTGAAAGTTTTCAGGGTTGAGATCGGTTAGGAAACCAAGATTACCTCGGTTAACACCTATCACTGAAATATCGAAACGTGACAAGATTCTAGCCGCACCGAGCATATTTCCATCACCACCCACAACAATTGCGAGATCGGCACGTTTACCCAATTCAATCAGGCTAGAAAAATGTTCTTGTGGGATATCGTCCAAAATGCTGGAGAGCCTATCATCAACAAACACTTGATAACTCTCAGTACTTAACCACTGATAGAGCTCTCTATGAGTCTGAATTGCTTGCTGATCTCGAGGTTTACCAATAATTGCGATGACTTCAAATGGCTTTTTCATAACGTTTCCAAACGAATTAGGCTTGAATCAAAATTCTTCATCCCCATAATAAAGGCAAGTTGAACGTCTATGCGAGTGTTTTATATCAATTTGAGGCGCAAACACGCCTGTCACTGGCATTGAAAACGAATTCTGGAGATATCATGAGCAACGAAGAAAACAAAGTAACCGAAGAAGAACTAGATCAGATCATTGCTGAAGCTGAGAAAGTTGAAGAAGCTGAACTGAATGAAGACGCGGCTGATGAGCAGGAATCAAAAATTGCTCAACTAGAAGCCGCACTGCTTTCTAGTGAGTCTAAAGTGAAAGAGCAGCAAGATTCTGTTCTTCGCGCAAAGGCTGAAGTTGAGAATATGCGTCGTCGTACTGAGCAAGAAGTGGATAAAGCACGTAAATACGCGCTAAACAAATTCGCTGAAGGCCTACTACCTGTTATCGATAACCTAGAGCGTGCAGTACAAGCTGCAGATGCTGAGAACGAAGCGGTTAAGCCGATTCTTGAAGGTGTTGAGCTAACTCACAAAACGTTCGTAGATACAGTGGCTAAATTTGGTCTTACAGAGATCAACCCTGAAGGTGAAGCATTCAACCCTGAATTCCACCAAGCCATGTCGATTCAAGAAAGCCCAGACCACGAGTCAAACACTGTGATGTTTGTTATGCAGAAAGGCTACGAGCTTAACGGCCGTGTTATTCGCCCTGCAATGGTAATGGTTGCTAAGTAATTGAGTGGCCGTTTGCCAAGCAGTTGATTATTGCAATTGTGAAGTAACAAAATAGCGGCGACAAAATAATTCACTGGTTAACGTGAAATGAAAAGAGAGGCATATGCCTCTCTTTTTTTATGCCTGTAACTTGAGAGTCCACGTGAATAGTCACCAAAATCGCATTAAGAATGTCGTTCTTTTTATTTTATCCAGAACAGTAATTTAGAGTTTTATATTATGAAACTGGTTGTTAATGAAGAAATGTTTTGATGTCACGCTTGTAGTGTTTTTGTAAATAAATGCTTTTAATTGTTACCTTTGTATGTAAAATCCACTGCAATATAGCGATTTGGGTCGCATATATAACTATAAAAGTACAATTTTTAAACACAACAAACTGGAGAAGAACGATGGATAAATCGCTCTCAAGTAAGATTTTTGTAGGCTTGTTTGCCGGCCTTATTATTGGTACTGCTATTCAGTACCTATTCAGCGGCATTGCTATTTTTGATACGTACCTACTCGGCGCAGCTGAAGGTGCTGGTGGTATGTTCGTATCACTTATCAAGTTGCTTGTAGTACCTCTTGTATACGTATCTATTGTTTGCGGTATCGTTGAGCTAAAAGATATTCGTTCATTCGGTCGTCTTGGTGGTAAAACCTTTGGTCTTTACATTATTAACACCATCATCGCGATTTCTGCAGCGCTAACGATTGGTCTTATTTTCCAACCGGGTGCTGGTGCGAATCTAGCGGGTACAGTTTCTGAGACAATTGCGCTTACAACAACTGAAACGCCAGATATCTTCTCTCTTGTTGTTAATATCGTTCCTAGCAACCCTGTAGAAGCATTTGCAAGTGGAGACATGCTGCAAATCATCTTCATGGCTATTCTGACTGGTCTTGCTATCCAAGCTCTTGATTCTCGTGGTGGCCCAGCTATCAAGACATTCAAGATGGCTAACGAGATCATGATGAAGCTTATCGGCCTAGTAATGAGCCTTGCGCCATACGGTGTATTTGCTCTGATGATTCAACTAGGTGCAACACTTGATGCAAACACGTTAATGTCAGTTGCTGGCTATGTAGCGCTTGTTGTAGCGATGCTTGTGTTCTGGATCTTCTTCTTCTACCCAATGATGGTTGGTTCATTCACTGGTATTTCTCCAAAGCAGTTCCTACGTGCAACTCGTGAGCAAATCCTTTTCTCACTATCGACTGCAAGCTCGAACGCGACGATTCCAGTAACAATGCGTACTCTAACGGACAAACTAAACGTATCTAAGTCAGTGGCAGGTTTCGGTGTACCACTAGGTGCAACAATGAACATGTCTGGTGTATCTATCTACATCGCACTAGCAACTATGTTCGTAGCAAACGCATTCGGTCAGCCAATCAACACTGCTGATATCTTTACTCTAGGTCTAACTATCTTGCTACTGTCTATCGGTGCTGGTGGTGTTCCTGGTGGTGGTGTGGTTATGGTCGGTGTTCTATTGCACCAACTAGGTTTGCCACCAGAAGGTCTAGCGATTGTTGCTGCTGTTGACCGTATCTGTGACATGTTCTGTACTTCTTCTAACGTTGTTGGTGATACTGCGGTTAACACTATCGTAGCGAAATCTGAAAACGAAATCGGCGTTGAAGCTAACGAAGAAGCTGAGCTAAAGAAAGCAGAAGCATAATTCTTAATTAAGATTTGATAATTAGAAGCCCCGCTCAATGAGAGCGGGGCTTTTTGTTTCTGATGATAAGTGCTTTGGGCTATCTGATAACTTGGCTAAAAAGATCTTTGATTGGTGTTAAGTCTCATTTTTTCTTTTTATTCGCGCCGAATTGGTCATCAGTTTTCAATCTTTAATATAGATCACATATAATAATACAATATTATTTTATTGTTCTGGCAACCTACATTATGACGACATAAAGGAAACCCAATAATGAAGCTGTCTTACCTTAGCCTACTGACTGCCAGCCTTTTAGCCGCTCCCGCTCTTGCTTCTAATCACGATATTGGTCAACAGTTCAATCTTGACCCTGCAAAAGCACCAGCACAAAACTTCGATTTATCTAAATGGAAAATTAACTTACCGGAGCTGACGACTGAAGGGTCTAGAAAAGGTAAAACGCTGGAGATTGGTAAAAAGGAACTGTCGAATGTAGACACGCCTTACGTTCACCCTAAATGGTTCTACACGGATGCTGAATCTGGTGCGATGGTGTTTGTGGCTCCGAATACAGCTCCAACGACGCCAAACAGTAAAAACACGCGTAGTGAGCTAAGAGCGATGCTAGCGGATAGCTACTCTGCGCCGAGCAACAACTTCGCGATTTCAAGCCATAAGAACGCGGAAGAGTTTGGCTCTATCGGTGGGCAGATGACGGCAACACTTTCTGTTGATCAGGTGAGCACCAGCGGTAACTATAAGAAAACCGGTGCATTCTCTGTGGTTATTGGTCAAATCCATGGGTCGGATAATGAACCTCTGAAAATTGTTTACCGCAAATTGCCAGAGCATGAGCATGGTTCGCTAACGTGGAACTATGAATTAAACCCGCCGACAGAGATGAAAAATGCGAAGGATGAAAACGGTAAGAAGCTTCGTAAAGACATTCGCCATGATGTATTTGGCCAATACAATCTGAAAAAAGGCAGCTCTGATCCTACTGATGGTATCAAGCTAGGTGAAGTGTTCTCATATGATGTGAATATCAAAGATAACATCATGCACTTAACCTTTACTAAAAATCCAAATTCAGCCTATCCTATTGTGAAGACCTATGATGTTGACTTGGCAAAGGGCAAATATCAGGGACACGATATCGATCTTGGTTACGGTCAAGACTGGATGTACTTCAAAGCGGGTGCGTATAACCAGTGTAATACTAAGAAGTCGAGTTCTGCCTGTGAGTGGCGTGGTATGGAAGCGGGTGACTACACCCAAGCAAGCTTCTACCAGTTAGTTCTTAATCAATAATATTGCCGAATCAAAAATAGTGCAGAATCAATAACGGTTCGACTCGCTGTTAGTTGAAAAAAGACCTTCCATATGAAGGTCTTTTTTTATGCGAGATAGAATAGGGAGACATTTTATTTATGAAGATGAACGCGTGAATATGTCAACTTTCGAGCCTTAAGCAGTAAGGGGTAAGCCACTTTTTACCTTTAAGTAGAAAGATAGGGGGAAAAACAGATTTTTTTTACCTATTTCCCTTGAAAATTAGTTTGCAGCCCTTATCTATGGTGCATACGAAAGCAAATTACATTTGCACTTAAATTTGTGTATTAGGGTTGAATCCCTGATTACTACCCCCCACATAGTGGGTATAGCAAAAAACTAAATAGAATTTATTCGGAGAAAGCCTGATGGGTCGAATCATTGGTATTGATTTAGGTACTACTAACTCTTGTGTTGCTGTTCTTGACGGTGACAAACCACGCGTATTAGAAAATGCTGAAGGCGAACGCACAACAGCATCGGTAATCGCATACACTGAAGGCGAGACGCTAGTTGGTCAACCTGCGAAACGTCAAGCAGTTACTAACCCTCAAAACACGCTATACGCGATTAAGCGTCTAATCGGTCGTCGTTTTGAAGATGAAGAAGTTCAACGCGATATCGAAATCATGCCTTTTAACATTGTTAAAGCTGATAACGGTGATGCATGGGTTGAAGCGCAAGGCCAAAAAATGGCTGCTCCTCAAGTATCTGCTGAAGTTCTTAAGAAAATGAAGAAAACAGCTGAAGACTTCCTAGGCGAAGAAGTAACTGGCGCAGTTGTAACTGTTCCTGCTTACTTCAACGATGCTCAACGTCAAGCAACGAAAGATGCTGGCCGTATCGCTGGTCTAGATGTTAAACGTATCATCAACGAACCTACTGCTGCTGCTCTGGCTTACGGCCTAGACAAGCAAGGTGGTGATCGCACTATCGCTGTATACGACCTTGGTGGTGGTACATTCGATATCTCTATCATCGAAATCGATGAAGTAGAAGGCGAGAAGACTTTCGAAGTTCTTTCAACTAACGGTGATACTCACCTTGGTGGTGAAGATTTCGATAACCGCATGATCAACTACCTAGTAGATGAGTTCAAGAAAGAGCAAGGTATCAACCTTAAATCTGATCCACTAGCAATGCAGCGTGTTAAAGAAGCAGCAGAAAAAGCGAAAATCGAGCTTTCTTCTACTACTCAAACTGACGTAAACCTACCTTACGTTACTGCTGATGCGACTGGTCCTAAGCACATGAACATCAAAGTGACTCGTGCGAAGCTTGAGTCTCTAGTTGAAGACCTAGTTCAACGTTCTCTTGAGCCACTAAAAGTTGCTCTAGCAGATGCTGACCTATCTGTAGGCGAAATCACTGACGTTATCCTAGTTGGTGGTCAGACTCGTATGCCTATGGTTCAAGCTAAAGTAACTGAGTTCTTCGGTAAAGAGCCACGTAAAGACGTGAACCCTGACGAAGCTGTTGCAATGGGTGCTGCTGTTCAAGGTGGTGTACTAGCTGGTGAAGTTAAAGACGTTCTTCTTCTAGACGTTACTCCTCTATCTTTCGGTATCGAAACGATGGGCGGTGTAATGACTAAGCTTATCGAGAAAAACACAACTATCCCTACTAAAGCGGATCAAGTGTTCTCTACAGCTGAAGACAACCAAAGCGCAGTAACTATCCACGTTCTTCAAGGTGAGCGTAAGCAAGCGACTTACAACAAGTCTCTTGGTCAGTTCAACCTAGAAGGTATCCAACCAGCACCACGTGGCATGCCACAAGTTGAAGTAACATTCGACCTAGATGCTGACGGTATCCTGAACGTATCTGCTAAAGATAAAGCGACAGGTAAAGAGCAGAAGATCACTATCCAAGCATCAGGCGGTTTGTCTGAGGAAGAGATCGAAGCAATGGTTCAAGAAGCAGAAGCTAACAAAGAAGCTGACAAGAAGTTCGAAGAGCTAGTAACTGCACGTAACCAAGCTGACCAAATGATTCACGGCACTAAGAAGCAAGTAGAAGAAGCTGGTGAAGCTCTACCTGCAGACGAGAAAGCTAAAATCGAAGCAGCTATCGAAGCTCTAGAATCAGTTAAGTCTGGTGACGACAAAGAAGCTATCGACGCTAAAGTTCAAGAACTTATGCAAGCAGCTCAAAAGCTAATGGAAATTGCTCAACAGAAAGCTCAAGCTGAACAAGCTGGTGCTGACGCTGGTGAACAACCTAAGCAAGATGACGACGTTGTTGATGCAGAGTTTGAAGAAGTTAAAGAAGACAAAAAATAATTTTTCGTCGCAGAGTAGCCTGATTTCGTTGTCGGAAGTGCTCACCTACTAACGTAGGCTCCGCGCTTCCACTTAGGACTCAAGCTATCTGCTTAGATATTTGTCTCAAAGACTTATTATTGCGGGCGTCAGAGGTAACTCTCACGCCCGTAAATTTGTATTTAGACTTGTCGATCTAGATAATAGCTTTATTCGGCGTTTCAGCCGGCAGAACTTTTATCTAGATTGATACATAGACTACTGAAGTGATCATTCGGTAGTAGCAATTATTTGGTGACCTAGAACATGTCAAAACGTGATTTTTACGAAGTATTAGGCGTAAGCCGCGATGCATCAGAGCGCGATATTAAAAAAGCGTACAAACGCTTAGCGATGAAATTCCACCCGGACCGTAATCAGGGTGATGACAGCGCAGCAGACAAATTTAAAGAAGTAAAAGTAGCGTACGAGATCCTAACCGATTCTCAAAAGAAAGCAGCTTACGACCAATACGGCCACGCAGCTTTTGAACAAGGTGGCATGGGTGGCGGCGGTTACGGCGGCGGTGGCCAAGGTGATTTCGGCGATATCTTCGGTGATGTGTTTGGCGATATCTTTGGCGGCGGTCGTCGCGGTGGTGGTCAAGCGCGTGCACAACGTGGTTCTGATTTGCGTTACAACATGGAGCTTTCTCTAGAAGAAGCCGTTCGTGGTGTATCTAAAGAAATCGAAGTACCAACTCTTGTAGAGTGTGATATTTGTGACGGTAGCGGCGCGAAAGCGGGTTCTTCTGCACAAACGTGTGGTACTTGTCATGGCCACGGCCAGGTACAAATGCGCCAAGGTTTCTTTGCGGTTCAACAGACTTGTCCTACTTGTAACGGTAAAGGCAAGATCATCAAAGACCCATGTAACTCATGTCATGGTCAAGGTCGCAAACAGAAGACGAAAACGCTTAACGTTAAGATCCCAGCAGGTGTTGATACTGGTGATCGCATTCGTCTATCTGGCGAAGGCGAAGCAGGGGAGCACGGCGCTCCAGCTGGCGACTTGTACGTACAAGTACACGTAAAAGAGCACAACATCTTTGAGCGTGACGGCAACAACCTTTACTGTGAAGTGCCAGTAAGCTTCTCTATGGCTGCTTTAGGAGGTGAAGTTGAAGTTCCAACACTAGATGGTCGTGTAAACCTTAAAGTGCCAGAAGAAACACAAACGGGCCGTATGTTCCGTATGCGTGGCAAAGGCGTGAAAGGCGTTCGTGGCGGCGGTGTGGGTGACCTAATCGTTAAACTAGTGGTTGAAACACCGGTTAAGCTAAGCTCTCGCCAGAAAGAACTACTGCGTGAATTCGAAGAAACATGTTGTGGTGAAGCGGCAAGCAAGCACAAGCCAAAGTCTGAAGGTTTCTTCAGCGGTGTTAAAAACTTCTTCGATGACCTAACTAAGTAATTGATAGTGAATTGAAATTTTTAAAGCCTGCCAGTGTGCAGGCTTTTTTGTATCTGTAGATCAGAGAAAAGAAGATCAGAGAAGAAAGAGTCTAGATTTTTCAGATAAATTATCGAGCCCTTTGGTGGTTGCTCTTGTTACTTCCAACACGCTTCTGGCTCTGAAACACCTGAGTGGTGCAATTCCAACTTATCGGTATTCGAGTCTAAACATTCATCATTCACTTGCTGTGAAAGTGGTTCTGCTTGTATGGCATAGGTTGTACTACTCGCCGAAATCGCTAACGTGTATCGGCTGGTGTCGGTATCGCAAAACAAACATGTCCCTCCGGAAATAATATTCTCCGCTGCGGATGCATAGTTTCCCGTGTACAGCGTCTCCATTTCCAATTGTATCTTTGTCATATCAGCTATCGCGGTGACTCGGTGCGCTTTAATTACATGGCTCGTATAACTTGGATAGGCAATGGCACCAAGTATCCCCACGATGGCGATAGCGATCAATAATTCGATCAATGTCATCCCCCTAATGCTTAAGTTGTTGTTGTTGCATATATTTCTTCGAATCATCGCGAGTAGTTTCCTTTAATATCTCTGCCTATTTTTCTCCGGTGGTAGCATCGGCGCAAGATTAAATACGGTTACGAGCAGTATTACATAGGAAATTGGGAAATGACTCGCGGGTTTACTTTAATAGAGCTGTTAATCACGGTGTCGGTGTTATCGATACTGATAGCGACGGCTGCCCCGAGTTTTAGTTCAGTAACGCAAACCGTGAAGATGCAGCGATTGGCTGGCGAGTTGAATGGTTTTCTTATTCAGGCTAAGTCAGAGTCAGTAAAAAGGAATCAAGATCTTTGGGTTCATTTCTCGATGGATAAAAATGAAGAGCAATCTACAGGGGAGTGGAGTCTGTTGTTGAAGCCGACCGAAGATCTCTCCGGCGAAACGCTGGTGATGCTATCGGGTCAACCGTTTCGAGATGTCTCGTTTTCTCATAACTACACAGGCGCAAGAATTAGCTTTGAGAGTGTGAGAGGAAGGCCAGCAAGAGGGACGATTTACCTTTCTCCTAATACAGCTTCAACCGATCGGATGTTGATCAAATTATCCAGTCCACCGGGGCGAATTAAGGTGTGCGGTGAATCGAGTGCACAGTATGGCTATGATGCCTGTTAAATCGACAGCGGTAGCTCCTAGCAAGCAGCAAGGCACATCATTAATTGAGTTAATGGTGGCGTCTGTGATTGGTGTGTTCGCGATTTCGATTATCGGTAGTGTCTTTATAACAGGGCAGAGAATAGCCAAAGACAAAGGCATTGAATTATTGCTGCTACAAAACCTAACAAGCACGATGCAGGTGATGAAGGAGGATATCCAACGGGCGGGCTACGATGGCTCTAATGGTTACTCAATCAAGCTGTCTGGAGCGAGTAACACCATCCAAGTGAGTGGCGGTGTTGCCGTTGGGTTTGTCTATTTCAGAGAGGGCTCGAACGGAAATAAAAATAATCGAAATATCGTTTATCGGAAAGATGGAACCAAGCTACAAATTTGTGAGAAGGGCACCACTGTATCTGAGGCGATTCCTATTTTTAATCAGGTTACTGGATGTTACTCACTTTTCGATGACAGCCTGATCGAGGTAGACGCATTCAGCGTTGATGCTCAGTTATTAGAGCAGAACTCTATTAAAACCACGTTTACCGATATCAGCATTACGGCTTCAATTCCAACCGCAGGTGTTACCAAATCGGTTTCGGTTTCCGTTAAACAAAGGAACTGGCAATGATGGTGTTTAGAAAGCAACGCGGCGTGGTGACCTTGTTGATCACATCGGTGCTTTTAGTTGGTGCTTTAGTGGTGACGTTAGGCACGTATCGCAGTGTGTTTCATCAAATTAAAGTGGCTCAGAATGAGGTGGAAGGGCGCAAAGCTCACTGGTTAGCAGAAGGTGGTTTAGAGTGTGGCTTCACTTACATAGCTGAAAATGATCTTACTGTTATTCCCCATGGTTTAATGGATCATTGCCAGCAGTCGAAAGTCGTTACTTTGGAATCAGAAATTCTCACACCGAATTTGTTGGTATCGAGTTATCAATCTTTATCGCTGAGCAAAGAGATTAGCTTTGAAGATGCCTCGGGATTAGGAGTAATGCAAACCAATGCAAGTTTAGAATTTATTTCTGATCACAACATCGACATCAATCCCGATATTGCTCTTACTGCTGCTGATGGTATTAACGAGTGTGTCTCTGTTCGATTTTTAGATAGTGTCATCTATAAGCAAAAGGGAGGAGGACGTTTAAAGACAATTACACCAGAGTCACCTCCTTTTCCTTCCTTCGAGTCTTGCCAGCAAACCACCAATATTAGTAGTGATGCAATTATCGATTCTTCGGGTTCATTACCTTCAAACTCATTTCAATCAGATTTCAAATTCGATCCGGATATCGATACTTTCTCTAACTACTTTGGAGTGCCAAAAACTTCAGAGAACATCGACCAAATTAAGCTTGATTATCATGTTATCGACCTTATTGACCGGACTACATCTCCTCCTAAACACACAGACTTGGTTGGTGGGAAATATCAAGGTAGTAAATGTAGTAAAGCCATTAATGATGCCTTTTCAAGTGGGGAAAATAAGGTCTGGGTTATAGGTGATTGTGTGGTTTACTCACCTGCGATTAATGTCGTTGAACCTATCCCAGGAGTTATTACGCCACGTTCATTAGTGATTCAAGACGGCATCGTTGCGAACGGCAACGCAAGCGTATTTGATGGATCTTTTTATCATCTAAATGATATGAGTATATTTGATAATCCTAATTCTCCCGATGTCGATACCGACCTATTGAGTGGTTTGTGGGCTAAAGTTCCAGATACGGTTCCTATCGCAGGTTTAGTACAGATCAATTCGGTTTATATTGGATTTGCTTCTTTTTTTCCTAAAGGAGGGATGTTCTTTGATTCCGTTGGTGGGTTATCGACAATTCAGGGGTCAATCAATCTGGATTATATCGGTGAATACAACCCTCATAGTGTTCCTTTGAAAGCTAAATGGAAGCGAGGATCATGGAATGATTTCTAAACACTCAGGTTTTAGCCTGATAGAGGTTCTTATCTCTTTTCTATTGATCGGTGTAGCTTCTCTAGGGTTGGTTAAGCTGCAAGTTTATGCGGAGCAAAAGTCGGACTTTGCGCTTCACAGTGTAGAGGCACTTCACTTTGCTGAAAGGCAAATGGAATATTATCGAACGCGAGTCTCGGATGTGAGTGGGGCAGTAGGGCTTATTCCTTTTTCGCAACTCAATAAAGCGAACTATTGTCTCAACACGGCAAGCTCAGATCCTTTATCCGGTTTGTCGGACTCTGGGTATGCGATGACTTGTGAGGTGGAGAATGCTGCTGGCGCTTTGTCTAGTGCGTTAAAAAGCATTACTGTTTCCGTTGCATGGCAAGATCGTATGAACCATTCGCAAAGCATTTACCTCGAGACTATGCTCTCCAAATACAGTGAGTTTGATTGATCTATTAAGCAAACGTTTACTGCATGCCAAGGCCTAAGCATCCTCTTTACTGATAGTTTTCACTCCTCGGACATTGTTTACGTGCCAGTTAAAACTCTGTATATGGAATGGTGTTTTTTGTGTTTTTATATTGTTGCTGTTGTACAGTATTTTTGCAAAATATGTCTCCATTTATGGAAAATGATGTGGAACCTTGTGCTTTTTAACAGCGACTTTAATAGAATATGTGCTGTACCAATAGGCCATGGTCAAAACTTTTATTAGGCCTAAACAAACAACATCACATATGGAGTTACAATGAGTAACCAAGCTGTAAAAAAAGCACCATCGACTGAGAAGATCAGTGGGATGGACCGCTTTCTAAACTTCATTGAACGCGCCGGCAACAAAATTCCAGACCCTGCAATTCTGTTCTTCTGGGCTCTAGTTATCGTATGGGTAGCATCTGCACTTTTATCGAATCTTTCATTCGACCTAATCAACCCTCAAACGGGTGCTGCTCTAGAAGTAAACAACCTATTAACTGGTGAAGCGCTTGCTAGCTTCCTAGCGAATATGGTTACCACGTTCACAGGCTTCGCACCGTTAGGCATCGTACTTGTTGCTATGCTAGGTGTTGGCGTTGCTGACTCTTCAGGCTTCATTACGACTGGCCTTAAGAAGATGCTGAACTTCACGCCAGCTAAGCTATTAACGCCAATGCTAATCCTTGTTGCTATCGTGTCTCACACAGCAGCAGATGCAGGTTACGTTCTAGTAATCCCTCTTGGCGGTATCATCTTCCACGCAGCGGGTCGTCACCCTCTAGCGGGTATTGCAGCAGCGTTTGCTGGTGTATCAGGTGGTTTCTCAGCGAACTTCATTCCTTCAGGTATTGACCCGCTACTAGCAGGCTTCACTCAAACAGCGGCAAACGTTCTTGACCCTGCATACGTGGTTAACCCTCTAGCGAACATTTTCTTTACTGGTTTGTCTTCAGTTCTCATTGTTGGTATCGGTTGGTACGTGACAGAGAAGATCATTGAACCTCGTCTTGCAAAAACTCCAGTAGATGAAGATGCTGAACAAGCACCTGATCTAGGTACGTTCACAGCGATTGAATCTAAAGCATTCAAATTCGCTGGTTGGGCTATGGTTGCAGGTATTGGTCTGCTTATCGCTGCTTTGGTTCCTGAAAACTCAGCACTTCGTTCGCCTGAAGGTGAACTAACGGCGTTCTCAGCACCAGTAATGAAGTCTATCGTTCCTCTGATCTTCATTCTGTTTATTATTCCGGGTATCGTCTACGGCCGTGTAGCGGGTACATTCAAGAATAGTAACGATGTTATCAAAGCGATGTCTGAGACAATGGCCACGATGGGCGCATACATTGTAATGTCGTTCTTCTGTGCTCAGTTCCTATCTGCATTCGCTCAATCAAACATCGGTACTATGCTGGCGCTTTACGGTGCTGAAGGCTTGAAAGCGATGGATCTTCCTGGTGAAGCAACGGTTGTTGGTATGATTCTACTAACGGCTGCAGTTAACCTTCTTGTAGGTTCTGCTTCAGCTAAGTGGGCACTGATTGGTCCTATCCTAGTTCCTATGCTAATGGTTGTGGGTATCTCTCCAGAGCTATCTCAAGCGGCTTACCGTGTAGGTGACTCAGTGTCTAACATCATTTCTCCACTGATGGTGTTCTTCCCACTGGTTGTTGTTTACTGTCAACGCTACGTTAAGTCGACAGGTATTGGTACTCTAGCTTCTCTAATGATGCCATTCTCGATTGCTATGCTAATCGGTTGGTCTATCTTCTTGCTAGGTTACTGGGCTCTTGGTATCCCACTAGGTATCCAAGCTCCTTACACTTACACAATGTAAGATAAGTAAAGCTAAGAAAAGCCAAACGAACTAACATAAAAATCATCGAAGCCCGCACCGAAATGTGCGGGCTTTTTTTCGCCATCTTTTTCCGTTTTTTATCCAAGATGTTTATAGCCAAGACTTTTTATATCCCAAACTTTCTATATCCAAAACTTTTTATATTCAAAATAAAGGCACTCAGCTTATACTCCGGATCACGGCTAATTGTTGGCCGGTAAAATTAGGAAATCCAAACCACATGAAGATTCTGCTTTTAGTAGGGTTAATTGTTTTAAATGGTCTGTTTGCCATGTCAGAGATTGCATTGGTAGCAGCAAAAAATAGTCGGCTGAAACGCTTAGCCGAAAAACATCGCTCCGCTCAGATTGCTCTTGAGCTCAAAGAAAACCCAACCCGCTTCCTTTCAACCATTCAAATCGGTATTACGGTAATCGGCTTACTCAGCGGCATTGTGGGCGAGGCGACGCTCTCTGCGCCACTGGCCGTTCAACTTGAGCTGTGGGGATTCGACCCAACACAAGCGAATATCTTGTCTACTACGGTAGTCGTTGTCGGTATTACTTACTTCGCGATTGTTGTGGGTGAGTTGGTACCAAAGCGTTTTGCTCAGTCTCAAGCTGAAAATATTGCTGTGTTAGTCGCGCTACCAATCTTCTGGTTATCTAAAATCGCAACGCCGTTTGTGTTTGCGTTGTCTGCGTCAACCGAAGGCATCTTAAAGCTGATGGGGCGTGGCGGTGAAGAAGATAGTGTCACTGAAGACGATATCCATGCACTGGTGAAAGAGGGCTCAGAATCTGGAGTGATTGAGCGTGGCGAGCAAGAGATGATTCGCAATATCTTGCAGCTTGATGATCGCCTTGTAAGCTCTTTGATGACGCCACGTCGAGACGTCGACTTTCTAGATATTGAGCAACCTGTAGAGCAGATATTTAAGAAACTGCGCTCTTCAAAGCACAGTGTATTTCCATTGTGCCAAGATCATCTCAATAAAGTGGTCGGTACGGTGTCGTCCAAAGCCTTGCTGAATCAGGCGGGCAATTTAAGTATTCAAGTCATCATGGGGCTGTCTAAGTCACCGATCTATGTTCCAGAATCGATGAAGGCACTGCGGTTACTTGGCTACTTTAAAGAGTCGGGTACTGAGATGGCATTCATTGTTGACGAGTATGGCGATGTGCAAGGCCTTGTGACTCATTACGATATTCTCGAAGCGATTGCAGGTGAGTTATCCAATAACCCCAATGACCTATGGACAGAGCAAGTGGAAGACGGATTGCTGGTGGATGGATTAATCCCTATCAGTGAGCTCAAGAACCGCTTAGAGCTGTCAGAGTTAGAAGGGGAAAGCGAAGGCTTCCAAACATTGAATGGCCTTGTGACTTGGTTAATCGGGCGTTTACCCGATACGGGAGAAGTCGTTCAGTGCCAGCAATGGCAGTTTGAAATTATCTCGGTCGAGAACAACCGTATTGTGAGTGTGAAAGCGACAAAAATAGTCAATGAGCTAGGCGATGCTGTTAGTTAGATAAGCCGCTAGCTAGAGATTAAACGAACAAGCCCGCGCTTGTTGTTCGTTATCTCTTTATTGTTCATTATTACTAAGATTAGGTATGCTTCTCCGCATACCTTTTTTTGTTCTTATCCTTTGTTTTCTGGAGTTCCCTTTGTCAGACCATCAATTCACCCCTCAAGATGAAATCTTCATGCGACGCGCCATCGAGGTTGCTAAGCAAGCAGAGAAAGAGGGAGAGGTTCCCGTTGGTGCCGTGTTGGTAAAAGAGGGTGAGATTATTTCTGAAGGTTGGAACCGTTCTATTGGAAGCCACGATGCCACGGCACACGCAGAGATCGAAACCTTGCGTAAAGCGGGCCAAGCTTTAGAAAACTATCGCTTACTCGATACCACCTTATACGTCACGCTTGAGCCTTGCCCAATGTGTGCAGGTGCTTTGTTACACAGCCGAGTAAAGCGCATTGTGTTTGGGGCTCCTGACTTAAAAGCAGGCGCAGCAGGTACGGTATTGAACCTCTTTGAAAGCCAAGCCTCATACCACTATGCAGACGTGGAAAATGGTTTGTTAGAACAAGAGTGCCGTGAGCAACTGCAAGCGTTTTTCAAGCGTCGTAGAAAAGAGATAAAAGAAAAGCGAAAGCAAGACCGTCTGTTGGAAGAGCAGTGTTTAGAATCTGACAAGGCAAGTAATAAGAATAAGGTCAGTAACAAGAACAAGGTCTGTAACAAAAACAAGGTCTGTAACAAAAAATAACAGCAAGCTTTCGGCACTCTCGATAGCAAGAGTGCCGCAGAAAACTTACTCGGTATATTTACTCAGAAAGTATCTGCATGAAAGCACGGTTGCGCCAAATGATTTTCTTCTTATTATTTGAAAGCATACGCTTACGACGGTTTGCAGCAACGGTCTTATCAAGGCGCTTCGATTTCAGTTTACTCTTCATCATTTCAACGATTTCCTATTTGTCGTCTGGCTTTGTAATTATGACTTCAGTTTTAATTATAGTGGTTATTTGTTTATGAGCTCTGTCGCGAACTTAGCGTTAGCTTTCTGAACCACTCTTGCAATGGTTAGTATCTGAATCCAACCGAGCATGATGTCGCTTATGGTGTGACGTTATAAAGTTCGATTGTTACTGCAATATGACACCTCAAATTTAACGGTCACTTTGCTGGTTTAGCTTCTTAATGCGAAACAGCCAATACGAGCCAAAGGCCCATGTATAAAAAAAAGAGCAACGCTATATAGCATTGCTCTTTTTTATTTATTTGGAAGACTCAGCTTCATCGACAGCGGATTCAGCCGCACTGATTGTCGATTCAGCGCCCGAGATCTCTAAAGGTGGGATAACCACCAACCCTTCAAGGCTCGCTTCTTCCTCTTTATTACGCTTATTCACATGGCCGATAATGCTTTGGTAATAACGGCGAATGTTCTCAACGTAATTCCTTGCTTCATCACCACGCGCATAACCGTAACGAGTTTTACTGTAGTACTTCTTCTGTCTTAGCAGAGGCAGCCTGTCTTTCACATCACCCCAAGCGTCAGGATCACCGCCTTGTGCTTTGGTTAAGCGACGAGCATCCATCATGTGCCCGTAACCTACGTTATATGAGGCAAGCGCAAACCAGATCTTTTCGTGTTGAGTGATTGAGTCGGGCACTCGGTTAACGATACGACGCAGGTATTCAACCCCGCCTTGTACCGACTGTTTAGGGTCAAGACGATTGGTCACACCAACGCTCTTCGCAGTTGGTAGCGTTAACATCATCATGCCTCGAACACCGGTTGGAGAGCGTGCGACAGGGTTCCAGTGTGACTCTTGGTATGCCAAAGCAGCAATCAAGCGCCAATCAAATTCTTGCGAATATTTCTGAAACAGTGGAGACCATTTTGGCAGCTTGCTATCCAAGGCGCGGATAAAGGCACGAGTATCGACATAATCGAAGGTGCCGATATGGCCAATATATTTCTCTTCCAGTGAAGCGAGCTCACCAGACTGCTTTAGGTTACCGAAAAACTCAATCAGCAGCGCATAAAGGCTCTCATCTTCAGACTTCTGTAAATACCAAGAGATCGGTTGGTCTTCTGTAAGTTCAAAAGCCAAAGCGACGTCTGGGTATAAACGTTGTGCGAGTGACAGCTCAATCGAATCCGCCACAGTAAACAAGCGTTCCCCTGTAGAGACTTCTTTTAGCAAGTCGTTGATATCAGCATTGCCGATCGCATCGTAGATAAAGTCATCGTGTGTGTTTTGCAGCTGTTTTAATGTTGGCTCAAAGTGTGAGTCTTTCACTACAACCAAAGATGGCGTCAATGTGTCAGTAGTCGCTATCTCTTCTGATTCAGTTTGTGCTTTTACGAAATCAGCCTGACGCTCATTCTCGAACTTGATCAGTTGCTCAAGGTTTCTTGGGCGCCACTGGCCTTTTTTGTACACGACTTGCTGGCTTACATAATAATAAGCGGGCGCAGCGCGATAGGCACGTGTCAGGTTGCTGTTTTGTGTTAACCCCGTTGCGATAAGATCGATCTCGCCTTTCTTTAACGTAGGAAATAGGCCGGATAGACGGTAAGCAGGTTTAACCTCAAGCTTTACACCAAGCTCTTCTGCAAACTCGCGAGCTAACTCGTAGTCCAAGCCAGCAGGACCATCTGGACCGATGTAATAAGAGAGTTGGTTATTCAGGGTGCCGACACGAAGAACGCCACGCTCTCGTATCTGCTCAAGGACACTTTTAGGTTCAGATTCAATCTGGCATCCAGCCAACCCAAAAAGGGCAATAGCGAGCAGAAGGAACTTAGACGAAAAGATGAGCGTAAATTTAGGCATCAAAATGAAATCTCGAAAAGTGGAAGCCCTTTATACCAAACCCCGCAAGGCTGGCAAAGCAGGTTTATTTAAACAGTTGTAAAAGTGCTGATAAATGCAGCAAAACTGTCATTTATATCGTTAGATGAAAAAAATAACGCAAACGGTTGCTTTTGGTGTTACGTCACAAAAAGAAATGCTTTATAATGCGCTCGCATTGAAGAGGTGGAATCGGCATAGGTTTGTTAACCTTCGGGAATAGCTTCGAAGAAAACAGTTAGGTTGTTCCTATAACCCACTGAATTTATTCCAATATCACCTTAATCAACTGCATAAGAGACCTAAGCACATGAGAATTTTGCGTGGCTCCCCAGCTCTATCTGAGTTTCGTGTTAACAAGCTTTTAGAGCTTTGTCGTGAATTAAGCTTACCTGTAACAGGTATTTACGCTGAGTTTGCCCACTTTGCTGATTTAACGGCAGACCTAGATGCGTCTGAAGTTGAGAAGCTAGAAAAGCTACTGACTTACGGTCCAACGATTGAAGAGCATGAACCTGAAGGTTTATTGCTGCTTGCAACGCCACGCCCGGGCACTATCTCGCCTTGGTCTTCAAAATCAACAGATATCGCACACAACTGCGGACTGGCTAAAGTGTCACGTCTAGAGCGCGGTACTGCTTTCTACATTGAAACCTCTTCTGAACTTTCTGAGCTTCAACTTGTTGAGCTGAAAGCCATTCTGCACGACCGTATGATGGAAGTGGTTTTCACTGACTTCGAATCAGCGGCGGCACTGTTCACTGTTGCTGAGCCTGCTCCTTATGCGGAAGTTGACCTACTAACTGGTGGACGTAAAGCGCTTGAAAAAGCAAACGTTACCCTAGGTCTAGCACTTGCAGAAGACGAAATTGATTACCTTCTTGAAAGCTTCACTGAGAAGCTAGGTCGTAACCCGACTGACATCGAGCTAATGATGTTTGCACAAGCGAACTCAGAGCACTGTCGTCACAAGATCTTTAACGCTGATTGGACTATCGATGGCGTTAAGCAAGAAAAATCATTGTTCAAGATGATTAAGAACACCTTTGAAACGACACCAGAACACGTTCTGTCTGCTTATAAAGATAACGCAGCGGTAATGACAGGTTCTGAAGTCGGTCGTTTCTTCCCAGATCCAGAAACTCGCCAATACAACTACCACCAAGAAAAAACACACATCTTGATGAAAGTTGAAACGCACAACCACCCAACGGCAATCTCTCCATGGCCGGGCGCATCGACAGGTTCAGGCGGTGAAATCCGCGATGAAGGCGCTACTGGTATTGGCGGTAAGCCAAAAGCGGGTCTGGTTGCTTTCTCTGTATCTAACCTGAAGATCCCGAACTTCGTTCAACCTTGGGAAACAGACTTTGGTAAGCCAAGCCGTATCGTTACTGCTTTGGATATCATGCTTGAAGGTCCTCTTGGTGGCGCAGCATTCAACAACGAATTTGGTCGTCCAAACCTATTAGGTTACTTCCGTACTTACGAAGAGAAAGTAAACTCTCACGCAGGTGAAGAAGTACGTGGTTACCACAAGCCAATCATGCTGGCTGGTGGTCTAGGTAACATTCGTGATGATCATGTTCAGAAGAAAGAGATCCCAGTAGGTGCAAGCCTAATCGTTCTTGGTGGTCCTGCGATGAACATCGGCCTTGGTGGCGGTGCTGCATCTTCAATGGATTCTGGTTCTTCTTCTGAAGACTTAGATTTTGCTTCTGTACAACGTGAAAACCCAGAGATGGAACGTCGTTGTCAGGAAGTTATCGACCGTTGTTGGCAGCTTGGTGATGCGAACCCAATCGCATTCATCCACGATGTGGGCGCGGGCGGTATCTCGAATGCACTTCCTGAGCTAGTAGACGATGGCGAGCGTGGCGGTATCTTTAACCTACGTGACGTGCCAAACGATGAGCCGGGCATGAGCCCACTTGAGATCTGGTGTAACGAATCTCAAGAGCGTTACGTAATGGCGGTTGCTGATAAAGACTTAGCGACATTTGAAGCGATTTGTAAGCGTGAACGCGCTCCATTCGCGATTGTTGGTAAAGCAACTGAAGAGCGTGATCTTAAATTAGAAGATTCTCACTTCGACAACACGCCAATCGATATGCCAATGGACATTCTATTAGGTAAAACACCTAAGATGCACCGTGACGCGAAGACGCTAAAAGCAAACAATCCTGCGATTGACCGTTCTGGTATCGAACTAAACGAAGCGGTTGACCGTATTCTTCGCCTACCAACAGTGGCAGAGAAAACATTCCTTATTACTATCGGTGACCGCTCGGTAACAGGCCTTGTGGCTCGTGACCAAATGGTTGGCCCATGGCAGGTTCCTGTTGCTAACTGTGCAGTAACAGCAGCAAGTTACGACTCTTACCACGGTGAGGCAATGTCTCTTGGTGAGCGTACGCCAGTTGCACTTCTAGACTTTGGCGCGTCAGCTCGTCTAGCGGTTGGTGAAGCAATCACTAACATCGCAGCGACCAACATCGGCGATATCAAACACATTAAATTGTCAGCTAACTGGATGTCTCCAGCAGGTCACCCAGGTGAAGATGCTGGTCTTTACGAAGCGGTTAAAGCGGTTGGTGAAGAGCTATGTCCAGCACTGGGTCTAACTATCCCTGTGGGTAAAGACTCAATGTCGATGAAGACTAAGTGGGAAGAGAATGGCGAGCAGAAAGAAGTAACGTCTCCACTATCTCTTGTTATCACTGCGTTCGCACGTGTTGAAGATGTTCGTAAGACAATCACTCCTCAATTGCGCACCCCTGATAACCTTGAAGGACTAGGCAACACTTCACTGGTTCTTATCGACCTAGGTAACGGCAAAAACCGTATGGGTGCTACAGCACTAGCGCAAGTTTACAAGCAGCTTGGTGACAAGCCAGCAGACGTAGACAATGCAGCACAACTAAAAGGTTTCTATGAAGGCGTTCAAGCGCTTGTAGCAAACGACCAAGTTGTGGCTTACCACGATAAAGGCGATGGCGGTCTATTCGTAACGCTAGCTGAAATGGCGTTCGCAGGTCACTGTGGTGTTAATACTGATATTGCGGCGCTAGGCGAAGATACGCTAGCAGCACTCTTCAACGAAGAGCTAGGTGCGGTGATCCAAGTTCGTAACGACGACCTAGACGCAGTCCTTTCTACGCTTGCAGCCAATGGCCTAGAAGCGTGTTCACACGTAATCGGTTCTGTTGAAGCATCAGACGAAGTAGTGATTAAGTCAGGCGCAGATGTTGTAATCCAACGTAATCGTACTGAACTACGTACTATCTGGGCTGAAACGACGCATAAGATGCAAGGTTTACGAGATAACCCAATCTGTGCAGACCAAGAGCACGAAGCGAAGAAAGACAATTCAGACCCTGGTCTAAACGTTAGCCTAAGCTTTGATGTAAACGAAGATATTGCTGCCCCTTACATCAACACGGGCGCTAAGCCTAAGATGGCGATTCTACGTGAGCAGGGTGTTAACTCTCACGTTGAAATGGCAGCAGCATTTGACCGCGCAGGCTTCGAAGCAACCGATATTCACATGAGCGACATCCTAACGGGTCAAGCGGTACTAGAAGAGTACAATGGCCTTGTGGCATGTGGTGGCTTCTCTTACGGTGATGTACTGGGCGCTGGTGAAGGTTGGGCTAAGTCGGTTCTATTTAACGACTCTACGCGTGACCAATTTGAAAACTTCTTCAAGCGTGAAGATACTTTCTCTCTAGGTGTGTGTAACGGTTGTCAGATGTTGTCTAACCTGCGTGAACTTATCCCTGGTGCAGAGTACTGGCCACGTTTCGTTCGTAACGAATCAGAACGTTTTGAAGCTCGTTTCAGCCTCGTTGAAGTTCAGAAGTCTGATTCTGTATTCTTCAACGGCATGGAAGGTTCTCGTATGCCAATCGCTGTTTCTCACGGTGAAGGCCGCGTAGAAGTGCGTGACAACGACCACCTAAACGCGATTGAAAACTCAGGTACGGTTGCTCTACGTTACGTTGATAACAACGGTAACCAAACGCAGCAATACCCGAACAACCCGAACGGTTCGCCAAACGCTATCACAGGTCTAACAACGACCGATGGCCGCGTGACTATCATGATGCCGCACCCAGAGCGTGTATTCCGCACGGTTGCAAACTCTTGGTCTCCAGAAGGTTGGGGCGAGAACGGCGCTTGGATGCGTATGTTCCAAAACGCACGTAAGAATGTGGGTTAATCACTTTCTTACAGGCCGCATTAATCTAGGCTAGGTTAAGCAAAAACGAAAAGCGCAGATCGAAAGGTCTGCGCTTTTTTATTGGCAACTCTTCAGGAACCAGAGTGAAACAAATTAGGTTTGCAGTTTGCTGTTCTAAAAATCTCCACTACGCTAAATGTTATGGAATCAATTTGTTAGGCCATCATTTCTTGTGTTCATACAAGAACAATTCAATTTGGCCGTTCAAAAACTGAATCAATCATCGTGGCATAAGAGGGATCTATGAAAACAACAATCACAAAAGCAGTTGCAGTGGCAGCGATTGTCATGTCGTTAGCTGGGTGTGTCGGTAGTAATGCCGTTACTGGTAAATTAATGAAGTTCAACGTTGAGGTTGTAGATAACCGTTACGCTCGTGCAGGGGTCAACTTCTTGCTTGCTCCAGTTTACGCTTTAACATTCGCAGCCGATTACATCGTATTTAACTCGATCGAATTCTGGGCAGGGAAAAACCCACTGACTGGCGCGCCTCATATATTCGATAGTAAAGTCGATACTATGATTGATGTGAACGATAGCCTTGACGATTCACTGAAAGATGCACCACTTGGGTTCAATAATCGCCATATTGAATGGGGTGAGATGCAACAGATCGATGAGAACACCATTCAAATGGACATCACTTATAACGATGGTCAGAAGGCTGTTCTGACGGGGATTCGTGATGGTGACAAGGTCAGTTACTACATGGATGGAACATTGGTTTCAGAGACTTCGATTCAAGCTCTTGAACAGCTAGCAGCAGAAAAAGCATAACCTTCCCTGTTTTACCGCTATAAAAGAAAAGCCGCTGGATTTAACCCCAGCGGCTTCGTATTTTCTAGCATCTAGCATCTAGCATCTAGCATCTAGCATTTAGCATCTAGCGCGTAGATTAGTTGTTGCTGTGTAGCTCACTGTTCAGTTCAACAGCTGACTTGTTCGCAAGACATTCAATTTGGCCAGTAATCGAGTTACGACGGAATAGAAGGTCAGAAACGCCAGCAAGGTCACGGGCTTTAATGATTTCTACTTCGTTGCCTTCTTTATCTAGCATGCGAACTTTAGTACCCGCAGTCACGTAAAGACCAGACTCAACCGTGCAACGGTCGCCCATTGGGAAGCCAAGACCCGCGTTTGCGCCTAGCAGGCAGTTTTCGCCGATAGAGATAACCATAGTACCGCCACCAGACAGAGTACCCATGATAGAAGCGCCGCCGCCGATGTCTGAACCGTTACCCACAACAACACCCGCAGAGATACGACCTTCAACCATGCTCACGCCAGTAGTACCCGCATTGAAGTTGATGAAACCTTCGTGCATTACCGTTGTGCCTTCGCCTACGTGTGCGCCAAGACGAACACGAGAAGTATCAGCAATACGAATACCTGTTGGTACTACGTAATCCACCATTTTAGGGAACTTGTCTACGCAATCTACAGACAGAGCGCGACCCGCAAGGCGAGCTTCGATTTGACGCTCTGGTAGCTCAGGAAGGTCGATTGGGCCTTCGTTTGTCCATGCGATGTTGTGCAGTAGACCGAAGATGCCGTCTAGTACTGTACCGTGTGGTTGTACTAGGCGGTTAGAGATAAGTTGTAGCTTTAGGAAGCCTTCAGCAACTGATGCTGGCTTCTCGTCAGTCGCAAGAACAACAAGAACAAGTGGTTGCTCAGATGCTGCTGCTTTTTCTGCGAAAGATGCGTTTGCTACATCGCCGTTTGCTGCGAATGCTTTCGCTAGTTCTGCGCTTTGTGCAGCAGAGATTTCGATAGCTTGGTTGCCTTCAGCGTAACCTGACACTTCAGCTACAGCTGCTACAAGAGCGTCGCTTGGGTTTAGAAGTGGGTTAGGGAAGAACGCTTCAATGATTTTATTGTCGCGGTTTTTGGTTGCCGTACCGAAGGCTAGTGAAAAGTAAGCCATGTTGAATCTCCATGTGTTGAGTCTTGATTTTGCTATTCCATAACAGCGGCTCGAATAACAAGCGCTGCCGTTAGCAAAGTTAATTTAATTGCGTTCATCATAAAGAGAGCGCCCTCGTTATGAAAGGGCGTATCGGGATAAAGTCTGTAAAATGATATTGCTTGTCTTTTGAGAGATAGTTTTCATTATCCGGATATTATACCTCGCTTTCAAATATGGGCGTGCTTACTCAAGTAACGCGGTGCCATTTCATTTCCACACCTGACACTTATCTTTAGCTCATCCTCTTGTTAGCAGTATCAATAGAGTGAGTCACACTTTCTTTATAAATTCATGTTTATTATCAGAATTATTCGACTTCTGTTGATTAATCGCTTGTGCCTACAGTTAGGGTAAATACTCAATTTTCCAGACGTGTAATTAAGAGAACGATCACTAAAACCCTGCAAGATGTCAGTATATTGCCTGCCATAACGACATTAAAACGATTAATAAAGGATCTTCTATGAATTTTACTAAGTCTTTACTGGTGCTCTCTATCGGCGTAGCGATGGTTGGTTGTGGCTCGGATAATGATGACGATATTATTGCTCCAGATATGACATTGCGCATAGCACATGTGAATGACACTCACTCAAATTTTGATCCTGTAAAATCCAGTTTTACTATGGGTACTGATGGCAAGAAGGTTTATAACGAATTTGGCGGTTATCCTCGCCTATTGAAAGCCGCTGATGATATCAAAGCATATGCTAAAGCTGACAAAGAACCTTTGTTATTCTTGCATGGTGGTGACGCATGGCAAGGTACTGCTTACTTTAAGTTAAATGAAGGTGCTGCAAACGCAGACTTGTTGTCACGCATGGGGTTAGATGCAATGGTACTTGGGAACCATGAATTCGATTTAGATACCGACAAGCTCGCATCGTTCATCAATACGGTTAGTTTTCCCGTGCTAGCAAATAATATGGATGCATCAAAAGATCAGTCTTTAAGTAATGTAGATAATTTATACCCTTATCAACTGTTTGCATTTGAAGGCTCAGAAAAAAGAGCAATTACCTCTGTTTCTGATGCAAGTGATGATGAGAAAGTTGTTGCGGTAATCGGTGTTGTTTTGGGGGATATGCCAACGATTGCTACCGGCACTGGTGATGTGACATTTAGTGACCAAATTACAGCAACTCAAGCCACTATAAATGATTTAAAAACCAAGGGTGTGAATAAAATCATCGTTCTATCACACATAGGTAATGCTGCCGATAAGGAGCTTGCTGCCAATACAACGGGTATCGATATCATTGTTGGCGGTCATTCTCATACTTTACTTGGTGATTTTACCGATCTTGATCAAGGTAATAATGGTGTTTACGCCGAAATGATTCCACAAAAAGACAAAACACAAAATACTTGTGTGGTTCAAGCTGGCCAATATGCGGAAGCTATTGGAGACGTTGATGTATCATTTGACATAAATGGCAATCTCATGTCATGCGTTGGGAACAATACTTTATTATCAAATGATGAGTTCTATCATGATTCTCATCGAGAACATCAAATGATTAGCACTGATAAAGATGATGTAACTTCGTTTATTGATAATAATGAAAAAATCACAACAAAAGAGGAAGATATTGATTTAAGAACCCGTATCGACGCAACTTATAAGCCAGCTCTCGAAGCTGCTTATGGTGATGTTGTTGCAGCTGCACCGACTGAAATCAGTCATGAGCGCCGTCCAGGTGATGCTGGAACTGATAAGCACGGTTCAGATGTTGCTCCTATGATTGCTCAAGGTATGATTTATTGGGCAAATCAACCATCGGTAACAGCGGTTACTGGCAAAAATGTTCAGATTGGTTTGGTGGGAGCTGGTGGTGTTCGAACGGATATTGCGTCAGGTGATTTCAGGGAAGGCAATGCTACATTAGAATTATTACCATTCTCGAACTACTTGTCGATTTTAACCGTTAAAGGCGAGGTGATTCGAGACCTCATTGACAGCACAATTGAGCCGACGCTTGTGGAAGGTGCTCATGCTGGTAAGTTCCCTTACGTATCGGGCATGCGTTACACGTTTACAGAAGATGTGAAAGGTGTATCTGGCACAGTGACGGCTCTTGAGGTAAATACTGGAACAGAAGAAAATCCAGTCTGGACGACAATGAGCGATGCTACTAACTACACTGTTATCGTTAATAACTATAATGCAAGTGGTAGTGATGGTTGGAATGCATTAGGCGATGCTCAACTAACATCTACAGATCGTCAAGACATTGTCATTTCAGGCGATAGTTTTAAAACGTACAAAGTTAACAACTTGACATACGATGGAAATACCAAGAAATATAGCGTCAACTATGACGGTGGTATTAAACCATGTGCGGATGGTTCAGGTGAAAAATGTAATACTGATGCAGAATCATTTATTTCTTGGGCTGAGCATAAGAAAGTATTAGAACCACTAGGCTTTGAAACAACAACGATGGAATACAAATAATACTGATGCCGCTCTTATCGGATCGTTATGTATTGTAAATAAAAGTATTAAAATACAAAGTTTTATATTGACCGTAAAAGAGAATAGCCAGCAAATCGCTGGCTATTTTTGTATAAAACTTAGTGAGAAAATCTAGATAAACAACGCCTTATAAGCCTGCTCAATCCCTTCAATCAACATCTGCATACCGATAACGGCGAGTATCAAGCCCATCATTCGAGTAATCACGTTCAATGCGCTTGGTCCGACCGCTTTAACGAAGCGTTCGCCGAATACAAATAAGACATAGGTTAGGGTGCAGAGGAGGCCAAATGCCACAATGGTAATGATGGTCTCGTAAATCCCCTCGGTACTAGCAAAGTTCATCGCAGTGGCAATGGTGCCCGGTCCAGCCAGTATGGGCATGGCCAAAGGTGATACGGTGATACTTAGCGCTGCGTCTCGCTGGGCATCTGAGTTTACTTTCTCTTTTGCTTTTGAATGTGTTGAATCACCTTGCAGCATGTGGAAGCCAATCAAAAAGACCAGAATACCACCTGTGATACGCAGCGCGTACAGCGTGATACCAAAGAGGTCAAAGATCAGTTTGCCAGAGATCGCAAAAGTACTGACGATAACGAAGGCAATGAGTACCGATCGGAATGCGATAGATTTAACCGTTTCCCTGTCATTGTCACCGGTTAATCCAAGAAATATTGGCGTATTAGCGATAGGGTTCATGATGGCAAAAAAGCCCATGAACACGGTAATGGTATGAATGATGAGCTCTTTCATATTATTCCTTTGAAAAGATGCAGTTAAATACCAATGGTTTGTGTATTTAATCTTAGATACAAATAATTATTAGAAATAGATAGTAGAGCAAGTGTGAATAAAAAACAGCCAGCATAAGGCTGGCTGTTTGGTTTTAGTGATAGGTGTAGAGTTTTGGTCGTTTGTTATTACTTTTTTCTCAGTTAACGGACTCTACTCTATGGATAAATCGTGGCGCTCAATTTTGTCGTTATGCGTTCAGAGATTCGCTCACTGCCACAGCTAATGCAACCGTTGCACCGACCATTGGGTTGTTACCCATACCGATGAAGCCCATCATTGCCACGTGAGCCGGAACAGAAGAACTGCCTGCGAACTGAGCGTCAGCGTGCATTCTGCCCATGGTATCTGTCATGCCGTAAGACGCTGGACCTGCGGCCACGTTATCTGGGTGCAATGTTCTACCTGTACCGCCGCCTGAAGCAACTGAGAAGTAAGGTAAACCTTGGCGAGTACGTTCTGCTTTGTAGATACCTGCAACAGGATGTTGGAAGCGCGTTGGGTTAGTTGAGTTACCCGTAATACTTACATCCACTTCTTCTCTGTGCATGATTGCCACGCCTTCACGTACATCATCAGCGCCGTAACACAAGATCTCTCCGCGAGGGCCTTGTGAGAAGCGGCGACGTTCTGTTTCAACAAGTTCACCCGTTTGGTAATCGTATTGAGTGCGAACATAGGTAAAACCATTGATGCGAGAGATTAAGTAAGCCGCATCTTTACCTAGACCATTTAGGATTACCTTTAATGGATTGTGACGTGATTTGTTGACGTTGAGTGCGATTTTAATCGCACCTTCTGCAGCAGCAAAAGATTCATGGCCCGCAAGGAAAGCAAAACAGTGGCTTTCTTCATTGAGAAGACGCGCAGCCAATGCGCCGTGGCCGATACCGACTTGGCGTTGTTCAGCAACACTGCCGGGTTTGGTAAATGCTTGGAGCCCTTCACCAATGATATTCGCTGCTTGTTCTGCGCTGGTGGCTTCGCGAAATATTGCTAGTGCTGAACCAAGGATATAAGCATCGGCAGCGCTTTCAAAAGCAATAGGTTGGGTGTCCATCACCATGGCTTTTGGGTCGACATTGTGTGATTTACAGTATTGGTTCGCTTGCTCTAAAGAGTCGAAGTTCATTTCTGCCAATACGCGAGTTACTGATTCATTAAATTGAGTGTTCATCATATCTTTCCTCTAAATTGGCAAAAATTATTGTTGGCGTGGATTAATGGTGGTTACAGCTTCATCGAAGCGACCGTAGGTTCCCATAGCAAGGTCTGCTGCTTCATTGGCTGACACGCCTTGATTAATCGCCTTCATCATTTTGCCGAGGTTGAGATACTCGTAGCCAATCACTTCGCTGTGGTCATCAAGTGCAAGCTTGGTCACGTAACCCTCTGCAAGCTCTAGGTAACGTACGCCTTTCGCTGCGGTTGAGTAGCTAGTACCCACTTGGCTGCGTTGTGTTTGACCTAAGTCTTCTAATGCGGCGCCAATTTCTAGACCGCCTTCAGAGAAAGCAGACTGAGTTCGACCGTAAACAAATTGCAGAAAGATCTCGCGCATTGCTACGTTAATAGCGTCACACACTAAGTCGGTATTTAGGGCTTCAAGAATGGTTCTTCCGGTGAGGATTTCGGCTGCCATCGCGGCTGATTGAGTCATGCCTGAACAACCAATCGTTTCGATTAGTGCTTCTTCGATGATGCCGTTTTTTACGTTCAGCGTTAGTTTTGCTGCACCTTGTTGTGGTGCACAAGTGCCGACGCCATGGCTTAAGCCAGAAATAGCGATAACGTCTTTTGGACTAACCATAGCGCCTTCAACTGGAATTGGCGATGAAGTGTGCAGATCACCCCTTTGAATAGGGCACATTGATTGAATTTCTGAAGAGTAGTGCATAATGTTTTCTCACAGTTAGAGTCATTGAAGACCTAGAGTGTTGAGAAAACAGGACGTGTTGGAAGAGGTGCGGCTAATTCACTACAGATCTTGAGTATCGATAATCCAAAGGTGTCATGAAGCTCGGTCTTAAGAGACTAAGCCCATTTCAAAATGGAGGAATAGCGATACATCCAACAGTATTACCTGTTTTCGATTCTGTAGGAGTCATTAGCACTGTTCGAAAGAACGGGCGGTTGAAGCAAAAGCTTAGGTGGAACCCCATCACCTGATGGCTATAGATTAGATCTTTATCACACTTTCATGCAAGCGAATGTTTAGAGCGATTTCGACTATAAACAGAGTTCATTATATTTCGATAAGTATAAAAAAACGCCAATAACGAGCTCTAATTAGAGGTGTCATTGACGTTTTCAACAGAGGTATCAGCTAGTTACGCTGCATCTTCTTCTGCGTCTTCAACAGCTTCAAGTTTCTTTTCTTTTTTCGGAGCTGGTTTGCGCTTAGCACCTAATGCATAAAGAACTTCTTCTTTATTCTTCGCTAGGTACATTGCAAGTTCTTCTTGCTTGCCTTCATCTTCAACTAAGTCGCTTTTGCTTAACAGTTCAAAAAGCTCATCAGCCATATCCAGCATTTTGTCGTATGCGTCAGCTTCGGCTTTAGAGGTAAAAGTCATTTTCTCTTCTCCGTTGCGTTCGACCACGTACTTGACGATAACAGCCATGGTTAATCCTCTAAGTTTGATAAATTTTACTGGCTTTTTATACAGTTTCTGATGTTAAAAGTCCAGTTGGAGCCCTAACAATGCGGCCTCAATCTTGATGTGTAGCCCAGTCTTCACAATAACTCATGAAAGATTTCAGCAGCGGGCTCTGGTATTTGTCTTTGTGTACCAGCATCCAGAAACGTCGTTTCATGTCGAGTGGGACATCGAGTGCTTTCACTCGGCCTGAGTCAATTGCTCGTTGCGCCGCCAGTCGTGATAAACACGCGAATCCAAGATTGGCAGAAACTGAATTGATGATCGCCTCGGTGGTGTTGAGTTCAAAGGATTCATACCAGTGTTCGATACGCGGTGCGACGGCACGAAGGAAAAACTCGCGAGTCCCTGAGCCTGATTCACGTAGAATCCAGTGACTATCTTCTAAATCGCTTAAAGTCACTTTTTCTTTTGAAACGAGAGGATGTTGATTACTAACAATAATACACATTTCATCGCTGCTAAACTGACTCGAAATGAGTTCAGGGTGTAATGTTTTTCCTTCAATTAGCGCGATATCAAGTTCATAATCCACCAACTTTTGGCAGATCAGCGCACTGTTTGAAATGAACAAGCTTTGATCCTGATGTTGAGTTCGTTCACGAAAGCCAGACAGAATAAACGGTGCGACCTGATTACCAATTGTGTCACTCGCACCGACCTTTAGATTGCCACTTAAAGGCTGGTCGTCACGGAACAAAACATCAATACCAGCAGCACGATGTAATATCTCATCCGCCAAAGGAAGAAGCTTTTGTCCTTCTTGATTGAGAATTAATCGGTTATTAACCCGGTCAAATAGAGAGTGACCGAGTTGTTTCTCCATTTCGCCTAGCGCCATGCTGACAGCGGCCTTAGACAGAAACAGAGCCTCAGAGGCTGCGGTCAATGTCGAGTGCTGGGTAATAGTGACGAACACTTTGAGTTGTTTAATTGAAATATTAGCCATCAGATTCCTAGTTTTACTCTGCTGGTGAAAATGGATTCTGTTCAGTATTGATGAACACTTGTTATATATAATTGGATATTGTTTAACGAAGCGCAAGCGTATTATGGCTTCAACAAGCTGATGAGTTCACAAGTTTAGTGAATTAAGTTTAAGAGAGGCTGACATGATTCAACGTATTAAATATAGATTAACAGGAGCTCCAACACCCATGGCAGGGTTAGCTCTCGCAATTGCAAGCTTAGGCTGGTGTTGGGATGGTGTTTTAGTCGCACAAGGTATCTTACACACACCGGGTTTTGTGCAGTGGATCAGTGCTGGCATTGCGGCGGTATTACTTCTTGTTTTAGCTGTGAAATTTTTGATTCACGGCCACTTATTACGTGAAGACCTTGCACATCCTGTTGTTGGCAGTGTTGTACCCACATTCGCGATGGGTTGTATGGTGGTGTCTGCTTCGTTGGCTCCAATCTCTCAATTCTTACAAGAAGCGGTGTGGCTCGCTTCGGTAGCTTTGCATGTCGTGTTCTTGGTGAGCTTCTTATACCACAGAGCTAAAAACTTTGAGATTCACCACATGGTGCCAAGCTGGTTTGTACCACCAATCGGTATTATCGTGGCAGACGTTTCTTTTTCAGGTAACCCGATCTTAGAACCCGTTGCTCACGCGACTTTAGTCTTTGGCTTATTGGTTTATGCGGTAATGCTACCTCTCATGATTTACCGTTTGATCTTCTCTCATGAAGTGCCTGACGCAGCAAAGCCAACCATTGCGATTATGGCGGCACCAGCAAGTCTATCTCTAGCTGGCTACCTAACGGTGACGGCAAATCCTTCGCCAGTTATCATCGGTCTATTGTTTGGTATTGCAGTGCTAATGACGTTCATCATTTACGCAGCGTTCTTCAAACTACTTCGTCTGCCATTCAGCCCAGGCTATGCGGCGTTTACTTTCCCAATCGTGATTGGTGCAACGGCGTTATTCAAATTGGCGGCTTGGATGCAAACTGTTGGTGTGGAAGCTCACTATGTGGATCAAGTGTTCAACCTAGCGTATCTAGAATTAATTGTGGCAACGTTTGTAGTGGGTTATGTGGCGGTTCGTTATTACATGAATTACAAACCTCACCGTGTTCTAAGTGCGGTAGGTAGTAGATTGTAAGAAGCAATAGTTCAAAAGATAAACGGACCTTAAGTTTTCAGTATTTCATAAGCTTATATTCCTAATCCAAACACGGCACTTATGCTAATCTGGCTTTATATTGTGGCAAGATTAGCGTGAGTGCACTTTGTTTACTGTTTACCATTCCAATAAAGTTGATACTTTAAAAATCCTTCTCGTTCACTTAATCAAAAGTGATCCTTTAGCCAATCCTTTCGAAAAAGAGCAGATCTTGGTTCAGAGCCCAGGTATGTCTCAATGGCTTAAGATGGAACTCGCCAAAGAGTTTGGCGTAGCAGCAAATATCGATTTCCCACTTCCAGCAACCTTCATTTGGGATATGTTTACCCAAGTACTTCCAGATGTTCCTAAACGCAGTGCTTTTAACAAAGAAGCGATGACGTGGAAGCTGATGAGTTTGCTACCCGCTAAGCTTGACCACCCTGATTTTTTACCTCTACAACGCTACCTTGAAAACGACGAAGATGATTCGAAACTGTACCAATTGGCAGAAAAAATTGCCGATATCTTCGATGGCTACTTGGTGTATAGACCTGAATGGATAGCGATGTGGGAAGCGGGAGAGCCCGTTGCAGAACTTATCGATGATGAGGGACAACAAGAGCACCCTTGGCAACCGATTTTGTGGCAAGCACTCTATGAGAAAACCTTGTCTCAAGGCCAATCTAAGTATCACCGTGGCAACTTGTATCACGACTTCATTGAAGCGCTAGCCAAGCAACAAGGTCAACTGCAACATCTGCCTAAACGCTTATTTGTGTTTGGTATTTCTTCGTTGCCTCCTCGCTACATGGATGCATTGAAAGCGCTTGGCGAGCAGATTGATGTGCACTTGATGTTTACCAATCCTTGCCAACATTACTGGGGCGATATTCGCGATCGTAAATACTTGGCAAGAGTCGAAGCACAGCGCCGCAAGCAGTTTGCTTTGATTGATGGTTTACCTGAATTGGAAGGTGAAGCTTCACCACTGAAAGATGGCATTGAAGCCAACGTTGAAGACGAACTACACACCAGCCAAGCTGTCGGTAATAGTTTGCTGGCGTCTATGGGTAAATTAGGCAGAGATAACCTGTTCTTGTTATCTCAATCTGACAGCGAAGAGCACGAGTTTTTCATTGATGTTGAGAGAGACAGCCTACTTCATCAGCTGCAAGCCGATATTCTCCAGCTAGAAGAACATCAAGACGACCACATCTTAGATTCTAGCAACCATAAACAGGTGGTTGAGCTTGGTGATCGCTCTCTGACCGTACATGCGTGTCACAGCCCAATGCGTGAGGTTGAAGTTCTTCATGACCAGCTATTGGCGATGTTTGATGCCGACTCGACACTGAAGCCACGCGATATCATCGTGATGGTGTCTGACATTAATGCTTATAGCCCAGCGATTCAGGCGGTATTTGGTAATGCTCCTGGTGAGCGTTATATCCCTTACTCGATCTCTGATAGAACCGCAGACCAAGAAAGCCCAATTCTGACCGCCTTCATGCAGTTAGTCGCGCTACCGAACACGCGCTGTTTAGCCTCTGAGTTACTAGAGCTATTAGAAATTCCTGCGATGATGGCACGCTTTGGTATTGACGAGTTTCAATTCGAGCAAGCCAAGCAGTGGGTTGAAGAAGCGGGTATCCGTTGGGGGGTTGATGCTTCAACGGCGACAGAATTTGATCTACCTGCGACCGAGCAAAACACTTGGCTATTCGGCATTCAGCGAATGTTATTAGGCTATGCGATGTCGGACTCTGCGGGTTTATTTGAAACTGAACACTCTCCGATTGCCGCTTATAACGAAGTTCAAGGCATTAACGCCGAACTTGCAGGCAAGTTAGCTCACTTTATCGATCGTATTGCCCATTACCGTCAACTTTTAACTGAAACACAATCTATCGATATGTGGCGTGAAACCTTGCTGCAAATGATTGATGATTTCTTTGCGGTTGAACTAGAAGGCGAGATGGTGCTTAAGTCGATTCGTGATGCGCTTTCTCAATTAAATGAACAGCTTGATGATGCCTTGTATGAGCAAGAGTTGTCGCCAAGCATTATCTACCAGTACCTCAATAATAAGTTATCTGGTGCACGTATTAGCCAGCGTTTCTTAGCGGGGCAAGTTAACTTTTGTACCTTGATGCCGATGCGTTCTATTCCGTTCAAAACCGTTTGTCTATTAGGCATGAATGACGGGGTTTACCCTCGCTCAATGCCCCCAGAAGGTTTTGATTTAATGAATGGGCGCACTCGTCCAGGTGATCGTTCTCGTCGTGATGATGACCGTTATCTATTCTTAGAAGCGATGTTGTCAGCACAAGAGTGCTTATACATCAGCTATGTCGGCCGCTCTATTCAAGATAATACCGAGCGAGTGCCATCGGTATTGGTTTCAGAGTTGATCGAGTACTGCCAACAGAACTATTGCTTAAGTGAAGATCAAGCATTACCAAGTGATGATTCAGGCATCAACCTGACTCAAGCGATCAGCTTTGAACACACCATGACACCGTTCAGCCCTGCTGCGTTTACTCAAGGTGACGCAAGCCATGTATTGAGCTACGCCAAAGAGTGGCTACCTGCGGCAAATCGTTCTGGCGAACGCAGTGGTGAATTCAATCGTGCATTGGATGATTATTTGCTGGGTGCGACGTACCCGTTAGAACTCGACTTGGTTGAGTTACAGCGTTTTTGGCGTTTGCCAGTGCAGTACTTCTTTAATCGCCGCCTAAAAGTGGTATTTGAGCCGCCACTTCCTGTGATGGAAGACGATGAGCCATTTGTACTTAATGGTTTAGAGAGTTTCCAACTTAAGGATGCTTTGCTGCAAGTGCTGCTAGACCACCCTGAAGGTGCAGACGAAGCGGTTCGATTGTTTGTCTCTGAGCAAAAAGCACAGGGCCGATTACCGGTCGGCGCCTTTGGTGATATCGAATTTGAAACCAACCGTGTTCAAGCGGAAGACTTAGCCAAAGAGATTCGATTTGTGAGCGGATCACCGCAGCAAGATCTCGAAGTGAATATCGAATTTGATGTGTTAGGCGAAGGTAAGCCTGTTCGTTTGATGGGTTGGTTAACTCAAAACTATCAATCGGGTCTAGTTCGTTTCCGTAGCGGTAAAATACGCTCTCAAGATTATTTGGCAGCGTGGATTGATCATCTATGTTGTGCAGTGATGGGACACGGAAAAACGACCCATATTATTGGCTACGACAGAAAAGAAGGCGTGGTTCACCAAACGCTACAACCGATTGGCGATGTACAGCAGGCGAAGAGTTTGCTGGCTGAGTTAGTACGACTGTTTTATCAAGGCATGACAGCGCCATTGCCTTACTTCCCGAAAACCGCATTAGCTGGTGTTGAAGCGGGCTTTAGTCGTGGGAAATGGGTCGATGACGAAGAAAAGTCCCTTAAGAAAATGGCCGATACCTTTAATGACAGCTTCGCCTTCACGGGCGAGGGTAGAGATACCTACATCTCACGAATCTGGTCTAAATGGGGCGATGAGTTGGCTGCTGAGTCACGGATGTATTCAACGCTTGTGTTACAGGCGGCAAGGTTGGCTGCTGCCGATCTGGAAGATCAGGAGTAAGTGGCTGTGATCGACAAGATCGATAACGAGTGTGCTGAATTAATGAAAAACGAAAGAGAGTTGCTGGTCAGCATTTGGGATGCGTGCTTTCAAGGTGAAGGGAATCAAGGCGAAGGGAAGTAAGGTACAGGAAATAAAGTGGCCGCCAGTAAATCATTATTAGTGTAGGGCGTTCGCTGTACGGCCACAGGTCAGAGGGACCATTATTCTGTGGTTCAAAGTAACGCCGTAAAGTACAAAACTCATAGGCGCTCCTGAACTCGTGGGCGCATAGTAGCGAGGCGATCTGAATTGATCCGTGAGAGAGATCGCACTAACTATTAACAAATATGCGTAGGACGTAAATTGAATGACGTTTTCCACGCTAGGTCACATTTGTAACAATAGTCACATTTGTAACAATAGTCACATTTTTAACAGACTCATCTATCAAAAGGCAGTAAGGCATGACGACCACAAGCAGTGTTCAGGTAATCGCTCCAAAAACACTCGATACCATGACGTTTCCACTTCATGGCGCGCGTTTAATTGAAGCATCGGCGGGTACGGGTAAAACATTTACTATTGCTGGCTTGTATTTGCGCTTACTGCTGGGGCACGGCACTGCTGCGCCGCAAGGAGATCTGACGGAAGCTACACGACACCATGAGCCACTAACTGTAGACCAAATTCTAGTGGTGACCTTTACCGAAGCGGCTACCGCTGAGCTGCGAGATCGTATCCGTGCTCGAATCCATGATGCACGGATTGCGTTTGCACGTGGGCAAAGTGACGACCCAGTGATTGCTCCTTTGTTACAAGCCATCGATGATCATGCTGGCGCAGCTAAAACTCTGCTTAACGCTGAAAGACAAATGGATGAAGCAGCGGTCTACACCATTCACGGTTTCTGTCAGCGAATGTTGACTCAAAATGCCTTCGAGTCTGGAAGCCGCTTTGATAATGAATTTGTGACCGATGAAAGCCACCTAAAAGCACAAGTGGTTGCCGACTATTGGCGTAAACAGTTCTACCCATTGCCAATTCAATTAGCAGGTGAGGTTCGTAATATCTGGGGTTCTCCCGCTTCTCTATTGGCTGACGTAAATCGTTATCTGACGGGTTCTCCACTAAAGCTAACCGTCGAAGCAATGTCGGGCGACCTGCAAACTCTGCACAATCAAAACCTAGATAAAGTGAAGCAACTTAAGGCGTTGTGGTGTGAATCCGAAGCGGACTTTTTGGCTTTGATTTCTGGATCGGATGTGAATAAGCGCAGCTACACTAAGAAGTCTTTGCCGACTTGGTTAGAAGCCGTCACAGCATGGGCGCAAAGCGACACTCATGATTACCAGTTTCCAGATAAACTAGAGAAGTTCTCACAAGCAACGTTAATTGAAAAAACACCAAAAGGCACTGCACCTCAACACGCAGTTTTCGAAGCGATTGAAGACTTCTTAAATTCTCCAGCAGATCTAAAAGCTCCTTTGCTGGCACATGCGATTACTCATTGTCGAACTATGTTGGCTAAGGCTAAACAGCAGAAGCAGTGGTTATCGTTTGATGATTTGCTGACTCAGTTATCCGCGTCAATCGATGTAGATGAGCAATCACGGCTGGTGGAGAGAATTCGCACCTTATACCCAGTAGCGATGATTGATGAATTCCAAGATACCGATCCGTTGCAATACAGTATTTTTAGCCGAATCTATTTAGATAACCCGCAATGCGGTTTGTTTATGATCGGTGATCCGAAGCAGGCAATTTACGGCTTCCGTGGCGCGGATATCTTTACCTACATTAAGGCGAGAAACCAAGTTAGTGCTCACTACACGCTAGGGACTAACTGGCGTTCGAGTGCTGATATGGTCAGCGCGGTAAACCAAGTGTTTATGAATTCGGATAGCCCGTTTATCTACGATCAAGACATTCCATTCTTACCCGTTGCTGCTAGCCCATCGGCTGATAAACGCCAATGGGTGATGAACGGAGAAACCCAGCATGCACTGACCTTTTGGCTACAAGAAGCGGAAGATAAGCCATTGCCGAAAGGCGAATATCACAAAGCCATGGCCGAGGCGACAGCGAGTCAAATTCAAACCATTCTGATCGCTTCTCAAAATCAACAAGCCTATTTTGATAACGGCAAAAAACAACATGCCGTGAATGCGGGTGATATTGCTGTTTTGGTTCGAACCGGTAGTGAAGGTCGTCTGATCAAGAACGCGCTGTCTGAGCAAGGCATTGCGAGTGTCTACTTGTCTAACCGAGACAGTGTATTCACCAGTTTGGTCGCACAAGACATCCAACGCCTATTGCAAGCGGTGCTGACACCTGAAAACGACCGCGCGTTGCGCGCCAGTTTAGCCTCAGAGTTGTTTGCTTTGGATGCGGCATCATTGGATGAACTCAACAACGATGAAGTGGTTTGGGAAAACGTCGTTAACGAATTTCGAGAATATCGTAAGTTGTGGCTTCAGCGCGGCGTGCTGCCAATGCTGCGCAGCGTGATCAGTAAACGACATCTCGCGGAACGCTTACTGGAAGAAGAAAATGGTGAGCGCTCACTCACTGATTTAATGCACATTGGCGAGTTGTTGCAACAAGCAAGACAAGAACTCGACAGTGACTATGGCTTGTTGCGTTGGTTGGCAGAAGTGATATCAGATGCACAAAATGGTTTAGGCGGGAGTGATGACGACATTCAACGCCTTGAATCAGAAAGAAACTTAGTTCAAATCGTTACTATTCATAAATCGAAAGGTCTGGAATATGATCTAGTATTTCTGCCGTTTGTCGCGAGCTACCGTGAAGCGAGTGAAGGCAAGTTCTACGATCACGACTCAGATACCACAGTGCTTGATATTACGGGTAGCGATAGTGCCTTAGCGCAAGCCGATAAAGAGCGATTAGCGGAAGACTTACGCTTGATCTACGTAGCGCTGACTCGTGCTGTTTATGGATGTTTTATTGGCATGGCACCGCTACGTAAAGGGCGTTCAACTAAAGAGCCAACTGGCGTTCACTTAAGTGCGATGGGCTACTTGGTTCAAAACGGACAAGAACAAGGCATTGCTGAGTTGAATCAAGCTTTGTCAGCGATTGAGAGTAAGAATTCAAGCGTATTACTGTCTGAAACGCCTACCGCGCACGAGCACGTTTTTGTACAGACAGAGCAAGTGAGTGAAGACTTACATGCTAGTGAATTGAAGGCTTCAATTGACCGAGCTTGGCGAATCACCAGTTACTCGGGGCTTGTAAAACAAGGCAGTCACGGCGCAAGTCATGATGCCACGATTGAGGTGTCTGGCTTTGATATTGATTCGGCGGATGAGCAAGATGAGTCTGAGCTGATTGAACCGGAACGTTCTATATTCACCTTCCCTCGTGGCGCTCGTCCGGGAACCTTCTTACATACCTTGTTTGAGGATGTTGAATTTACCGAGCCAGCAACCAGTGTACATAACGCGCAAGTAATCACTCACTTATTAGAGTCAGAGCAATACGAACTAGAGTGGTTACCTGTGCTTCAACTACTGGTCGATACCGTTCTTAATACAGCATTGGACGGTAAAAACTTAAAGCTAAGCGAGAAAGATTCGACGCAACGTTTAGTTGAGATGGAATTCTTGTTGCCGATCGAAGTATTAGCCGCATCGGAATTGAATCAAACCATTCAGTACCATGATCCGCTATCAGCAAAAGCGGGTGACCTTGGCTTCCAAACCGTGCAAGGCATGTTGAAAGGCTTCATCGATTTGGTGTTCGAGCACCAAGGTAAATACTATGTCCTCGACTGGAAATCGAACCATCTAGGTGATGACGTTGCCGTCTACCATGGTGAAGCATTGAAATCGGCGATGGCCGACCACCGCTACGATCTGCAATATCAAATCTATGCGTTGGCATTGCATCGCTTCTTACGCAGCCGCGTTGCGGATTACAGTTATGAACAACATTTCGGTGGGGTTTATTACTTGTTCCTAAGAGGAATGGATGGCCAATCACAACAAGGTGTTTTCTCGGCTAAACCCACATTGGCTTTGCTCGATGAAATGGATCAATTGATTGACGGTAAAGTGATAGACAGACGTTCAGCGCAATTGAATGACGATGAAACTGGACAGATGGGGCTTCTATAATGACAACAACGACCAATAATACCGGCATGGAAACTGCGAACTCTGTAAAGCCAGTTTCACTTATCCCTGAACAGCTCATGGATGTACTCAAGTTCCTTGCGGATAAGGGCTCAATTCGTCAATTGGATTATCAGTTTGCCCGTTTTATTGCGCAGCAAGCGACGAGTCATTCTCAAGAGATCGGTTTTCTCGCTGGGGTGGTGAGCCATGAGTTGGGCAAGGGGCATATTTGTACTCAGCTTATACAGCAGTATACGGTAGGCCCTGAACAAACGGCGGATTTTGCTCAGTTACTTGGGTTGTACGGTGAAACTGCCCTGCAATTGAATCAAAAGTTATTAGGTATTGATTGGGTGGCGGTACTTCAATCGTCAAACCTAGTAGGTACAACCAATGACTGTGTTAAGCCGCTGATGTTTGATGGACAGCGTGTCTACTTACAGCGTTATTGGAACTACGAAGTTGTGTTGGCTGAAACTCTAAACCGTTTAAGTAAGCCAGTAGAGTTCAATACTGAACAGAAGAAGGCACTGACTGAAACGCTCAATCAACTATTCGCACGCAGTTACCATTTTCTGTTTAATGCCTTAGCCAAGGCTAAAGCAAACCAACAAACGTCTCAGGTATTGCGCCAACAACTGGTGTGTGACCATCTAGATATTGTGAATGAGCAGGCTTTGGATTGGGGCGCGATAGACCAAGCGATTGTTCAAGCTAAACAAGTGACAGATTTAGATGTGCTGGATAGTCTAGTGCCGTTATCTGCTTGTTTGAATTGGCAAAAAGTAGCGGCAGCGGTGGCGTTAAGTCGACGTTTTGCTGTTATTTCTGGTGGGCCGGGTACCGGTAAAACGACCACAGTAACCAAATTACTGTCGGCGATGGTCGAGCAATCGCTCAGCCAAGGCAAAACACCGACGATCAAGCTAGTGGCACCGACAGGTAAAGCAGCGGCGCGTTTAACCGAGTCGATTGGTAAAGCGATTGAGCAGCTGCCATTAGCACCTGAAGTAAAGGCCAACATACCGACTGAATCCAGTACTTTACATAGGTTACTCGGCGCGATTCCTAATCGAGCGGAATTTAGACATAACCGACGTAATCCACTTCACCTTGATATATTGGTAGTGGATGAAGCTTCTATGGTTGATCTGTCGATGATGTATAAGCTGGTGGATGCACTTCCTGAGCACGCAAGGCTCATCTTATTGGGTGATAAAGATCAGCTCGCTTCAGTAGAGGCCGGTGCTGTGTTAGGTGATATCTGTTCATTCAACTCTGCGGGTTACAGCAGTGCACAAGGCAACTTGATTGCGGAGATGACTGGTTTTGATGCGATAGCCAATACACAGCAGGCAAAAGTGGGAGCCGTTAATCCTCCTGCGATTGCAGACAGCTTGTGTATGTTGCAGAAGAGTTACCGTTTCGATGCGCGTTCAGGTATCGGACAGTTGGCAAAAGCGATCAATAATGGTTCTGCGAGTCAGGTGGATCAAGTTTTTTCGAAAGGATTTGATGACATCGAAAACCATCCCTTGTCGAGTGACAGCTATAACTTGATGCTGCGAACTTTGGTCAATGAATATGGTGGATATCTCAATAGAATGAATGTACCGCTTGAAGAGCTAGAGACTCAAGAGTCACGCGCAAAATCGGTGCTCGATTTGTTTAGTCAGTGTCGATTGCTGTGTTCCATTCGTGAAGGGGACTTTGGTGTTAAAGGCCTCAACCACAGAATCGAAAGGGCGCTTGCCGCAAGACGTTTGGTGAATCCGCACAACGATGAATTGTGGTATCACGGGCGACCAGTCATGGTGACGCGTAATGATCATGGTTTAGGTTTGTACAATGGTGATATTGGTATCTGTATGCTCGAAGCCGATTCAACGACTTTAGAATCAAATAGTGCGAATTCCACACCTCGACTGAAGGTGTATTTTGAGTTGCCAGATGGCAGTGTGAAAGCCGTGCTTCCAAGCAGAGTCCCCGATCATGAGACCGCTTATGCGATGACGATACACAAATCTCAAGGCAGTGAATTTGATCTGACCTTAATGATCTTGCCGCCGGATTTCAGCCCTATTTTAACGCGAGAGCTTATCTATACCGGTATTACACGTGCGAAGAAACGACTGATGATGTTCAGCGACACAAATGTGTTGAAGCGTGGGATTAAGGTGAAAACAGAGCGAGTGAGTGGTTTAGGCAGTAGGTTAACGAATTAGTCGTTAATGGCCGCTAGAAAAGGGCTTGAACTTAGAACTAGATAAACACAAAGCAACCATCCCTGGTTGCTTTGAACGTTATTAAGACTCTTTGCTTAAAAACGCTCGAGTGAACGATATATGGTTTATCTTGTACTTTGCTTGGCAATTCAAAATAAACTCTTTTAGATTCTCGCTAACAGGGAACACGCAGTGTACGTCTAGCCCTTCTAAGAATTGGTTATCAGCCATATCCCAAAAACTTTGCAGCGAGTTACAAACAATGGTTCTCATATCAATGTTGCTCTTTTTGCTGTTTATATTAACGAGCAGAGCTAATGGTTAGCATGCTGACCGTCAACGGGTATAGCAATCCGTGCAGTGACCATCTCAATGAGTTCGATATGACTATCGAGATGGCAATTCCAATAAAAACATTTGTTAATATTATAAAGCGCCTAAATTCTATACAATTATTCGTGTGAGTGAAAGTGCATATTTGATAAATCTCATATAGTAAACGATTACATTTGCAATTATTTTTCCATTAAATTGAGATTCCGCTCCAAAACTTTATTTATACGTTTAGCGCTAAGATTTTTGAGTTTCTCTGATAGTTGTATAGCCCTTGTTTTTCCATCGGTAACTCGTCCACGCCTATCTCGTAAAACCCCTGCTCACGGAACCAGTGAAGGCTGTGCGTAGTAAGGACAAAGATCTGGTCGATATCACGAGATTTTGATTGGTGGCGCATGTAATCCAGCAGTAACTGGCCACGGTTTCCATCGCGATAGTCTGGGTGGATAGCAACACAGGCCATCTCTGCCATGTGGTCTTCTGGATACGCGTATAGCGCAGCGCAGCCAATAATTAGGCCGTCTTTTTCGATAATGGTAAAGCGATAGATCTCTTGCTCTAACTGCTCTCTTGAACGGCGAACTAAGATGCCTTGTTCTTCCAGTGGACGAATGAGGTCAAAGATGCCACCGATATCATCAATCTGAGCTTGTCTTACTTGCTCGGCACTTGCCATGACCACTTGGGTGCCAATACCATCAAAAGAGAATAGCTCTTGAATTAATGCGCCATCCACTTTGTAGCTGATTAGATGACAACGAGGCACTCCAGCACGACAAGCAGAGATAGCCCCTTTTAAGAAGCGTAACGTACCAGTGCTCATATCTTCTTTAGGGTTCTGAGATTCCGTTAAGCGTTCTAGAATTTGCTTGGCGTCTTTAGGGAAGAGTTCGGCGAGCACATTACCGTTTTGATCCGTTACCCCTTGCTCAGAGCAAAAACCAATCAGCTTGTCGGCCTTTAAACGAATAGCAACTTGGGTTGCGACCTCTTCAGAAAGCAGGTTAAAGCTTTCGCCAGTCACGGAGCTAGCTATAGGCCCTAGAAGGACGATGGAGCCTTGGTCAAGTGTGCGATTAATCCCTTCGATGTCTATTCTACGAATACGCCCGCTGTGGCAATAATCCGTACCATCATCGACACCTAGCGGCTGAGCGGTAATGAAGTTACCACTCATCACATTGAGTTGAGTGCCTGCCATAGGGGTGTTGTTTAGGCTCATTGAAAGTCGAGCTGTGATAGCCAGTTGTAGTTGACCAGCAGCCTGCATCGCGACACCTAAAGAATATTCGTCAGTAACTCTAATATTCTTATGGTAAGGCGTGTGGCAATCTTGCCTTGCTAATAGTTGGTTGATCTGCGGTCTTGCTCCGTGAACGAGAACAATTTTTACCCCAAGGCTGTGGAGTAAGGCTATATCGCTAATTATGTTGCCAAAGTTTCTATCGGCAACGGCTTCGCCACCAAGCATAATAACCATGGTTTTGCCACGGTGAGCGTTCACGTAAGGGGTTGATTGTCTGAAACCTTTTACTAGCGCTGTACTTCTTAATTTCACAGAACAAGTCCATTTGTGTTTATTTATTCGTTAATTTAGCATTTAAATTCAAATATAAACAACAACTTTTTTGGAATAAAGCGCAAACTATTCTCATCTAGGGTTCATTATATAAACTGTCTCAGTGTAGAATGCATATAGCATCTTTATGAGTCGTAACCGAATGCAACAAGCTCCAGCAACAAAGAACAAAATCGATGAGATTACCCAAGGCCTCTACAGTGAAGTTGAGCAACGCAATCAATCTAAGTTGAAGCGTAAGATTATTGAACGCTGTTTAATGGTTTTAGCTTTGGTGGGATCGTTTGCTGTGGTTTCCTTGTTCGGTGATGTGCTTTCCCGAGTACAAGATGCGGCAACGCCCGACAATCTGATATACGGTACGTGGGTAGAGCAGGACGTTGCACATTATGCGACAGACGAATTTCGACTAAATGCTAATGGCGTGTCAGTGCGTGGGTCTGTTGTTTCGACGAGTTTTGACTTTGATGGTAACTACTTCGAATATAAAGCGGGTGATAAAACCTATCGCTTCCGCATGACCAATTCTGACAACACAGAAATGGTGCTCGATTCTGATAATCACTACAATCCCGTCTTCCGCCTTAAAGGCCATATCGAGAACTCAGTCCGATAGGTTATCTTATTGTAAACTCTTACAATCTACGATTGTGTTATCTGACTGTTTTTGTCATCCTCGATGCATAGAATTTTTAGGATGACTCTTGTGATTAAAAAATGGCTTCCCCTTGTCGCTGCCTCTTTCTTATTTGGCTGTGCTCAACCGACTGATCTTGCTCAACAACACCTTGATGACGAATTTTCTCGCACCTTAAATAAGGTCGATCAGGTTGAATCCAATAAACCAAGAGACTACACCGCATTTGCAGAGCAAGCTGAAATGGTGGTTTCTAAATCCCCTTCGATGGCTAAAATCTATGAGCCGCTTTATCAGCAACTCAATGAGTGGGCGATGCAAAGTGGAGATCCAAGCGAGCTCGCTAACTTTGGCGTTCAAACTGCTCAATTGGGTGGTGGTGATAAGCAAGGCAACGTTTTGTTCACGGGGTACTTTTCTCCTGTAATGGAGCTACGCCACGAAGCCAGTGAAGAATACCGTTTCCCAGTTTACGGGCTTCCTGAGTGTGGCAAAGAGTGCCCAACACGCGAAGAGATTTACAATGGCGCATTAGAAGGTCAAGGTCTTGAGTTAGGTTACTCGGCGAGCCGCATCGATCCCTTTATGATGGAAGTGCAGGGCAGTGGATTCGTGCATTTCGGTGATGACGATACGTTGCAGTATTTCGCATACGCGGGTAAGAACAATAAAGCTTACGTGAGCATTGGCCGTGTTTTGATCGAGCGAGGCTTAGTTCCACGCGAAAAAATGTCGCTAAAAGCAATCAAAGAGTGGATATTGGCAAACGATCCTGAAGTAGTCAAAGAGCTGCTTGAGCAAAACCCATCTTTCGTGTTTTTTGAAGCGAGAGACGACCTATCAGTAATGGGCAGCGCGGGCATCCCTCTATTACCTATGGCGGCAGTCGCGGGCGATCGCTCTATATTGCCTATGGGGACGCCAATCCTGGCTGAGGTTCCATTATTGAATGCAGACGGTACTTGGAGCGGTGCGCACCAACTAAGACTGTTACTTGTTTTGGATACCGGTGGCGCAGTTAAGCAGAACCATTTGGATCTCTACCACGGTATGGGGCCAAGAGCGGGAACGGAAGCGGGTCATTACAAGCATTTTGGTCGTGTATGGAAGCTTGGCTTAGATGGCAGTGCAACCGAAGCGCCTTGGGCTTTACCTCCTGAAAAGGTCGAGTAAACAACAATAAAATAGGGCATTGAAAGCGAATCGCTAATCCCCTAGACTTTTAATTCAAGAGTGCGTATAAAACGCACTCTTTTCTTTTTCTCAGAAATAAATTGGCGGCAACAATGCGTGAATTGACCACTCCAGCTTCAGAAAACTATGACCAACGATTTGGTGGCACTCGTCGCTTATATGGCAATAGTGAAGTCGACATACTTAGAGCAGCACACGTGTGTGTGATCGGTATTGGCGGTGTAGGTTCATGGGCTGTTGAAGCGCTTGCTCGTACCGGTTTAGGTGAGCTGACTTTGATCGATATGGATGATGTGTGTGTGACTAACATCAACCGTCAAATCCACGCAATGTCGGGTACCGTCGGTAAGAGCAAAATCGAAGTGATGGCAGAACGCGTCAAACTGATTAACCCTGAGTGTAAAGTGAACCTGATTGACGACTTTATTGGTCCTGATAATCAGGCTGAATACCTATCGAAAGAGTTCGACTTTGTGTTAGATGCGATTGATAGTATGAAAGCTAAGGCTTCACTGTTGGCATATTGTCGTAGTAACAAAATTAAGGTGATCACCACCGGTGGCGCGGGTGGGCAAGTCGACCCGACTCAAATCAAAGTGGCCGATCTGACTAAGACGATTCAAGATCCGCTAGCGAAGAAGCTAAAAGATACCCTTCGTCGTCATCATAATTTCCCTATGAACCCTGCGCGTAAGTTTGGTATCGATTGTGTGTTCTCGACTGAGCAACTGAAATACCCTCAAGCCGACGGCAGTGTATGTGCTGCGAAAGCAACAGCGGAAGGTCCAAAACGCATGGACTGTGCGACGGGTTTTGGCGCTGCGACAGTGGTCACCGCGACTTTTGGTTTTGTGGCTGTTTCACGTATTGTTGAAAAGCTGATTCAAAAGCACTCTAAGTAGTTCTCTATTATTTGCTTGAGAACACTAAACCATTGTTACCTTTACATTTAGTCATAATCTATTGGATATTAAAATGATGTCATTCCCAAGCTCTCCATTCGGCACTGAAATTACCAGTGATGATATTGTCGCGAAGATGCAGACATTCAGCGGCTGGGAAGATCGTTATCGCCAAGTGATTCAATGGGGTAAGAAATTACCTAGCATGCCTGATGAGCTGAAGAGTGAGCAGGTTGTAGTTTCTGGTTGTGAAAGCCAAGTGTGGCTAGTTTCTCAGAACATCGACGGTGTTTGGTGTTTTTTTGCTGATTCTGATGCTCGTATCGTTCGCGGTCTGATTGCATTAGTGATGGCTGCGTATGATGGAAAAACATCAGAGCAGGTTCAAGCGTTTGATATTGATGGTTACTTTGAAAACATCGGTTTAATCACCCACCTAAGCCCATCTCGCGGAAACGGATTAAAAGCGATTGTTGCTCAAATCCAAGAGTTAAGTGCTTAATATCACTCAGATACACAGAAACAAAAAGGGTTGACGCTAAACGCCAACCCTAAATAATTTGCTACTCGCCATCCCCTAAAGCATATCAACGGCTTTTTCTATCGCAGCTATAAGCTTATCAACGTCATCCATGTTGTTGTAAATACCAAATGAAATTCGAACCGTTCCTTTCACATTAAGTGCATCCATTAATGGGTGAGCACAATGATGTCCTGCACGTACCGCGATGCCCTGCTGATCCAGTAGGGTCGCTATATCTTGATGGTGAACACCATCCATCACAAAAGTAATCACACTTGCGTTGGGTTGATATCCCAATATCTGAATATCATCCAGTTTACTGAGTGCACGGTAGGTTTCGCGCTGAAGCTGGTGGATATGATTTTCGACATCTTGTTGTGCAAAACCACTTAACCATTCTATTGCGGTGCTTAATGCTATCGCTCCCGCCACATTTGGCGTGCCCGCTTCAAATTTCCCCGGCAGTTCTGAAAAAGTGGTGCCAGAAAAAGAGACGCGATCAACCATTTTGCCACCACCGTGCCAAGGTGGCATCGCTTCGAGCAATTCAAGCTTGCCGTAAAGCACACCGATACCCGCAGGGGCATAGAGTTTGTGCCCAGAGAATACGTAGAAATCCGCACCTAAAGCAGCAACATCAATAGGCTCATGAACGATCCCTTGCGCGCCATCGACCACAACAATCGCATTCATCTTGTGTGCTTTTTCTATGACAGCTTCAATTGGCTGACGAGAACCCGTCACGTTGGTTATCTGAGCCAATGCAACAATCTTGGTTCGTTCATTTAAAAGCGTATCAAACGCGACTAGGTCAAATTCGCAATCCGATGTCATCGGTACTTTAACGACTTTAGCCCCGGTTTGTTCTGCCACAATTTGCCAAGGCACTATGTTGGCGTGATGCTCCATTTCGCTAACCAAGATCTCATCGCCAGGCTGAAGGGTACTTCTTGCGTAGGTTTGAGCGATCAGGTTAAGTGCTTCGGTGGCACCGCGAGTCCAAATGATCTCTTTTGAAGATCTTGCACCAATAAACTGAGCGACCTTATCTCTTGCCGCTTCAAACTGACTGGTCGCGTTCGCTGTTAAGCTATGACTACCACGGTGAACATTGGCATTTTGTTTGGAGTAATATTGGCTAATGGCATCAATAACCACCTGAGGTTTTTGTGTCGTTGCCGCGCTGTCTAAATAAATCAACGGCTGTTGATTGATGGTTTGTGATAGCGCAGGAAACTGCTCTCGGATGTGATTGATATCAAGCATCTATTCTTACCTAAAATCTTGGATATTGGAGCTAGCGTAATGCTTAGCGGTATTGTTATTTTATCGCGACTTGTTAACCGTTGCTGACTAATCTTGATGATTCCAGCGATTTTCTTGCCCTTTGACCTGAGCGAACAGTCTTTGGTTAACGGGAACGTCTATCTGATGCTTGAGTGCAGTCTTAATAAGGTAGCCGTTAATGAAGTCGATCTCTGTCTTACGTTGGTAAAACATATCTTGCTTCATGGATGAATTGTTCTGCGCCGTGGCTTGGATAACCTGTTTGACGCTTGCTTCCAATTCATCGAATGAACAAACGATCCCTTCGGCTTGCATAACCTGCGTGAGCTCTTTAACGATAGAACTCAAAATATCCTCAAACCTTTTATCTGCAAGCTCGCCATTCTTGATCTGTTCAAGGCCCGTGAGTGGGTTGATCGCACAATTGATGGCGAGCTTAGTCCAAAGCGCGGCTTCTATTTGTGGGTTCCAACGCACAGCAGGGAGAGCATCATCTAAGACATCAACTAAAAACGTACACTGTTGGCCAGTTTGGTTGAAAGCACCCAATTGAGTTTGGCCGATTCCTGTGTGAGATACATTATTGCGGTCGGGTTTGAATGCAGCTTGAGTAGTCGTCGCCAATATTATTGGATAAGCATCAATTTGAGTAGCTATCTCATCAACCGCGCCCATTCCGTTATGCATGAACATGAGAATGGTGTCGGGATCGAGATGTTGAAGTAACGGAGTAGTGGCTTCTGCCACTTGCCAAGCTTTGACCGTGAAAATAACCAAGTCACTCGCTGATAGCTTTTCGATATTGTTGTTACTGAAGGAAAGGGAAGCTTGTCCATCAAGTGATAAGTCAATTGAGTTATCAATGGAACGACTCCACAAAGACACATTATGACCAGCTTGAAGTAGTTTTATTGCCCATAAAGAGCCGATGGCCCCTGGCCCAACAATAGTGATGTTCACAGCAATACCGAGATAAGAAAGTGATGCTGCAAGGATAGCGAGGCATTAAATGAAAGCAATAAAAAATGGCACCCGAGGGTGCCATTTAGGAAACTTTCTTAGAAGTTCAATTAGAACTTGTAAGTTACTGCTACGTAGTGACCGAAGCCTGAAGACTTAAGCGCATCGCTATCTTTGATGCCGTATACATCTTTGTAGCCTTTAAGGCCGTAACCTACTGCGAATTGATCTGAGTGCCAGTAGATACCGTTGTACATTGCACCACCGTTGCTAGCTGAAACGTATTCGTCTTTCATGCCAAATTGGTAGTCGATGTAACCTTGGTAAGAGATGAATGAACCGTTCTCAAAGAAGTAGAATGGTTTGAACCAGTTCATAGAAACTTGGTAGCCGTTCCAGTCTTTACGGTTGCCATCGTAAGTACCGTAAAGGTTAACGCCAACTTTACCAAACCATGGAACCATTACGTCAGAACCAAGACCGATTTTCTGGTTGTTTACAGAGAATGGGTTAGTTTTGTAATCAGTACCGTCCCACTCCATTAATGAAGCAACGTATAGCTCTTGTACTGGACCGAAAGATAGGTCTTTTCCTGTTAGGCCATCAATAGACATACGTGGAGCAAACTTCATGAAGATCTTAGGATCACCAACTTTATCGCTACCTTTGTCTGATGTTAGGTTGAAAACATCAACATAACCGTAAAGGTCAAAGATTCCCGAACGGCCGCCGAATTCCATCTCTAGGTAATCATGTGATGATTCACCTGGAAGCTCATCAAATGCACCCATAAGGTTGAATTGAAGCCATTTGTAATCGTTCTTGTGAGTATCGCCGTCAGAATAATCAGCTGCCATTACTGGAGCAGATACTGCTGCAAGTAGGCCAAGAGTTAAAAGTGATTTACGCATAATGGAACTCTCTATGTTTGAAATAAGTAACCCGCTAATCCGTGCGTGTTTATGATGTCCGAATGCCGAGCATAATAGCGATTTTGTTCTCAAATAAAAGTGAGACGGAGTGAAAATTGCAATTATTAAGGTGAGGTTGATCACACTAATGATCTAAATGATGGAACTTTAATGTATCAATGCATCTTGATGCACCTCTAATTCTATTGATTTTGTGAAATTAGATTATTTTGCGGATAAATAGGTGAAATACTGTGCTAAGCAAACGATTCTACTAATTAGAGTGACATGCATATCAAAATCAACAGTATTCCTTTCTAAGCGTTTTCTCTTTAAAAATGACTCATTCAAACCTCCTTTCAATCTTGTCTTTGATCTATTTTTGACCAACTGCGTAATGATGTTGGAATCAATTGATGAACAACTCATGTGATGACTGACTAGGAATTTCAACCTAGCTACTTTTTGAATCACGGAGAATTAAAGACAGTTCACTGCACTAGGTTTTGAGACAATTTTTAAAGATTAGTTATTGGACTAATCATTTGTGTGACGAACTGGTCTAACTTTTTTGGAGAGAAGACCGATGAAATATTCACCAGTACTCGCGGTAGCGATGTCAGCCCTGTTCATTGTGGGGTGTGATGATGACGATGAACCAACAACTCAACTACAAGCTGTACATGCATCGCCAGATGCTCCGTTGGCTAATGTCTTAGTAAATAGTCAGGCTCGTTGGAGCGGTGTCGATTATGCTCAAGCATCCGGATATGCCTCATTAGATCAAGGCCAAACCACTCTGCAAGTCGATGTCCAACTCCCAGGTGACGAAGTAGCGACTGTGATTCCGCCAAGCCAATTCGATTTGAGCGGTGATCTAGATTACACCGTAATGGTGGTCGGCGATGCTGATGGTTCTAATAACCCGGTTGAGGCTTTAGTTGTTACAAGGCCTGCTGAGGGAACGGCAACGAGTTCAAGTTTAGATGTGCAAGTTGTTCACGCGGCAACAGGGGTTGGGGATGTGAACTTATACGTAACGGCACCGAATGATCCATTGGGCGCTCCGCTTGGTACTCTAGGTTATAAGGATTTTACCGACGTACTCAATATCCCAGCAGGGCAATACCGTGTGAGATTAGAAACCGTGAGCGGCAGTGCTATTGCTTTTGACTCTGGAGAAATCACTCTTTCTGGCGGTAGCGAGCTAACGATTGCGGCGGTGCCAAGAGCTGATTCAAACAGTGCATCTCCGGTGAAGTTGATGGTGATGGATGGTAGCGGCTCATCTTTAATCTACGACATGGCAGAAACGGCAGAAGTAAGAGTGGGGCATTTGGTTGATGGTGCGCCGGATGTCGACCCATTTGTCAACGGTTCTGCATTTGCTCCACTTGCTGATTTAATGTTTAAAGAGATCCGTGGATTTTTAGATTTAGCAGCAGGGACTTACGATATTGACATCTTTGCCGATGGCACAACGACCAATGCATTGATTGATGCTGACGGGTTGGCTGTATTTGCCGGAATGGATTACAGCATTTATGCCGTGGGTACGGTAAGTCCACTCAATTTGGAACCACTAGTTGTCCCTGAAAACCGTCGCCCGGTTGCGACCAGTGCGGTGTTAAACATTACCCATGCTGCGGCAAACCCAGTTGCAGCATCGGTTGATATCTACTTGACTGAGAACGTGGGAATATCTGGTAGCACTCCGGCATTAAGTGATGTGAAGTTCAAAGATTACGCGAATGGTATTTATGTTGCAGCGGGATCTTACTACGTGACAATTACTGTAGCAGGAGACCCAACTACTGTTGCCATTGACTCTGCGCCTGCAACTTTGGCTGACGGTGTTGTTTATCAAGTCGTAGCGATTGATGACTCGACGGGAACTGGTTTTAACTTAATCGTAAGTAATACAACAGATTAGCGTTTAAGTCTCTGCTGGCAGAAAGTAAAAGAGGGTAGCACTGGGCTACCCTCTTCTCTTTTGTTTTTTACTCTTATTCGTGGTTGTTTTTGGCTTTTTCTAATAAATCAGTGAAAAAGTGGCGTAACGAGTAGAGCATGATCAAACTTGGAATCACCATTAATGACGTTAGTATAAAGAAGGTTGACCAATCATTGAGGAAGTCGACCAGCTCACCGCTAAATGAAGCCAGAGTTGTACGACCGAAATTTCCCAATGATGCTAGCAAGGCGTATTGCGTTGCCGAGAAAGCTTGCCCAGTTAGTAGCGTTAAGAAGGAAACGAATGCAACTGTCGAAAAGGCGGTTGTGAAGTTATCGACAATAATCGTTGCAAGGAATAAGTTTTCATTGGGTCCTACTTGAGCAATCCATGCAAACATTAGGTTGCTGGCTGCCATTGCTACGCCGCCAATCATTAGCCCACGTACAATACCAAATTTCACATTGAAGACACTGCCTAGCAAGGTGAAGAATATGGTTGCACCCCAACCAATTAACTTGGAGTAGTGGCCGATTTGTTCATTGCTAAAGCCTATCTCTTTATAGAAGGGAATAGACATTCTGCCTAAGAAGGCTTCACCTATCTTAAACAGGAATACGAACAACAGAAGCGTAATAGCGACTTGAACACCGTTTCGCTTAAAGAAATCGTAGAAAGGTTCCAACACGGTAACGCTTAGCCAGGCCACAACTTTAGAGCCCACAACTTTATTATGGCGCTGTTGTGCTTCTTTTTGTAATGCTTCACGTTGTGTTGTTGGTTCTCCGACAAATAGAGTGAATAGCATCAGAATGATGACGACACCGGCCATGCCGTAATAAACACCATTCCAACCTATTGTATCGGCATTGATAAATGCGAGGTAACCAGGAAGAGAGTAGCCTGTCCACCATCCCATCACTGCCATTGCGGATGCTTGCGGTAATTTGGTAGATTCAGATTTAGGAAATGAATCAATACGGAAGGCATCAATGGCTATATCTTGGGTTGCCGACGCAATCGCAATTCCGAGAGCCAGCATTGAGGTGAACATCAAGTCATTGGCAGGGTTAACCCCGGCAATGAACAGCGTGCAGATCAATACAAAGCTTTGGCATAGAAATATCCAACTGCGTCGTTGTCCCAATATCGCATGTAGAATCGGCAGTTTGACTCGGTCTACCAGTGGTGCCCAAAGAAAGTTGATGGCATAGACGGCGAACACACTACCGAAATAACCGATAGCAGCACGAGTTAATCCTGCATCTTTTAGCCAGCCTGACATGTTAGAGCCGATAAGAACCCACGGAAAGCCACTCGAACAACCCAACATAAACACCCAAAGTAGACGTTTATCTAGGTAGCTACGGAAAGTCTGCATCCAAGAAAGAGAGGGAGTGCCAGATGACATGGGGCGTCCTTGTATAGAAAAACGCCCTTAAGAGGTTAAGGGCGCTGTATGAAATTACTTAAGAAGTGTTACTTTGTTGATGATGATAGGGTCGGCTGGGATATCTGACATGCGGCCCATTCGCTTAGTCGGAATGGTTGCCATCTTTTGTACGACATCAAACCCTTCAGTTACCGTGCCAAAAACAGCGTAGCCCGGGTTACCACCTTTTGCATTCAAGAAGTCGTTATCCGAAAAGTTGATAAAGAACTGACGAGTCGCAGAGTCTGGAGCGTTAGTGCGAGCCATTGCGATCGTTGCTGTATCATTCTTTAGACCGTTACTGCCTTCATTTTTGATTGGGGCATAAGTCGCTTGTTGATTCATGTCTTGATCGAAGCCGCCACCTTGCGCCATAAAGCCAGGAATAACACGGTGGAAGATAGTGCCTTCGTAGCTGCCGTCTGCCACGTATTTTAGGAAGTTTTCAGTACTAACCGGAGCTTGCTCTTGGTTTAGCTCAATCGTGAAGTCACCTAATGTTGTTTCAACGTTCACTTTTGGGCCTGCCCAAACGCTCACGCTCACCAGCATTAATGCAATAGAAGTTAGAATACGGCTCATTAGAAACGTTCCTTCATGTAGTTTTGTAGTTCAGGGTCGTTCGCAATTTCAGTAAGAACCAAGTTGATCACATCGTTAAGAACCATTGAGATGTCGTCGTTTGAAGCACTTAGCGCTCCAGTACGAGTTGCGGTACCGTTGAATGTTTTAACGAGCTTACCTTCAGGTGTCTCGGCCGTTACTTCAAGCGTTACTTTACCGTCCATTTTGTTTTCCAGAATGGTGTGTTCTACGGTAACAAGTGCTTCTTGAATCTCTAAAACAATGGAGTTTTCACTGTTTACGCTTGCTCGAAAACCTTGAGACTCTAACTGTTGAGCTACTGCGTTCTCTAGCGAAATACGCATGTTTTGTTTAGCGTGAATTGGCTGAATGTTTGAACGGCCACTATCAACCAAGGCTACATATTGAGCGGCACGAACATCTTTACTGGTTAGTGTGTATGTTTTGCCTTGTACAAGGTTGCTTGAGCTTAGTGAAGCTTCTGGCATTACATTGATCTGTTCTTGCTGAGGGGCAGAACATGCTGTCAATGCCATAATAGAAGCAGCCAAAATCAGTTTTTTCATTCCTTTATCCTTTCTAAATTCACACCAGAAGCTCGGTATCTTAAATTCTTGTGAAGTCGTTTCTGCTTATTTATTAAAATTCGCAGGCTCTCTTGTTGCTTGTAATATCTCAAATTTTTGGTTTAGTTCAAGCGTTTCAACGTTAGCTTCACCAAATAGTCTTGCTAGTTTGACATCGTATCCGAGGTGTCGGTTGCCAATAACAATTAATTTGCCTCCGTTGCTAAGAACATGCTTTGCATCACAGAACATTTGCCATGCAATGTGGTCTGTAATCGCTTGTTGCTGGTGGAACGGAGGATTACACATAACTAAGTAAGTGCTGTTCTTCTTGAAGCCATCTAGACAGTTGTTGGCGATGAACTGGAAGTTGCCTTCTTCACCAAGGTTATCCTTGACGTTTTGGCGCGCCGATTCCACCGCCATAAAGCTTTCATCCACACAGGTGATACGAGCTTGTGGGTTCAATTGCCCTGCTTTTACACTCAATACACCGTTGCCACAGCCTAAGTCGATGATATGACGTAGCTCAGGATCTTGAGGGATGTGCTCTAGCATATAACGAGCGCCTTGATCGAGTGCTTCTCCTGAGTAAACATTTGGTAAATTTTTCAGGCGGATATCTTCACCGTCTACGTCCCATTCAACAGAAGGTTCTACTGTTTGAATCGGTTGGCAGTTTGGAGAAGAGAACACAAGGCGATGCTTTTTCTTAGCCAGAGAGGTTTTGGTTTCACCCAGATATTTTTCAAACAGGTTAAGTGTTGAAGTGTGAATCTCTTTTACTTTATTCACACCAATCACTTGGCAGCCTTCAGGCAATGCTTGGCGCAACTGGCTCAATTGCCATATTAGGTGGCGGTTGGTTTTTGGCAATTGCATGATCACAAGGTCGATACCGTGTGGGATATCATCCATCGTGTTCAAGAAGTTCACTCGGTTACTTTGATTGCGCTGTAAGTTTTTTAACGTTCCGCGATGAGAAATGAAAGAGTCACTCATCATGGTCACGTCATGATCTTTGGAGAACCAAGCGGATAGGGCACCAAAACTGTCGTTCATGATCAGGATGTGTTTACCAGGTTCAAGATTCATCTCTTCAACATGGCTAATCAGATATTCGTCGCCGGCATCCCAAGCTTGAAGGGTTTCATTTGAACGGTTGGGGAAACGATTTAGGGTTAAAGTTCTATCGTGAAGGGTAAGTTCAGTTTTCATTGCTTGAGATACTTATGTAAGAAATAACAAAGATATTGTCTCAAATGCAGCCTGAACAAGATATAAAAAACTCGACTAAACCCCTCGAGTCAGCGATGAAATACTCAGACAGTCGGTTAGTTAGGGTTTATACTGGAGCGACAGATAATGCCAATACGCTATTTAAGGAATCACAATGATCCAAGAAGTTATCGAAACAAAATTGCACAATGAGTTTTCACCAAGTCATTTAAACGTGGTGAATGAGAGCTATATGCACAATGTTCCGGCTGGTTCTGAGAGTCATTTTAAAGTGATTGTTGTCAGCGATGTGTTTGAAGGTTTGCGTCTTATTGCTCGTCATAGAGCGGTAAATAAAGCACTATCAGAAGAGTTAGCGAATAATATTCACGCACTATCCATTCACACTTATACAAAAGATGAATGGATGAAGCAGCTAAATAACGTGCCAGATAGCCCGATGTGTATGGGTGGTGGTAAGTAAGATAATTAACCCATATAGAAGAGGCGGCTAGGCCGCCTCTTTTGTCTCAAAATCTATCTGTTTTCTGTTGTTATATTACTCAAGCTGATGGTAAATTGACCGACCAAAAATACCTACAATGAGTAATGTTTTTATTAACAGTGTTTCAACATAACACGTAAAATATTAGTTTGTGACAGAGTATTAATCTCTTGTTTAAAACACGTTCTAAAAGCCATTCTATCTGTGCGGCTCGTCAAATTTATACATATTTGAGAGTCCATATGCTTCAAATCTCACCAAATAAAGGCCGTATTCAAGTTATTGGTCATGGCATCAAGTTGTCAAAAAATGCTAGAATATGGCACCTGATAAATCTCACATAATTCTTGTGATGAGTTTATTAATGTATTGTTGCGATTTTGGTATCTCAAATTTACCAAAACCGGACACTGTAATGTCGTGTCTAAGGGCGATTTTAAAACGTCCTGAATTTACGCAATTAAAAGAATCTTTTTCCCGATAAAGTAGTGCAAGTGCGTATGATTACAATAAAGAAGGGTTTGGATCTTCCTATCGCAGGAACTCCATCCCAGGTGATTAATGATGGTAAGTCCATCACTAAAGTCGCCTTGCTTGGCGAAGAGTACGTTGGTATGCGTCCTACGATGCATGCTCGCGTTGGTGATGAAGTGAAGAAAGGCCAAGTTCTTTTTGCAGATAAAAAGAACCCAGGTGTTGTATTTACTTCTCCAGCAAGCGGTAAAGTTATTGAAGTGAACCGTGGTGCTAAGCGTGTTCTTCAATCAGTAGTGATTGAAGTAGCAGGCAATGAGCAAATCACGTTCAATAGCTATGAAGCTAACCAACTAGTAGGTCTTGACCGTGAAACGGTTAAAACTCAATTAGTTGAGTCTGGCGCATGGACCGCTTTGCGAACTCGTCCGTTCAGCAAGGTTCCAGCAGTTGATTCTGAAACTCAGGCTATTTTTGTTACTGCTATGGATACTAATCCGCTAGCAGCTGAGCCAGAATTAATCATTAACGAGCAGTCTGATGCTTTCGTTGCTGGTTTAGATCTTCTTTCAACTCTGACTAACGGTAAAGTGTACGTTTGTAAAAAAGGTACTAGCTTACCTCGTTCAGCTCAGTCTAACGTTGAAGAACATGTTTTTGATGGCCCACACCCTGCAGGTCTTGCAGGCACGCATATGCATTACCTGTATCCGGTAAATGCACAAAATGTAGCGTGGAGCATTAACTACCAAGACGTGATCGCATTCGGTAAGCTTTTCCTTACTGGTGAGATTTACTCTGAGCGCGTTGTTTCTCTGGCTGGTCCAGTAGTTAACAACCCTCGTCTAGTTCGTACTCAAATTGGTGCTAGCCTTGAAGAGTTGACGGACAGCGAGTTGATGCCAGGTGAAGTTCGCCTGATCTCAGGTTCAGTGCTATCTGGTGTTCACGCTTCAGGTCCACATGCTTACCTTGGCCGTTACCATCAACAAGTTTCGGTTCTTCGTGAAGGTCGTGATAAAGAACTATTCGGCTGGGCTATGCCTGGTAAGAACAAGTTCTCTGTTACTCGTTCATTCCTTGGTCACGTGTTTAAAGGTCAGTTGTTCAATATGACAACGACAACGAACGGTAGTGATCGCTCTATGGTTCCAATTGGTAACTACGAGAAAGTAATGCCATTAGATATGGAGCCTACTTTGCTGCTTCGTGATCTATGCGCTGGTGACGTTGATAGTGCACAAGCACTTGGTGCACTAGAGCTAGATGAAGAAGATTTAGCACTGTGTACCTTTGTATGTCCTGGTAAGTACGAGTACGGTCAGTTACTTCGTGAATGCCTAGATACAATTGTGAAGGAAGGGTAATTTTCATGGGCCTTAAAAAGTTTATTGAAGACATCGAGCATCATTTTGAACCAGGTGGTAAACACGAAACGTGGTTTGCGCTTTACGAAGCAGCAGCAACACTTTTCTACACACCAGGTACTGTTACAAAGAAAAGCTCGCATGTCCGTGATAGCGTTGATTTAAAACGTATCATGATCATGGTTTGGCTTGCGGTATTCCCAGCAATGTTCTGGGGTATGTACAACGCAGGTGGTCAGGCTATCGCAGCACTAAACCACATGTATTCAGGTGCAGAACTAGTTTCTATCATTGATGGTAACTGGCATTACTGGCTAACCGAAATGCTTGGAGCCTCCTTAGGGGCCGATGCAGGTTGGGGCAGTAAGATGCTCTTGGGTGCGACTTACTTCTTACCTATCTACGCAACGGTATTTATCGTTGGTGGTTTCTGGGAAGTACTGTTCTGTATGGTGCGTAAGCACGAAGTCAACGAAGGTTTCTTTGTTACTTCTATCTTATTTGCGCTTATCGTTCCGCCAACACTTCCTCTATGGCAAGCAGCACTAGGTATTACCTTCGGTGTTGTAGTTGCGAAAGAGATCTTCGGTGGTACGGGTCGTAACTTCCTGAACCCTGCACTTGCTGGCCGTGCGTTCCTATTCTTTGCATATCCTGCACAGATTTCAGGTGACGTAGTTTGGACTGCTGCAGACGGTTTCTCTGGTGCAACTGCTCTTAGCCAATGGGCTCAAGGCGGCGGTAGCGCACTAATGAACGTAACATCTGGTGAAGCAATCACTTGGATGGACGCATTCATTGGTAACATTCCAGGTTCTATCGGTGAAGTTTCAACGCTTGCACTTATGATTGGTGCAGCAATGATTGTTTACATGGGCATTGCATCATGGCGCATCATTGCGGGTGTAATGATCGGTATGGTTGCAGTATCAACACTATTTAACGTGATTGGTTCTGACACTAATGCAATGTTCAGCATGCCTTGGCATTGGCACCTAGTTCTAGGTGGCTTCGCATTCGGTATGTTCTTCATGGCGACTGACCCGGTATCAGCTTCATTTACCAATAAAGGTAAGTGGTGGTACGGCATCCTAATCGGCGCAATGTGTGTAATGATTCGTGTAGTTAACCCTGCATACCCAGAAGGCATGATGCTTGCGATTCTATTCGCAAACCTATTTGCTCCTCTGTTTGACCACGTTGTAATCGAGAAGAACATTAAGCGGAGACTAGCGCGCTATGGCAAGTAATAACGATAGCATTAAAAAGACGCTGTTTGTTGTTATCGCATTGAGCCTAGTGTGCTCAATCATCGTTTCAACAGCTGCAGTTGTTCTTAAACCTAAGCAACAAGCTAACGCAGTTCTGGATCAGCAAACTAAGATCCTTGAAGTTGCGGGCATTGAACTTGCGGGTAATATCCCAGCACTGTACGCAGAGAACATCGAACCTCGTCTAGTTGATTTCGCTACTGGCGATTTCGTTGACGGCGACGCTGCTGCATACGACCAACGTAAAGCGGCAAAAGATCCGGCTCAGTCAATCAAGCTTTCAGCTGAAGATGACATCGCTAAGATCATTCGTCGTGCTAACACGGGTACGGTATACCTAGTGAAAGATGGCGCTGAAACTTCTAAAGTTATCATCCCTGTTCACGGTAACGGTCTATGGTCAATGATGTACGCATTCGTTGCGGTAGAAACTGATGGCAACACAGTTTCTGGTATCACTTACTACGAGCAAGGTGAAACTCCTGGACTTGGTGGTGAAGTTGAGAACCCAACTTGGCGCGCTCAATTCGTTGGTAAGAAATTATTCGACGAAAACCACAAACCTGCTATTCAGGTTGTTAAAGGTGGCGCTCCTCAAGGTTCTGAGCACGGTGTAGATGGCCTTTCTGGTGCAACACTGACCAGCGTTGGTGTTCAACATACATTTGACTTCTGGTTAGGTGATATGGGCTTTGGTCCGTTCCTAGCAAAAGTTCGTGACGGAGGTCTGAACTAATGTCTAGTGCAAAAGAAATTAAAAAGAGCATCTTAGCGCCTGTGTTGGATAACAACCCAATCGCGCTACAGGTTCTTGGTGTGTGTTCTGCTCTTGCGGTAACCACTAAGCTAGAAACTGCATTTGTTATGACTATCGCGGTAATGTTCGTTACTGCTCTGTCTAACTTCTTCGTTTCTTTGATCCGTAACCACATTCCTAACAGTGTGCGTATCATCGTTCAGATGGCAATTATCGCATCATTAGTAATCGTGGTAGACCAAGTGCTTAAAGCATACTTATACGATATCTCTAAGCAGCTATCTGTATTCGTTGGCCTAATCATTACTAACTGTATTGTAATGGGTCGTGCTGAAGCATTCGCAATGAAGTCTGCGCCAATCCCATCTTTCATCGATGGTCTTGGTAACGGTCTTGGTTACGGTTTCGTTCTTATCACTGTTGGTTTCTTCCGTGAGCTTCTAGGCTCTGGCAAACTATTTGGTATGGAAGTACTACCTCTAGTGAGCAACGGTGGTTGGTATCAGCCAAACGGCTTGATGCTTCTAGCACCTTCTGCATTCTTCCTAATTGGTTTCTTGATTTGGGCAATTCGTGTGTTCAAACCAGAACAAGTAGAAGCGAAGGGGTAAGGTAGTCATGGAACATTATATTAGTCTGCTAGTTAAATCGATTTTCATCGAAAACATGGCGCTTTCTTTCTTCCTAGGTATGTGTACATTCCTAGCGGTTTCTAAGAAAGTTAAAACTTCTTTTGGTCTTGGTGTTGCGGTAGTTGTAGTACTTACAATCGCTGTTCCTGTAAACAACCTTGTTTACACACACATCCTAAAAGAAAATGCACTTGTTGCCGGTGTCGATTTAAGTTTCCTTAACTTCATCGCATTCATCGGTGTTATCGCTGCACTTGTACAAATCCTAGAGATGGTTCTAGACCGTTTCTTCCCACCTTTGTACAACGCACTAGGTATCTTCCTTCCATTGATCACAGTTAACTGTGCAATCTTTGGTGGTGTATCTTTCATGGTAACTCGTGACTACAACTTTGCTGAATCTGTTGTTTACGGCTTCGGTTCTGGTGTGGGTTGGATGTTAGCTATCGTTGCTCTTGCGGGTATCCGTGAGAAGATGAAGTACTCTGACGTACCTCCAGGTCTACGTGGCCTTGGTATCACGTTCATTACTGTTGGTCTGATGGCGTTAGGCTTTATGTCTTTCTCTGGTGTTCAACTGTAGGGTAAGCACCCAGTAATAAGGAATAACAAATGCAAAGCATTATTCTTGGCGTAGCGATGTTTACCATTATTGTATTGGCTCTAGTACTAGTGATTCTTTTCGCTAAGTCTAAGCTAGTACCATCAGGTGACATCACTATTGCTGTAAACGGCGACCCTGAAAAGGCGATCGTTACTCAACCTGGTAGCAAGCTACTTGGTGCCCTAGCTGGCGCTGGTATCTTCGTATCGTCTGCTTGTGGTGGCGGTGGCTCTTGTGGTCAGTGTCGTGTAAAAGTTAAGTCTGGTGGTGGCGACATCCTACCAACTGAACTTGATCACATCACCAAAGGCGAAGCTCGCGAAGGCGAACGTCTAGCATGTCAAGTTGCTATGAAAACTGACATGGAGATTGAGCTAGACGAAGACATCTTTGGTGTTAAGAAGTGGGAATGTACAGTTATCTCTAATGATAACGAAGCTACTTTCATCAAAGAGCTAGCACTTGCTATCCCTGAAGGTGAAGAAGTTCCGTTCCGCGCGGGTGGTTATATTCAAATTGAAGCTGAACCACATCACGTGAAATACGCAGATTACGATATTCCTGACGAATACCGTGGTGACTGGGATAAGTTCAACTTGTTCCGTTACGAGTCTATCGTTAAAGAGCATTCGATTCGTGCTTACTCTATGGCTTCATACCCAGAAGAGAAAGGCATCATCAAGCTTAACGTGCGTATCGCAACTCCGCCGCCAAACAACCCTGACGTAGCTCCTGGTGTGATGTCTTCATACATCTGGTCTCTTAAAGAAGGCGACAAATGTACTATTTCTGGTCCATTTGGTGAGTTCTTTGCTAAAGACACAGACAATGAAATGGTATTCATCGGTGGTGGTGCAGGTATGGCACCAATGCGTTCACATATCTTCGACCAACTTAAGCGTCTTAACTCTACTCGTAAGATGTCTTACTGGTACGGTGCACGTTCTAAGCGTGAGATGTTCTACATTGAAGATTTCGATGGCCTAGCGGCTGCAAACGAGAACTTCGTGTGGCACTGTGCACTGTCTGATCCTCAACCAGAGGACAACTGGGACGGTTACACAGGTTTCATCCACAACGTATTGTACGAAAACTACCTGAAGGATCACGAAGCTCCTGAAGACTGTGAGTACTACATGTGTGGTCCACCAATGATGAATGCGGCTGTTATCGGCATGCTGAAAGATCTTGGTGTAGAAGATGAAAACATCCTACTAGATGACTTCGGTGGTTAATCCATTTAAGTGATTGATATTATGGCTGACTCTTACGAGTCAGCCATTTGTTTTTCTAAGACTACTCGTGACAAAAAACCGGCTTATATAAGAAAGAGTAAGGCATTCAAAATACCTATTTTTTACTCTTATTTTTCCTTATATAAATCCTTAACCTTAAACAGGAGTAAGCAAGTGAGAATTTGGCTTGTTGCATTAACTTCTTTGATTTTTCTTGCGGGCTGTGATCAGGCAAGAGAGCAAGTGCATTTAAGTGGCCCGACAATGGGTACCAGTTACAATATCAAGTATATCAATGGTGATGAATTTCCTGAGTCTAACGAAGTTCATACCGAGATCGACCGTCTGCTTGAAGAAGTGAATGATCAAATGTCGACCTACCGTGAAGACTCAGAACTGAGCCGTTTTAACCAGCATAAAGGTGCCGATGCATTCGAAGTATCTGAACAAACAGCTACTGTTGTGAAAGAAGCGATTCGTTTGAACGGTCTTACTGAAGGTGCATTGGATGTTACGGTTGGACCATTAGTTAACCTTTGGGGTTTTGGTCCTGAAGCTCGTCCTGAAGTGGTTCCATCAGATGAAGAGCTTGCGGCTCGCAAGGCTAAGGTTGGTATTCATCACTTAAGCGTTGAAGGTAATAAGCTAAGCAAAGACTTGCCTAACTTGTATGTTGACCTTTCAACTATCGCAAAAGGTTGGGGTGTGGATGTCGTTGCTGATTACCTTGATTCAATTGGTATTCATAATTACATGGTTGAAGTAGGTGGTGAAATCCGCTTGAAGGGTTTAAACCGTGAAAGTGTGGGTTGGCGTATCGCCATAGAGAAGCCAACTGTCGACGAGCGCAACATTCAAGAGATCATCGAGCCGGGTGATATGGCGATCGCAACATCTGGTGACTACCGTAACTATTTTGAGCACGATGGTGTTCGTTACTCACACATCATTAACCCTGAAACAGGCAAGCCGCTTCATCATAAAGTGGTTTCTGTAACCGTTTTAAACCCGTCTTCAATGACTGCAGATGGTTTATCTACAGGCCTTATGGTCTTAGGTGAAGAAAAAGGACTGGAAGTCGCGAACCAACATAACATCCCTGTGTTCATGGTGGTAAAAACAGCAGATGGCTTTAAAGAAATTGCTTCTGAAGCATTTAAGCCATACTTAGGTAAATAAGGTAAGCGAGATAATTATGAATACATTTCTGATTACATTTGGTGTTTTTCTTGCAGTAATCGCAGCGATGTCTATTGGCTATATTATCCAAAAGAAAGTTGTGAAGGGTAGCTGTGGTGGTTTAGGTGCTGTTGGTATTGATAAAGTATGTAACTGTCCTGAACCTTGTGATGCGCGCAAAAAGCGTGAAGCACGTGAAGCGTACCGCGAAGAGAAACTGGCTGAGCGTCAGCAAAAAGAAGCTTCTTGGAATAAAGATCGTATTGCTTAATTGCGATTAGCAGCAATAACGATTAGCAGCGAAACCTGTTCCCCAAAAAACAAAGAGCCCAAGGTTAACACCTTGGGCTCTTTTCATTTTAAAGGCTGACTCGGCTCGTGCTCTAGGAAAGCAGGAGTTACTCATTAACGCGTTGAAGGTTATTACGAGCGCATATCAACTGGTTTCGACCTTGCTTTTTCGCGGTATAAAGTAGCTCGTCTGCTGCTTTGATTTGCTCGTCTAAAGAGCCTTCTTGGTCGGTCACGCCAATGCTCATGCTCACTTTAATCACATGTGAATCATGCTGCACTTCATGATTTTCAATTGCGACTCTCATCGATTCCAAGGTCTCTATAAAATCTTCAAATGGTTCGCATGACTGAATGCAAAACTCTTCGCCACCGAAGCGAACTGCTAAATCATCTTTAAAGTGCTCTTTGATGATTTTACCAACCTCAATTAATACTGCGTCACCACCATCGTGGCCGTAGGTATCATTCACCTTTTTAAAAAAGTCGATATCCATCATAGCGATACTGCGATGTTCGCAGCCTTTGCATGTTTGATTGAAAAGGTAGCGACGGTTCCAAAGTCCGGTCAGAGCATCCTCGTTTGCATGACGAAACAGTTCGTTGGTTGCTTCTTTCATGTCGAGCAATTGGTGAATACGGCAGAAAAATTCTTCTTGGTTAAATGGCTTATAAAGGAAGTCGTTGGCGCCAGCTTTAAGGAAGCGAGCGGTCATTGTGCGATCATCACTGCCAGATAGGCCGAGAATAGCAAGTTGATTACGATCGTGTTGGACTCGAATATCACGGGTCATCGAAATGCCGTCTTTGTTCGGCATGTCATGGTCGGTAACGACAAAAGTGATATCAGGATCGTTTTGGAGGAGCTCTAGTGCTTGCTCTCCATCTACCGCTTGAATCGTTTGAATATATTGATGCTCAAGAAGTTGGACGACATATCGACGAACCACAGCAGAATCATCAACTACTAAGGCTTTATGGTATCGGTTATTCGAGATTCGATTAACCAGAGGAAGTAAGTAACTGACTGACGACATGCTGTCTTTGAGGATGTAATCAAGCACACCTTTTGCGAGTACTTGCTCTCGAAGTGTGTTGTTGAACATGCCCGTGAGCACAATGATTTTTTGTTGATAGCCGAGTACCAAATCAATGATCTCACCATCTTGGCCATCGGGTAAGCAGTAATCGAGCACCGCACACAAGAAATCCGTCTCTTGCTCTAAGATAGCTTTGGCTTCTGCTACAGATTCAGCCAGTGAAACATCATAGCCATCATTTTTAAATTGCTGGTACAGGTAGTTTCTGAATGCACGACTGTCTTCTACTACTAGTATTTTCTCACTCAAAAGCTATCCCTACTTATAGACTAAATACTCCTTAACAATACTATCAGAATAGTAGGCGGCTATTGAAGAGAAACCTGTTGAGCTGGACTCCAGATCATTTTAAATCTGAGAATAATTGATTATACTGTTCATAGATACAGTTGTAAGGTTGAGTTATTCCTAAATGTGTAGTGCGGGCGAAGAGAAAGTTAGAAAAATAATCCATGTTGATATGGATTGTTTTTACGCAGCTGTAGAAATGCGAGATAACCCATCTTATAGAAATCGACCGCTCGCAGTCGGGGGACATGAAAAACAGCGCGGGGTTTTGAGTACATGTAATTATGAAGCTCGCAAGTTTGGTATTCGTTCTGCAATGCCAACAGGAAAAGCGCTGCAGCTTTGCCCCAACCTGTTGGTTGTCCCTGGGAGAATGTCGGTCTACGTCGAGATATCGAAAAAGATCCGCGAAATTTTCTCTCGATACACATCCATCATTGAACCTCTTTCTTTGGATGAAGCTTTCCTTGATGTCACCGATTCCAAGCAATGTCATGGTTCGGCCACACTGATTGCAGAGGCGATTCGTCACGATATCTGGAATGAACTCAACTTGACCGCTTCGGCTGGCATCGCTCCAATAAAGTTTCTAGCGAAAGTAGCGTCGGATATGAACAAACCTAACGGACAGTTTGTGATTCCTCCGCAAGACGTACAAGCTGTGATTGATGAGCTCCCACTCGAAAAGATTCCCGGTGTTGGCAAGGTCAGTATCGAAAAACTGCATCAAGCAGGCTTCTTTACTTGTAAGGATATTAAGGAGTCTGATTATCGCGATCTATTGCTCAGGTTTGGCCGTCAAGGTGCATCACTATGGAAGCGGAGTCATGGAGTTGATGACCGAGAAGTTATCATCGAACGTGAACGAAAATCGGTAGGTGTGGAGCGCACCTTTACTCAAAACATTTCTACCTACGAGGAATGTTGGCAGGTGATCGAAGATAAGCTGTTTCCTGAGCTTGAAACTCGCCTCGAAAAAGCCAGCCCAAGTAAAGCGATCATCAAGCAGGGTATTAAGCTCAAGTTCGCCGATTTCCAGCAAACCACTATTGAACACATACACGCCTCTCTTGATCGCGAACACTTCAAAGAACTGTTAAGTGAAATACTGAAAAGACAACAAGGGCGAGAAATACGCCTGCTTGGTTTGAGCGTAATGCTACAGCCTAAAGACCAGATGCGTCAGTTGAGTTTCTTTTAGGGCATTGTTTATTGGGCACCCGTCATATGACTTTCGTGGTGCGATATATTTCCCAATATGTTTCGGCGCTCGTTACTCGAACGCCTTATTAAGCGTATTTTCTTTGGATTATTATCGAAGTTATTATTAGTCTCGGCCTCTGTTACCTATCTGACTAATATTGAAAAAGGCTAACACCTCTTTGAGTTCTGCCGTTTTTTCTGAAATAACGATATTGGCGTCTTGAGTATGTTGAGCACTGGTTACACTGTTTTTTACTGTTGTGTTAATACCTTCAATACGTTCGGTAATATCTTGCGTCACGATACTTTGCTCTTCTGAGGCAGAAGATACCATGGTGTTCATTTCAGATATTTCTATAACTTGTTGTCTGATATCGGAGAAGGCTTGTGAAAGTTCAAGCATCATTTCTTGCGAGCGTTGAACCAATACCGTATTTGAAGACATGTATTCGTCAGCTTTTCTGGACTGAGATTGAAGTTGAGTGATGATGTTTTTGATATCCACCGTAGATACTTGAGTTCTCTTTGCAAGCGATCTTACTTCATCAGCGACTACTGAAAATCCACGTCCATGTTCTCCAGCACGCGCTGCCTCTATTGCGGCATTTAAAGCAAGTAAGTTTGTTTGCTCTGATATTGAGTTGATAACTTCAACCACCGAGTTTATGTGTTCAGAATGCTCCCTTAGTTCATTTACGATAATGGCTGATTCTGCCATCGCTGAACTCACATCATGATTTATATTATCGGCTTCGCTGATTACGTTGGCACTGGTTTCAATAACCTGCATAGTCGCTTTTGCCATTCTGTCTGCGTGCGCAGCGTTGTCTGATACGCTAGACGCAGCTGCCGATAACTCAGTTGCCGCAGTTGCTACCTGTTCTACATTATTAAACCCAGAGCTTGCATTGGTGTTTGTATCATCTATTAACTGTTCTATTTTCGTTTGTTGTACGGCTAAATCTGACATCTTAATATTCGACTGTTCGACAATATTAGAGATACTTTTTTGTAACCGTTGTAATGAGGTTTGTACCTGATCGAGTTCGTTATTACTTGAGTTGGACTCAATAGGAGTGAACTCACCGACGGACATTTTTTCAAGCGTTGATACCATAATCGGTAGGTTTCTAAGCTGTCTTTGAATAGCGACATAAACAGTTATCATCAGTAAAATACCAATACATGCGAACAACCCTATGATCCCTGTCATTAGGCTTTTATTCATAGTGTCTTCATGACTTTGGTTAGTCCATGCAAACAAGTCATAGCTATCTGTCAGTGGCTGCTTGGATATTGTGTAAGGTTCGTCAGAGCCCTCAGCTTTATATAGATAGGGGATGTTGGTCAGTGTTGTAAAGTTTGGGCGTAAATCGTAGATATTTTTATTCACCCAGCCTGTTTCTCTGGTTGAGGCGTCTGCCATCACAATCTCGCCATCTTTTGTTGTAATAGCAAATTCGACACCAAACTCCGGCATTAACTCAGACAGTGTTATATCAACACCAAATACTCCAACTAACTGTCCACTTCTCTTAATTGGTGCAGATACTGAAATAACTCGTTCACCTGTGTTACTAACATAGGGAGCTGATATATAGCTAGTATTGCCTTTTGCGGATATGGCGAGAAACCACTCTCTCTGCATTTCGATAACATTAAAATCCTTCACCCAGCCTTTGGATAGTGCACTAAATGGGGTGCCATTAATGTCTGCAAAATAAACATCGATAAAAGCAGGGTTTGCGGAATGAACTCTATCTAACACTCGGAGCATTCGAGATTCGTTAAAAGGGGCGTCGGTTCCGTAATATGGAAGTAGAAACGCGAATTGTTGAATCATAGACTTTGTATCTTCTAGGTTCGACTCAAACGTTTGAGAAACAACACTGACCACTTCGTCGTTATTAACTTGAATGTTTTCCCATTTCCAGTTGTTGAGATAGTGATTTGCAGATGTTAATGCGACCAAAAATAAAACGAGCATAACTATAAGAAAAGATAGGGATATCTTCTTGACCATTCTATGGTTCCTTTAATACAAGATAAGGGTATCAATCAAAATTTGAAAGTTGGCCGATTGTTAACCAATCTGAAAGGGTGTCTAGTTTTTGAAGATTATTGATTGTTTTTAAGGTTTTTAATGGCAGGAATGATTAAATTGGTCGCAGCTCATAGAAGAGAAGAAAGCTTGATTCTAGGAGCTAAGGAATCTAAGCCATATGTAACCGACTAGACTTCATAGCCTAGCCAGTTTCTATATCAATACGTGAGGTGCCTTATCTAGGAAGTTGTTTAACTCGCGCTAAGGTATCACTGAATGGTTGCTGCTCTAACTTTCCGTAACCGACCATTTTGCTGGCTTTAAGCTTGGTTGAAAGCGGGGTTGCTATTCCGCATAGAAAACGCGTAATGGCTTCGTCAGTGATTAATTGTTGACTCTTAGATACAAATTCATGAATCCATGTCATTACGGTTTCGTCGTCAACGGGATCAACATCGACGGTTGGTAATATTGCCACCTCACCACGGCATACCGAGCAATGACCACAGTTTGTTGGTGCCTTATCATCGGCAAAGTAGCTCGCTAGGCGTGAGCTTAGACAAGTGTCTGCCTCAAAGAAGCTCAGCATTTGGTTAAGACGGTTTATTTCACTGTTCTCTTTTTCTTTAAACAATTCAGTTAGACGTTCCGATAACTGCATCATGTCTTCAGAGGTGTTGTGGATAGCATACACATCGGTGATCTGCTTACTTTCCAACTCAATCCAACCTTGTTCATTGAAATAATCGATTGCCGCAATCACACGCTGACGATCAGTCTGGAAGTGTGTCCACAGCGCATCGAAATCAACTTGGCACCAGACTCTGGCTTGAGGCGAGCACTGGAAAATCGCTTCGACAAAATGACGACGTTCGCCTTGGAACTGTTCGGTGATCTGCTGTTTCGGGCGAACGAACTTAAATTTGTAGTCAGCGAAGTAGCTGTACTTCGGCTCAATCACGCCTTCAATTTCGAGATACACCAGTAGCGTTTTTAGCGGCAACTGACGAATGTTGGATTCACGTGATAGCTGGTTAAGCATAATCTCCCATTGGTTTGAGCCAGAAGCGCCAATGTTTTGATTTTCGTAGATCTCTTTCAATACTGCTTGGATCGATATGTTGTCTGGCGTATCGCCAAATACGAAGTTCTCCAGTGTACTGAGGCCGTACTTGTTGGCGAGAAGAATACATACTGAAGGCTGGCCATCTCGGCCTGCTCGACCGATCTCTTGCGAGTAGTTCTCTATCGATTTTGGTAAATCAAAGTGAATGACTCGGCGAATGTTGGATTTATCGACGCCCATACCAAACGCAATGGTGGCCACGATACAGTTCACGTCATCATTCATGAATTGATGTTGAATTACATCTCTGTTTTCTGGCTTAAGACCTGCATGATAAGCAACAGCATTAACGCCAGCGTTACGAAGTTGCTGAGCCACCATCTCTGCTGTTTGTTGAAGGGTGACATAAACAATAGTCGGAGCAAGAGAAGCTTGATTAACGACGTTGCACAAGGTTTCTAGTTTACTGGTTTGTTCGCAAGGTTGAATAGACAGATCGAGGTTTTGACGATAGAAACCCGTAACCACAACACGTTCCTCATCGATATCAAACTTAGACTTCATATCTTGGATAACTGATGTGGTCGCGGTGGCTGTCAGTAGCAGTACCTGAGGAATATTGAGCTGTTTTTGGTATTGGGGAAGCTTTAGGTAGTCTGGTCTAAAGTTATGTCCCCATTCTGAAATACAGTGCGCTTCATCGACCACCAGTAACGAGATCGGCACTTGGGAGATAAACTGGCGAAAGCGCTCGTTCTTCAAGCGTTCAACGGAGATCATGAGGATCTTGGTGTCTCCGTTACGTACCGACTGCATCACTTGTTGGGTGGTTTGTCTGTCTTGGCTTGATTCGATTGCAGCTGCGCTAATGCCTTTGCTGTGCAAGAAGCTGAGCTGGTCTTTCATTAAAGCTAACAGTGGCGATATTACTAAGGTTAAATGTGGCAATGCTAGCGCTGGCAATTGATAGCAAAGCGACTTACCTGAGCCTGTTGGGAATATGGCCGCCGTCGAATGACCAGATAGAACATTATCAATGACTTGCTTTTGCCCATTACGCAGTGAGTCGAATCCGAATACTTGTTTTAACTTCTGCTCAATCATTTATGTTCTACCTGAATTATTAAGTGTCGTATTGATGATAAAGCGAGCGTCCATTCATGATCGCGTCGCTTGATGAATCAAATGTCTTGCACCTGATTGTACCTAATTCTATTCTGTAGCTCCTATAGAAAAGCACCCCAATAGTATGAATAAGTCAGAGCTTCGCCAAATAATCTTAGAGCAACTCGAATCCCGACTACGTATCGCCCAATCTGCGACTCAGCGTGCGATTGATGCTGCGACCGATGAAGAGACTGTGCCTGAACATAAGTACGATACATTGGCATTAGAAGCTTCGTATCTTGCTCATGGCCAAGCCGTAAGAGTGCAAGAGTGTGAAGACGACATTCAGTGTTATCGTAACTTAGTGTTGCGCGACAGTGAGCGAATTACGGTGAGCAGCTACGTTGTGGTCATTGACGAGCATGATCAATATAAACACTTTTTTATGGGGCCGAGAGTCGGCGGACTTTCTGTCACGTGGAATGAGAATGAGATTGCCATCGTGACGGCAAATGCACCTTTTGGCCAGGCTCTAATGGGTAAAGAAGTCGGTGATGAAATTGAGTTTAAGGTCGCAGATAAACAGTTTTGCTATGAAGTAATATCTATCGACTAACTGAGTAACGTATATATAAAACGTTTCTCTGACAAAGAAGCATATACCAAGGGTATAGTAATCGGTCAGATTGATGAGAGGATGTTATGAAAAACAATGTATTTATGAAAAACAAAATATTTATTAAAAACAATGTATTAATCGCATCGTTAACAGCAGTAATCTCTTTTGTGAGCCTGCCAACTTTTGCTGCGCAGTGTCGAGTTGATTTGAAAAATGAATTGCGAATCGATGACCAAAAAGTCGAAATCCATCAAGTGAATGGTGATACTGCCGTTTTCGATGGCAACAACGACTTATATATCCATGGTGAGAAGGTTGAACTTGATGCCGACCAACAAGCGGCGATTGAAAAATACCGCGAAAGCATGAGTGAGTACTTACCACGAGCGAAACAAATGGCGAACGATAGCCTAGCGTTAGCGAATGACGTGATTGATGATATTGCGGCTAGCCTAGATTCACCGGAATCATTTGATAATGTAAAAGAATCAATGAAAACCTACTTTGCTGAACTGGAAGCGCGTTACTACAAAGATGGCGAGTTAGTGTTACCAGCTGAAAGCTTTGATTCGATGGCCAATGGTTGGTCTGAAGATTTCGAGAAGGCGAAAGAAATCTTTAATCAAGAATTTATCTCAAGCGCTTTTAATGCGATGTCAGAAAGAATGAAACAAGACGGTGGTTTAAACCTTACCGAATTGGCTGATAGCATGGCTGAATTAAAGCTGAAAGTTGAAGAGCGAATGAAAGAACACTCTCAACAAGTACAAGAAGAAGCGAACGAGTTCTGTGATTCTCTTGATGAGATGGCGGAACAAGAGCAAGAGCTGCATGAAATTATTCCGAACTTAAAAGACTATCAAGTATTCACGATCTAATCTGAATTGACTGATGAATCACAAGAGCACCGTTTGGTGCTCTTTTTTTATGGGTTAAATAAGCTAACAATTAACTTAGGAATGCCTCTCAGTAGGTGGATCAATCGTTGTCTTGATTTTATGTGGTCAGTTAGTCTGGGTAATTGTTAATAACTTGGTCTTAAATACTAAATGGATTGTAAAAATAAGATAATTGTTCATTTATTGGTTGTGCCTATCATTGCTTTTGATTACTGTACTTATCAACTAGTTCACTGATTTTTGATGCGGGCAATATGGACCAACAATCTTCCTCTTCAAGAGAGCTCTTTAGCTCTCGTTTGGGTTTTATTTTAGCAGCGGCGGGTGCAGCGGTTGGCTTAGGTAATATTTGGGGTTTCCCAACTCAAGTTGCCAGTAACGGTGGTGGCGCTTTTCTCTTAGTCTATTTGATCATGATTTTCGTGGTCGCTTTCCCAATGCTGGTGGTTGAGATGGCTATTGGTCGTCACGGCCAAGCAAACCCTGTCGATAGCATGCGTTCTTTGACTACGAACCCTTTGGGTAAGAAAGTCGGTGAGTTTGTCGGTTGGGTCGGATTGAGTGTGCCAAGCGCCGTGTTGGCATTTTATAGTATCGTTGGTGGTTGGTTGATCTGCTTCCTCATTGGTGCTGTCGCTGATCTGATGGGTTTAGAGGCTGCTGCTGATTGGTTTAAAGGCTTCAGTGTTGAGCGAAATGTATTTGGCACTGTCGCATTCTATGTGCTGACTATCTTGATTGTTCAGGGCGGTGTTAAGCAAGGTATCGAGAAATGGTCGACTCGTTTGATGCCTGCGCTATTTGTTTTATTTGGCTTATTGTTTGTTTACATCATGACGCAATCTGGTGCGATGGAAGGCCTGAAACACTACTTGGTTCCGGATTTTGAAAAAGTTTGGGATAGAAAATTGATTTTGGCAGCAATGGGGCAAGGCTTTTTCTCGCTAACCATTGGTGGTTGCTCGATGTTGGTTTATGGCTCTTACTTGAGTAAGAAAGAGAACCTGCCCAAAATGGCAATGAACGTTACCTTAGTTGATACCGCTGTCGCTTTTATTGCGGGTTTAGTCGTGATGCCTGCAATGTTTGTTGCGATGCAGAAAGGGGTACAAATCTATGCGGAAGATGGCTCACTATTAAGTTCTGATACGCTTGTATTTACGGTTCTGCCGTTGATGTTTGATAGCTTAGGCGTGCTTGGTCAGATCTTCGCGATTGTTTTCTTCTTATTGCTAACGATTGCCGCACTGACTTCATCGATTTCGATGCTTGAAGGCCCTGTAGCACTAGTGAGCGAGCGTTTTAACACTAGACGAACGCCTACGAGCTGGGTAATTGGTGGTGTTATCGCGTTGTTTAGTGTGGTGATTGTTTACAACTTTGCCGCGATGTTTGGCATGGTTGCGATGATAGCGACTCAGTACCTTCAACCGGTCGCAGCACTGATGTTCTGCGTGTTTGGTGGTTGGGTATGGAGTCGAGCTTCTAAGGTGAAAGAGCTTGAGCAAGGTTGCCCTGATTTCCAATTGGGTTGGTTTGGTAAGGTGTGGCCAATGTATGTGAAGTTTGTGTGCCCAATCCTAGTCGCAACGGTTATCTGGGCATCTTTCGGCTAACGCTGAACCCTATCGGGACTCTCTGAACCTAAACCCTCAGAAGAACTTGAAACGTTAAGCACAGAGCCACTCATAAAGAGTGGCTTTGTTGTTTTTATATAAAGCTATAGTGGCATGAAATATAAAGCTTGGTGGTACGAACAAGATAGAAAAAAGGCGCTGAACATAATAGTCAGCGCCTTCGCGTTTCTAGTTAAGCAATCGTGATTACTTAATTTCCATACCTTGAGCCTGTAAGTCTGCATGGTAAGAAGAACGTACAAACGGACCACAAGCTGCGTGAGTGAAGCCTAGCTCTAGAGCAATCTCTTTCAGCTCATCGAACTCAGAAGGCGGCACGTAGCGTTCTACTGGTAAATGGTGACGGCTTGGTGCTAGGTATTGGCCTAGTGTCAGCATCGTTACACCATGTTCACGAAGGTCTTTCAGTACTTGAACGATCTCTTCTTTCGTCTCACCAAGGCCCATCATCACCCCTGATTTTGTTGGGATAGTAGGGTGCTGTTCTTTGAATTTCTTCAATAGATCAAGAGACCATTTGTAGTTCGCACCTGGACGCGCTTTGCGGTATAGACGCGGCGCTGTCTCTAGGTTGTGGTTGAAAACATCTGGCGGGTTGTCTTTCATTAGATCAAGCGCAACATCCATACGACCACGGAAGTCTGGTACCAGGGTTTCAATGCGAATGTTTGGATTCTGTTCGCGAATTTCACGGTTACAGTCAGCAAAGTGTTGAGCACCGCCGTCACGCAAGTCATCACGGTCAACTGAAGTGATTACTACGTACTTCAGTTTCATGTCTTTAATCGTCTTAGCCAGTTTCTTCGGCTCTTCTGCTTCAGGAGCAACAGGGCGACCATGGGCAACATCACAGAACGGGCAGCGACGAGTACAGATAGCGCCAAGAATCATAAACGTTGCCGTGCCGTGGTTAAAACACTCGGCTAGGTTAGGGCAAGACGCTTCTTCACAAACTGAGTGCAGGTTGTTCTTGCGCATTGCTGATTTGATTTCTTGAATACGATGGCTGTCTGAAGGAAGTTTAATCTTCATCCATGCAGGCTTACGTAGAACTTCTTTCTGTTCAGCAGGCATATTCTTTACGGGAATTAATGCCATTTTGTCAGCGTCACGATATTTAACGCCTTTTTCCATTTGGATTGGTTTGCTCATGATTTTATGCTTCTGCTGTAATGTTACTGGTGGCTTGAATGTCTACTTGGTCATAGCCGAGTAGCTCTACGAGCTCTTGTATTAACTGTTGCTCAACGTTTTCTAGTTCACTTGGCCCGCCTAGCTGGCTTACTTGTGCCATTTCCATACCTTGATAACCACATGGGTTAATACGTAGGAATGGAGACAGGTCCATATCGACGTTGAGTGCTAACCCGTGGAACGAGCAGCCACGTCGAATACGTAATCCGAGTGAACAGATTTTCTTGCCATCGACATAAACACCAGGAGCGTCAGGTCGGGCAGTTGAATTTATATTGTAAGCTTTCAGAGTGTTGATTACGAGGTTCTCGATATGAGTCACCAAATCACGGACTCCGAATTTTTTGCGGCGGATGTTAATCAAAAAGTAAGCGACTAACTGACCTGGGCCATGGTAAGTCACTTGGCCACCGCGATCGCTTTGAATTACAGGGATGTCACCAGCATTTAATACATGCTCGGCTTTGCCTGCTTGTCCTTGAGTGAAGACAGGGTTGTGTTCAACCAACCAAACTTGGTCTACGTCTTCTTCTGTGCGTTCGTCTGTGAACTTATGCATGGCTTTCCATACAGGTTCGTAATCCTGACGGCCTAATTTTTTTACGATTAGCTTATTTTGCAAAGCTGCACTCCCTCAAGGATTAATAAAGTGAACGCATTATAAACGCGAAACAGGTTTCTAACTACAGACGGACTGCAAGGTTTTTCAACTTTCTTTGTATTTATTGAAAATTAAGTTGAATGAATTTGACCTAGATAGGGTGCTTCAAACAAAAACAGCGGCAATAAGCCGCTGTTTTTCATGTGTAATCGGAGATTACAGAACCATACGAACGATTTCGATCTCGCCCAGTTCTTTATAAAGCGTTTCTACTTGCTCAATTGAAGTCGCTGTAATATTGATCGAAACAGAGTGGTAGTTACCTTTCGCACTCGGTTTTAGCGTTGGGCTGTAGTCACCAGGAGCATGACGCTGGATCACTTCTAGCACTAGCTCAGTAAGTTCTGGCTTTGCATAGCCCATTACTTTGTAAGTGAATGAACAAGGGAACTCTAAGAGATCTTTTAGTTTTGCATCAGAATTGATGTTCATGAATAGCTCCAAAAGGCTAGACTCTCGCAAATTGGCGAAATGTCGATAAAAAGCGTGTTCGGTCAACAGACACGAGTAATAGGGCGGAATATTACGTGTAAATATCACTGAACTCAAGATCAACAAAAGCCGCACATGGCGGCTTTTAGTTCGTCGATGAGTAAATAATGAACTTACTCATTGAGTTAGCTTTGCACTGAGCTTGTGTATTGCTTAGAGCAAAGCTTTGACTGGTTTAGAATAAACCCTTAAACAGCAATACTAGGTAGTCCCATAGACGACTAAATAAGCTGCCTTGGTCTACATCTTCTAGTGCAAGTAGTGGGTATTCAGCAACGTCTTCCCCATCAACTTGGTAGAATAGTTTACCGACAACATCGCCTTTGCTAATTGGTGCTTCCAGTTCCTTTTCAAGAACGAAGCTTGCCTTTAGGTTCTTAGCTTGACCACGAGGTAGGGTAACGAAAGTATCTTCGTCGACACCTAGAGCAACCGTGTCCTTGCTACCCATCCAGATTTTTTCTTCAACGAATGTCTCACCAGCAGTATGTGGTGCCACTGTTTCGAAGAAACGGAAACCGTAGCTCAGTAGCTTTTTGCTTTCTGTTTTACGAGCGTTAGCATTCTTGGTGCCCATCACAACAGCAACTAGGCGCATTTTGCCTTCGGTTGCTGAGCTGACTAGGCTATAACCTGCCTTGCTTGTATGGCCCGTTTTGATGCCATCAACGTTCATGCTCTTATCCCATAACAGACCGTTACGGTTGTACTGGGTGATGCCGTTGTAAGTGAATTTTTTCTCTGAGTAGATACGGTACTCATCAGGAACATCGCGAATCAGCGCCTGACCAAGTAGCGCCATATCATAAGGTGTTGAGTATAGATTCGGGTTGTCTAGACCGTGCACGTTAGCAAAGTGCGTGTCTTTCATGCCGATAGAGCTTGCCCATGCGTTCATTAGGTCAACGAATGCATCTTCAGAACCAGCAATATGCTCAGCCATTGCAACAGTAGCATCGTTGCCTGATTGAATGATGATACCACGGTTCAGTTCTTCCACTTTAACCGTTGTGCCCACTTCAATGAACATTTTCGATGAATCTGGGAAGTTTTTAGCCCAAGCATTTTCACTGATTACAACATCGTCGTTTAGATTGATGTTGCCACGTTCTAGCTCTTGGCCGATCACGTAGCTCGTCATCATCTTGGTTAAACTTGCTGGAGAAAGTTGAGTGTTCATCTCTTTCTCTGCTAGTACTTTGCCTGAATGGTAATCCATCAGAACAAAACCTTTAGCGGCGATTTGCGGTGCATCAGGGACTACAATTGGAGCTGCGAATGACGATGTAGCTATCGTTGCAGAAAGAGCAACAGAAGTAGCAAAAATCGATTTAACAAGTTTATTAGATTTAATCATTTTGAATGCAATTATTTGGTGAACTATTCATATATTAACAGAATCACTCTGTCACACCAGAGCGCTGATTACCAGAAGTAACTGTTAGATTAATTAGCGGGTTAGTGTGTGTTTTTTTATATAAGCTGACGGGTAACCCATTAGCTTAACTTGTTCTAATTTTTCTTGAGTCAGAGCATAGTCATGAAATGGCCCAAGCATCAGACGGTAGTTATCGTCATTTGGCTGCAAGAACGTTGCTACAGCTAGCTTTTCGCCTAGATCTTTGGCTAACTTCTCGGTCCTATCTTCATGTGGAGAGGTTGCGACCTGAATAATAAATTGCGGCAAAGCGGCCTTTTTATTCACGTCGGTTGGCATCGCTACGGTGATGACTTCTATCTCAACATTTGCGGTGCCGGTTCTCAAGACATCGAGCTTGTAAGCTGCCGCATAACTAAGGTCAATGATTCGGCCTTCGTGGAATGGGCCTCGGTCATTGATACGAACAATCGTCGTTTTATTGTTATCGGTATTCGTCACTTTTACATAGCTCGGAATCGGCAATGTTTTGTGTGCTGCAGACATGGAATACATGTCGTAGATCTCGCCATTTGAGGTTAAATGGCCATGAAATTTCTTACCGTACCAAGATGCTTTTCCTTTCTCGGTAAACCCTTCGGTTCTTTTTATGATCTTGTAGTCTTCACCACGCAGTGTGTAGTTAGTGTTTCCGCCCAAACTATAAGGTTCATATTGAGGGTGAGCATCTTCTAGATGCTCTACCGAGATAGGTGCATCCGGTGCAATATCCGAATCAATATCGTAGCGACCGGTAGGCTTTTGTGAAGAACAGCCGTTGATTAAAATCGCTAAGCCTAGGATAGAGACTATTTTTTTGATTGGCAGCTCATCAACCAAAGATGCTTTTCTTTGAAATATTGTAATAGACATCGATTAGGTCGCCTTTGAGAATGCTTTTCTGTGTGTATGGATCGACATTAAAATACCAAAACCAGCCATAAGGGTAACCATCGAAGTACCGCCATAGCTGACGAGAGGTAGAGGAACACCAACCACGGGTAGAATACCGCTTACCATGCCAATGTTTACAAAGATATAAACGAAGAAGCTCAGTACAATACTGCCACCCATCATTCGACCAAATGCCGTTTGAGCTTGGCTCGCGAGCACTAAACCCCGTCCAATAATGAATAGGTAGATAGCAAGCAAGAACAAAATACCAATCATGCCCCATTCTTCGGCAATTACCGCAAAAATGAAGTCAGTGTGGCGCTCTGGAATGAATTCTAATTGAGATTGAGTACCTTGTAGCCAACCTTTTCCTGATACACCACCAGAACCTATCGCAATCTTACTTTGAATGATGTGGTAGCCCGCACCTAATGGATCTGATTCAGGATCAAAAAGGGTTCTTACTCGTACTTTTTGATATTCACGCATCAAAAAGAACCATAATATTGGGATAAATGCCCCTAACGCTATGGCGGCACTAGCAATGATTTTCCAACTTATACCAGCTAGGAATATCACGAAGATACCGGATGCGGCGATAAGGATGGATGTACCCAAGTCGGGTTGCTTAGCGATTAAAATGGTAGGTACAAACACCATTACTAGCGAGATCGCTAATGTTTGAAAGGTTGGCGGCAGTGATCGTTTACCGATAAATCGAGCCAGCATCAAAGGTACTGCAAGCTTTAATAGTTCAGAGGGTTGGAATCGAACAAAACCGAAATTTAACCAACGTTGGGCACCCTTAGATGCCTCACCAAAGAACAACACGCCCAAGAGTAAGATGACACCGCCTGCAAATAACAGCGGGGCCAAGGTTTCATAGGTACGAGGCGAAAGTTGCGCTAAGAAGATCATGACACCTAAAGACAGCACCATACGCATTGCTTGACGATCCATCATCGCAAGGCTTTGTCCGCTGGCGCTGTACATGATCAATAAGGCAAAGCCCATCAACACCAGAATACCGAGCAGTAATGGAAGATCGATATGGAGCCTTTCAAACAAGGCTCTATTTCGTCCAGTAGAAGGATCAAGTTTCATTATTTTGTTGCCTTACTTTCATCTTCTTCAGCGAGAATAATATGGTCTAATATTTTTCTAACGACAGGGCCGCCATTTGATGAGCCGCCACCTGCGTTTTCTAATACGATAGTCACAACCGCTTCTGGATCTTCAAAAGGAGCATAACCAGTAAAGAGTGCATGATCGCGTAAATGCTCTGCTATTTCGTCCGCGTTGTATTCTTCGTCTTCTTTGAGACCGAATACTTGCGCAGTTCCTGATTTACCAGCGGTTTGGTAAGACATCTTTTGGAATGAACGTCTTGCAGTACCTTTCTTTCCGTGGTTTACCAGTCTCATTCCTTCTTGCGCGATATCCCAGTATTTCTGCTTAACACCAGTGATTGGAGGATAAGTTTCGATCTCTGATACCGTTTGGTCATCGAATGGCTGACCATTATCGATCGTCGCACGTAATAGGTGAGGCGCTGTTACTTCACCTTCGTTGACCAATACAGACGTGGCTTTTGCGATTTGCATCGGTGTTGCTGTCCAATAGCCTTGTCCGATACCAACAGGGATGGTGTCACCTTGGTACCAAGGCACACGGTGTCTTGCCATTTTCCATTCGCGAGTTGGCATGTTGGCTTTGCTTTCTTCGTAAATATCAATGCCTGTATAGTCACCAAAGCCGAATAGCATCATCCATTGAGATAAACGGTCGATACCTAGATCAAAGGAGATTTGGTAGAAGAAGGTATCAACTGATTCTTCAATCGCTTTCTCTATATCAACAACACCGTGTCCCCAACGTAACCAGTCGCGAAACGGCTTGGTTTTAGAGTTAGGTATTTTCCAATAGCCTGGATCATTACGCGTTGTATTTGGTGTAATCACACCTTCTTGTAGAGCAGCAACGGCAATAAACGGTTTGATCGTAGAAGCTGGTGGATAAATACCCAATGTGGCACGGTTAACCAAAGGTCGATCTTTGTTCTGTAGTAGGGCGTTATAACCTTTAGAGGAGATACCATGCACAAATGCATTAGGGTCGTAGCTTGGGCTAGACACCATCGCTAACACGCCATTGTCTTTCGGGTCGAGAACGACGGCAGAGCCACGGCGTCCATCGAGCAGTTTGTGCACATATAGTTGAAGATTGATATCTAAGTTAAGTACGATATCTTTGCCCGGAACCGAAGGGACAAATTTTAGTGTGCGAATGACTCGTCCACGGCTGTTTACTTCGACTTCTTGATAGCCAGCGGTACCGTGCAGCATGTCTTCGTAGTAGCGCTCAATGCCAAGTTTACCGATGTCACGTGTTGCTTTGTAATTGGCGTCTTTTTCTTCTCGTACTAAGCGTTGTATATCGCGATCGTTGATGCGCGATACATAGCCAATAACGTGAGTCAGTACATCACCATACGGATAAAAACGCTTTAATGTGCCTGTTACCTCAACACCCGGAAATTTATGCTGGTTTACAGAGAAGACCGCAACTTGCTCTTCGGTGAGCTGATTCAGAATTGGCACTGACTTGAAGCGTCGTGAATTGCGGCGATCACGATTAAAACGCTCGATACGTTCAGGTGGAATCTCTATTAACGTTTGTAGACGGACGAGCGTGTCATCCATATCTTTGATTTTTTCGGGTGTAATTTCTAAGTTGAAAACGGGGCGGTTTTCGGCAAGAAGTAAACCGTTGCGATCGTAAATCAAACCACGGTTAGGCGCGATGGGAACGACCTTGATACGGTTGTCGTTAGAGCGGGTTTTATAGTCCTGATATTGGTTGACCTGAATGTTGTACAGGTTAACAACCAACATCGACATCATGACTATGATCCCCGCAAACGCAACAAAAGCACGACTAGTAAATAGTCGTGCTTCTGCTTTGTAATCACGGATTTGGCTACGTTTACGTAACATTAACGCTTATTCTCGATGATAAGGGTGGTTAGCAGTGATGCTCCAAGCTCTATACAAGCTTTCAGCCATGATAACGCGTACTAATGGGTGAGGGAGAGTAAGCGCCGATAGAGACCAGCTTTGGTCTGCAGCCGCTTTACACGCAGGTGCTAATCCTTCAGGCCCGCCAATAAGGATAGAAACGTCGCGTCCATCCAATTTCCAACTTTCCAATTGTTCTGCCAGTTGTGGGGTATCCCACTTTTTACCTGGGATATCAAGCGTGACAATGCGGTTGCCTTTTGGCACTGCTGCCAACATTGCTTCGCCTTCTTTTTGGAGAATACGTGCAATATCAGCATTTTTACCACGTTTTCCCGCAGTGATCTCAATGAGTTCTAATGGCATATCATGAGGGAAGCGGCGTTTATATTCTTTAAAGCCTTCTTCGACCCACTTTGGCATTTTTGTACCAACTGCGATTAACTGGATCTTCAACGCTTAGCCCCAAAGTTTTTCTAGTTGGTACAGCTCACGATGTTCTTCTTGCATAACATGAAGCATGCTTGTTCCCATATCTAGAACAACCCATTCACCTTCTTGCTGCCCGTCCATGCCTAGTGGTTGCATACCAGCTTTAAGCACTTCATCGGCAACATGTTGTGCGATAGAGGCAACATGGCGCTTAGAGGTGCCAGTACAAACAATCATGTAATCAGTAACACTTGATTTGCCTTCTACATCGATAGTAACAATCGATTCTGCTTTCATGTCGTCGGCTTTGTCTGCAAGAAAATCTTTTAGTTCTTCACGTAACACGGGGTGTTCCTTTAATCTGAATTTAGCTTTTTAGGATCTGTTGACCCTAGAATATACCACGCTTTTATGCGTGAAATGGGATTGAAGCTGAAGGGATACAAAACTCTACGCTTAACTGATGAATTAGTGGCCAAGGCGACTGTTCATATTGAGTTTTTGTCATCAATTCGGCTTGAGTCAGCAACCCAAACAACGAATGTAATTGAGATATCGAAACTCTTGTTAGCGCGGCGTTATAAAGAGGCTTCTTCGATTGCCAGATACGATGTTTTTCGAATACTTGGCCGATCGGCATCTGTTTCATTTGTTGCTGCATTTGTAATAGCAAGGCAAGTTCACGTTGTATGCTACGCAGTAAAATGACTGGCTCTACACCTTCAGCTTCCAGTTGTCTTAGAATTCGTTGTGCACGATTACCTTTTCCAGCCAGTAACGCGTCACTCCAATGGAATGGAGTAAAGTGGTTGTGGCGGCTTAGTGATTCTTCTAAGCGTACTAGGGTAAGTTTTCCGTCAGGGTATTGGAGCGCTAGCTTTTCTAGGCTTTGAGTGAGAGCAAATAGGTTACCCTCGTGCCACTGTGCCAACATTTGAATCGCTTCAGGGTCTGGAGATAAGCCGATTTGACGGCAGCGCGCTTGGACAAACTGAGGCAATCGGCTGACATCTGGCGTTAGGCAACTGACCCAGTGACCCTGATTAGACAGTGCTTTAAACCATTTAGCACTTTCTTGAGCCTTGGTTAGCTTCGTGCCAATCAAGACCAACAGAATATCGCTGTGGATATGCTCTGAGATTGCCAGTAGCTCTTTGGCTATCGCAGCATTGACTCCTGATTCCGGCAGTTCAAGTTCGATGATTTGACGGCTAGAGAACAGGCTTAATGCTTGAGTACAGTCATAGACTTGATTCCAGTTCAGACTGTTATCAATTGCAAAGCGGTGACGTTCATCAAAGCCTTGCTGTTTTGCAACCTTTTGAATCGCTTCTCGGCTCTCTTGTAACAGCAGAGGTTCGTTACCGAAAATGAGGTAAACATTACTTAGCTGTTTAGCAAGTTGCTCTGATAAGCGGTCAGCAAAAATACGCATCAAATAAACCTATTGTTCAGCTGATTCGACGGGCTTTGCCGTTTCCGTAGAACTTGGATCTATTTCGACGTTCTTGATGTTGTATTGTTTCTCAAGCTCTTTCACTTGAACATTTTCTAGCGCATCTAGATCCATGCTATCAGCTGCGATGTTCGCTTTTAGTCGAGCCATTTGACGAAGGATTTGACTTGTTGCAAGCTTACGCATCTCATCTTCGATCATGTCGCGCTCAACAGATTTTGCTAATGCAGTTAATGGGTTGTCTAGGTAACTACGGGTTACGCTCGTTGAGAATGTCTTTGAGCCTAACTCAGGAATCGTGACGCGGTATGATGCGTTGAGCGTCAGTTCTTTTTCTGCTGCACGAGTATTCTGGTAAAGGGACAGAGTTCGCTCACTAACGCTTTCGCTAATAATATGTAAATTAGGGGTGTTTTCTGCAGGCGGTACGATTTCTACATCATTCATACGTAGCTGACCTTTCATCATACGTGTAAACGTACTGTATTGGTCGTAGCTGGTCACAGAGATCTTGTTGAGTTCTTCTGGTACAGAATAGTCACCACGTAAGTGGAAACCACAGGCACTCAGTAGACTAACGGTTAAAACAACAACAGTAACTTTCAATGAAGATAGTGAAATCAGGCGCATTATTTGATGGCTCTCATGAAGGTAGAATACTTATTTAAAGGCTTTAGAGCTTTCGAATCGTAGGGCTCTGAGTCTAAAGCACTTAAATAAGTAGACAGGGCAATGTTGCACCCTGTCTAAAGACTGCTTTTGATGAATTAAGTTCGTTAATTCTTTAGCAATTGTACTGTGCTAACGAAATTAGTTAGCAACGATGTTTAGAAGCTTGCCTGGTACGAAGATAACTTTACGGATAGTTAAGCCATCTAGGAATTTCTTAGCGTTCTCATCGTTTAGACCAAGTTCACGAACTTGCTCTTCTGTCGCGTCAGCTGCAACCGTTAGTTTCGCACGTAGCTTACCGTTGATCATGACAACGATAGTCTTCTCGTCTTCAACTAGTGCCTTCTCGTCAAACGTTGGCCATGTTGCTGAGTCTACGTTTGATTCACCCAGAGCAATCCACATTTCGTAAGAGATGTGTGGAGTCATTGGGTAAAGCATGCGTACTACCGCTTTTAGCGCTTCATCAAGGATTGCACGATCTTGTACAGATTCTTGAGGTGCTTTCGCTAGCTTGTTCATCAGTTCCATGATTGCAGCGATGGCTGTGTTGAACGTTTGGCGACGGCCGATATCGTCCGTTACTTTCGCGATAGTCTTGTGGATATCACGACGAAGTGCTTTCTGGTCACCAGATAGCGCAGAAGCGTCAACAGCTTCAGCTGCACCCTTAGCAGAGTGAGCGTGAACCAGTTTCCAAACACGCTTAAGGAAGCGATTTGCGCCTTCAACGCCAGACTCTTGCCACTCAAGCGTCATGTCTGCAGGCGATGCAAACATCATGAATAGACGTACTGTATCAGCGCCGTACTTGTCTACCATCTCTTGTGGGTCGATACCGTTGTTCTTCGACTTAGACATTTTGATCATGCCTGAGTGTTCAACGTCGCGGCCTTGGTTGTCGACAGCTTTTTCAATGCGACCTTTTGCGTCACGGTCGATAGTCACGTCAGTTGGAGCAATCCACTCTTTCGTTCCTTTCTCGTTCGTGTGATAGAACGCGTCAGCCAGAACCATGCCTTGACATAGAAGCTGCTTGAACGGTTCATCAGATGTTACGTAACCCGCATCGCGAAGAAGCTTGTGGAAGAAACGAGAGTAAAGCAGGTGCATACAAGCGTGCTCGATACCACCAACGTATTGGTCAACTGGTAACCAGTAGTTTGCTTTCTCTGGATCTAGAATGTCATCAGCTTGTGGTGAACAGTAACGTGCGTAGTACCATGAAGACTCCATGAACGTATCGAACGTGTCAGTCTCACGTAGAGCTGGTTCGCCGTTGAATGTTGTTTCAGCCCAAGACTTATCTGCCTTGATTGGGCTAGTTACGCCATCCATTACCACGTCTTCTGGAAGAATGACTGGCAGTTGGTCCGCTGGTACTGGGTGAACTTCACCGTCTTCAGTGGTTACCATTGGGATTGGAGCACCCCAGTAACGTTGACGAGAAACACCCCAGTCACGTAGACGGAAGTTTACAGTCTTCTTACCTTTGCCTTCAGCTTCCAGTTTCGCAGCAATTGCATCGAATGCTTCTTGGAACGCAAGACCATCGAACTCGCCAGAATCGAACAGTACACCTTTCTCAGTGTAAGCCGCTTCAGACACATCTAGCTCAGAACCGTCTTCAGGTTTGATTACTGGGATGATATTGATGCCGTACTTAGTTGCGAATTCGTAGTCACGTTGATCGTGAGCAGGAACCGCCATTACAGCACCTGTGCCGTAATCCATAAGAACGAAGTTAGCTACGTAAACAGGAACAACACGACCGTTAAGAGGGTGGATAGCTGTTAGGCCAGTATCCATGCCTTTCTTTTCCATCGTTGCGAGTTCAGCTTCAGCCACTTTGGTGTTACGACATTCTTCAACGAATGCTGCAAGCTCAGGGTTGTTCAGTGATGCTTTCTCTGCAAGAGGGTGACCTGCAGCGATACCAACGTAAGAAACACCCATTAGTGTGTCTGGACGTGTTGTGTACACTTCTAGCGGCGCTTCTTCACCGTTAACAGCGAAAGATAGTTCAACACCTTCAGAGCGACCGATCCAGTTGCGCTGCATGGTCTTAACCATTTCAGGCCAACCTTCAAGGTTGTCCAGATCGTCGAGTAGCTCTTGAGCGTACTCAGTGATCTTAATGAACCATTGTGGGATCTTCTTTTGTTCTACCGGAGTGTCACAACGCCAGCAGCAACCGTCTTCTACTTGCTCGTTCGCTAGTACAGTTTGGTCGTTTGGACACCAGTTAACAGAAGATGTCTTCTTGTAAACTAGGCCTTGTTCGTAAAGCTTCGTGAAGAACTCTTGTTCCCAACGGTAGTACTCTGGTGTACACGTTGCGAATTCACGTTTCCAGTCGTAACCAAAGCCTAAAAGCTTAAGCTGGTTTTTCATGTATTCGATGTTTTCGTAAGTCCACGGAGCAGGCGCTGTGTTGTTTTTTACAGCTGCATTTTCTGCAGGTAGGCCGAATGCATCCCAACCGATTGGCTGCATTACGTTTTTGCCTTGTAGACGTTGGAAACGAGATACCACATCACCGATGGTGTAGTTACGCACGTGACCCATATGCAGTCGACCACTTGGGTACGGGAACATAGAAAGACAGTAGAATTTTTCTTTATTTGGGTCTTCACTTACAACGAAAGTCTCGCTGTCATCCCAGTGTTGTTGAACCTTTTGTTCAATCTCTTGCGGGTTATATTGTTCTTGCATCGATGGTATCCGGTTATCTTGGAATTTGTGAGTTCGGTTAGAACAGAATCTTACAGATCGTCATAGAATACCTAAAGGAGCTTAGTACAACAATAGTTATACCCTTCATACTTGCAGTTGCAGCACGGTTGATTGCGTAAATTCAACCAAATTACTTAGGACAGCTATACTTAAGGGTATGAATTGCATTTGTTTGTTAGGAACTGGTCGCTTAACTACGGCCCCGTTCACTAAGATAAAGCTTGGTCATCTTAAGGAGGTCGTTATGCCGAAGAAAAAAGCACTCTATGAAGAAGTCGTCGAAGAGGTGATAGAAACGCTGAAGCATAGTCCTGAAGAGCTTAACAACAAAATCGAAACGTCAGGTAAGTATGCGAAAGCAGCCAATGATATGACCAAAGATGAGCTCTCATTGATCTCGGCCTATGTGAAGTCGGACTTAAAAGAGTTTTCCGAAAGTTATGAAGAGAGTAAAGGTGGTCCATTTTATTTGATGATCACAGATTCTATTTGGCAAGGATTGTTGGATATCACTGATCGCACTAAGGTGGAATGGGTTGAATTGTTCCAAGACTTAGAACATCAAGGGTTGTATCAAGCGGATGAGGTTATCGGGCTCGGGACGCTTGTCTGTGATGAGTGTGGACATCAAACCGAATACAACCACCCGACCAATATCATTCCATGTATCAAGTGTGGGGCGACAGGGTTTAGCCGTAAAGCACTTAAGCCGTAAACACTTAAGTCATAAACACTATAGCCATAGCACCATCAACTTTACACCGCAGCAATAAAAAAGGGTTGACCCAATCAGCCAACCCTAAAATCACTTTCTTCGAATTTCTAATCTAGCTCTTTGGCTTTCTAATTACCCAGCCAATCACCAAGCTGAGCATCGCCCAGATATACAGTGGCCAAGTACCAACTGCGTGAAAAGGCGTTTGCCCATCAGTTGAAATGAGATCAGCTTTTAATACGGCCGTTTCAAACTGAGGTATTTGCTTGATGATGTTGCCTTTGTAATCGGTTACTGCCGTCACACCATTGTTGGTTGAGCGAATCACTGGCTTACCAAGCTCCAGAGCACGCATTTGTGCGATTTCCATATGTTGCAGTGGGCCAATCGAACGACCAAACCACGCATCGTTAGAGAGCGTTAAAATAAAGTCCGTCTCATCAGTCACGCTTTGTCTAACTTGATCATTAAAGACGATTTCATAACACAACGCAGGCGCTAAGTGACGGCCATTTGCCACGATGTTTGGTTGAACAAAATCGCCACGGCTAAATGATGACATCGGCAAGTTGAAGAACGGTGCCAATGGGCGCAAGATATCTTCAAACGGCACAAACTCACCAAATGGCAATAGGTGATGTTTATGGTAGCGTTCGTCTGGATCGTAGCTGTATTCACCGTATGGATTGACACCTAGAGAAAGAACGCTGTTGTAGTACTTCTTATCTTCAGACTGATTGAGTACGCCAGTGATGATTGAGCTGTTGTTCATCTTCGCTGCGCTATCTAAGTTACGTAAGAAAGATGGAATCTCAACTTCGAATGCTGGAATAGCGGCTTCAGGCCAAATGATGATATCGGCATCCCAGTTTTCTCTACTTAGATCTGTGTACTTCATCATCGTAGGCCAGCGGTGGCTTGGTAGCCATTTACTGTCTTGATCTACATTGCCTTGAATCAATACCACTGAGGTTGTTTTTTCAGGGTTCGGTGTCACCCAATCGATATTTCGAATGCCAAAACCTGCACTGAATACGATTGCAGGGATGATGCCAACACTCCATGCTTTATTGATAACCATATAAGCGAGTGCAGATGCAGAGACAATGACTGCCAGAGTAATTAACTCGACACCGCCAATCGGTGCAAACGAGCCTAGTGGAGAATCGATTTGGCTGTAGCCAAGCCAAAGCCAAGGAAAGCCCGTCATTACCCAACCACGTAGCCAATCACTGATTAACCACAATGCAGGAGCTGCGAGGAAAAAGCGGCTTAGGTTATTAGCAGGGAAGTACTTGTTTAAGCTCCAGGTAAATAGGCCTGAATAAACCGCTAGGTAGCCAATGAGCAAAGCCATCAAAAACAGGTTGGCTGCCAGTGGCATGCCGCCAAAATGATCGATGCTGACGTATACCCAGCTGATACCTGTTGCGAATTGGCCTAAACCCCATCCGTAGCCAATCCAAAGCGCACTTTTAGGAGAACGGTTATGGATCAGTAACAGCAACAAAGCTGGGCTGATAATAGCAAGAGGCCATATTGAATATGGAGCGAATGAAAGGGTGGTTATAGCGCCAACAAAAACGGCCGCAAGCGGCCGTAATAGGCGATGAATAAAGGTCTTAGTCATCTAATTTCTGTCATCTCTTTAGAGAGAAGTTGTTATTCTTCGATAGTCGGAAGAGGCTGCTCGTCAGGGATGGTTACCTGTAGCTGAATCACACGACGGTTATCTGCGGATGTTATTTTGAAATGGTAGTTTCCGATTTCTACAATTTCGCCACGAACAGGCAGGTGACCGAGTGCTGTCATTACCATACCACCCACAGTATCGACTTCATCATCACTGAAGGAAGTGTTAAACGTATCGTTGAACTCTTCAATGGTGGTTAAAGCTTTAACCGAATAGGTATGCTTACTCAGCTTACGAATATCTAGCTCTTCTTCATCGTCGAACTCGTCTTCAATTTCACCAACGATTTCTTCGAGGATATCTTCAATGGTTACCAGGCCAGAAACACCGCCAAACTCATCGACAACGATAGACATGTGGTAACGCTCTTCTTGGAACTCCTTGAGCAGGCGATCAACTCGCTTACTTTCAGGAACAACCACGACAGGGCGAATCACTTGTTCGATATCAAATGGGGCACTTTCTGAACCCAAATACTTAAGTAGGTCCTTCGCTAATAGAATGCCTTCAACATGGTCTTTATCTTCACTGATCACTGGGTAGCGAGAGTGTTGAGCATCAGTAATAAGCGCAATCAATGTATCTAAATCATCGGTGCGTTCAACTGTAACCATTTGAGAGCGAGGCAGCATGATATCGCGTACTCGCATCTCTGAAATTTCCATAACACCCTCGAGCATGTCGCGCGTGTCGTGGTCAATTAGGTCATTAATTTCTGAGTCGCGGATTACATCTACGAGCTCTTGGCGATCTTTTACTTCACCTTGAAATAGTTGGCCTAGGCGTTCAAAGAAGGACTTTCTACTCGGACCTTCAGATTTTTTACTTCCCTCAGAAGTGGGGGGGTTACCTTCGTTCATGATTTCTCAAAAAATAACGCTACCAGAAGTGTGATAGCACACGTTACAACTCAGATTCCTGCGAAAATCACAGGTTCGATGAGTTATTGTTTCTCTGCAACCTACTTTACTAGAATCAATTTACTTTTCTAGAATATAAGGGTCTTCAAACCCCATAGTTTGCATGATTTCTGTCTCGAGTGACTCCATCTCTTCAGCTTCATCATCTTCGATATGATCATAACCTAGCAGATGCAGACTGCCATGTACAACCATATGAGCCCAGTGTGCTAGCAGAGGCTTATTTTGCTCTTCTGCTTCTTTTTCGACAACTTGGCGGCAGATAATGAGGTCACCCAGTAGATCTAATTCCATTCCTGGTGGTACTTCAAATGGGAAAGACAGCACGTTAGTTGGCTTATCTTTTCCACGGTAGTCATGATTGAGCTGGTGGCTCTCTTCTGTATCAACAATACGAACGGTGAGCTCGGCATTCTCTTGAAACTGAGGAATTGTTTTGTCCAACCAAAGCTGAATATCTTGCTCAGTTGGAAGCCCTTGCTCATTTTCGACCGCTATTTGCAGGTCTAGTTCAATAGACATCTATTTATCACCTTGTTCTGTAATTACAGAGCTATTTTGTGTTGCTAATTGTGTCGTAACGGCTTGCTGAGCTTCAAGAAGTTTGGCTTCACGCTCTTCACGTTTACGCTTTTCAAACTCTTTGCGTTCTTTCTGGTCTTTTGCTTCCCACTTCTCGTACGCATTGACGATACGAGCAACGACAGGGTGGCGAACGACGTCTTCAGACATGAAGAAGTTAAAGCTAATGTCATCCACTTCGTTGAGTACTTCAGTTGCATGACGTAGACCTGACTTAGCTCCTCGAGGTAAATCGATTTGCGTAATATCACCTGTGATCACAGCGCGTGAGTTAAAACCGATACGGGTTAAGAACATCTTCATCTGTTCTACCGTGGTGTTTTGGCTCTCATCAAGAATGATAAACGCATCATTTAATGTACGACCACGCATGTAAGCCAGTGGCGCAACTTCAATCACGTTGCGCTCAATCAGTTTCTCAACACGCTCGAAGCCAAGCATCTCAAACAGTGCATCGTAAAGTGGACGTAAATACGGATCCACTTTTTGGCTTAAATCACCCGGCAGGAAACCAAGCTTCTCACCAGCTTCAACAGCAGGGCGAGTCAGTAGGATTCGACGAACTTCTTGACGTTCAAGTGCATCAACCGCAGCCGCAACAGCTAAGTACGTTTTACCAGTACCAGCAGGTCCAATACCAAAGGTGATGTCATGAGTGACCATGTTCATTAGGTATTGAGCTTGATTTGGTGTGCGTGGTTTGATGACGCCTTTTTTAGTCTTAATGGTCACTTCTTTGCCGTAGTCGATTTCAGACTCGACGTGTTGCTCCAAAATGCCAGACTCAGTGACCGCCAGATGCACTTGCTCTGGTTCGATATCGATTATGTTGCCTTTAACTGGAGCCGTTTCAACATAGAGGTGTTTGATGATGTCTAAAGCTGCGGCAGTTGTGTGAGGCTTACCGACAATGGTGAAAAAGTTGCTACGGTAATTAATCTCAACACCCAGACGACGCTCAAGGTGCTTGATGTTGTCGTCGAATGGTCCGCATAAACTTGCCAAGCGCTTGTTGTCTGCTGGCTCTAGATTTATCTCTAAGGTAACGATTTTATTGCTCAAATTAGCCTCTCATTTTGTGCCACTCACTCTTAAATAAAAAAAAGAGCAAGAAGCCCGATTTAGACCGGGCTTCTGATGGTGATATCCCTATTTCTAAGATGGTCACTTAGTTAGGTAATTTCAAGCTTTGTGTTTGCGCTTTGTGCTCAAACAGTTGTATTGGCTATGGCGTAAATGTTGCTACACCTAGCTCGTCTTCACGTTTTGTTTTTTCCATCATTTCTGCTGGAGTCATTACAACGCGTAGACCCATGTCTTTTTCTGTGCGAACTAGCTCACCACGTAGTGAGTTGGTGTAAACCTCAGTGATCTTCACATCTACGAACTGTCCGATAAGATCAGCAGAACCTTCGAAGTTCACAACACGGCTGTTTTCAGTACGGCCACGCAGTTCCATTAGATTCTTTCTTGATGGACCTTCAACAAGGATACGCTGCTCTGTACCTAGCATTAGGCGAGAGAAACGCATAGCTTGTGTGTTTACTGTCTGTTGCAGCTCCCACAGGCGATCTTTCTTCTCTTGTGCTGGCACATCACATGGATAATCTGCGGCAGGTGTACCTGGACGAGGAGAGAAAACAAAGCTGAAGCTCATATCGAAATCAACTTCTTTAATTAGCTTCATTGTATCTTGGAAGTCTTGCTTAGATTCACCAGGGAAACCAACAATAAAGTCAGAGCTGATTTGAATATCAGGACGAGCTTTACGCAGTTTGCGGATAATAGACTTGTACTCGATTGCCGTATGCGGGCGTTTCATCATCGTAAGAATACGGTCACTACCACTTTGTACCGGCAAGTGTAAGAAGCTCACTAGCTCTGGCGTATCTTTGTAAACTTCAATGATGTCATCACCAAATTCAAGCGGGTGACTTGTAGTGAAACGAATACGGTCGATACCATCGATAGACGCAACTAGGCGAAGTAGTTCTGCAAATGTGCAGATGTCGCCTTCGTAAGTAGGGCCACGGAATGCGTTTACGTTTTGGCCTAGTAGGTTTACTTCACGTACGCCTTGCTCTGCCAGTTGTGCAACTTCGTAGAGTACATCATCCATTGGACGGCTAACTTCTTCACCACGAGTATATGGAACAACACAGTAAGTACAGTACTTAGAGCAGCCTTCCATGATAGAAACGTAGGCTGTTGCGCCGTCTGCTTTAGGTTCCGGCAAGTTATCGAACTTTTCGATCTCAGGGAATGAGATATCCATTACTGGTTTTTCGTTAGACAGTGATGACTTAATCATCTCTGGCAGACGGTGTAATGTTTGTGGGCCAAAGATAACGTCTACGTACGGTGCACGTTGACGAATGTGGTCGCCTTCCTGAGTTGCTACACAGCCACCCACACCGATCACCACACCTTCTTTTTTATCTTTAAGCGTTTTCCAACGACCAAGCTGGTGGAATACTTTTTCTTGCGCTTTTTCGCGGATAGAACAAGTATTCAATAGTAGTACGTCTGCTTCCTCAGGTACTTCAGTTAGCTCATAGCCATTTGCAGCGTTAAGCAGGTCGGCCATTTTTGATGAATCGTATTCATTCATCTGACAGCCCCAAGTTTTAATTAGCAGTTTCTTACTCATTATATGTTCGCTCGATCGTTAGTTTAATTTAAGGGAGCAAATCGCCCATTATTCATCCGCCAGCATTGTTTGTCATAATTAGGTATTCAATTTTATGACTGGCTCTAGCGGCAAGCGGCGTATTGTACTGGTTTCAAAACCGACTGACTAGTAGTCTGAACAAATCTCTTATGTAGTGGTTTTTATTATTGTTAACGCCATATACCATAAGGGATAACCCTTTTTTCGAATAAGGTTTTTGGTTACAAGTTAGTTATGAAAAAGTACAATCAAAAACAGTCAAAGAATCAAACTGATAAGTACAAAATATGAACAGTTACGATATTGTGGTAGTCGGTGGCGGCATGGTTGGCGCAGCAACAGCGGTCGGCTTTGCAAAGCAAGGGCTGAGTGTTGCGGTGATCGAAGGTTTTGCCCCACAAGCTTTTGATGAGTCACAAGCGATGGATATTCGTGTGTCTGCGATTTCTCAAGCATCGGTCGATTTACTTGAAGATCTTGGTGCGTGGCAAAATATCGCAGCGATGCGCGTGTGTTCTTACAAGCGTTTAGAAACGTGGGAGCATCCAGAGTGTCGTACTCGATTTGAGGCTGCATCACTGGATCTGCCCCGTCTAGGCTATATCGTTGAGAATAGGCTCATTCAACTAGGATTATGGTCTCAATTTGATGCCTACGACAATCTCGAACTGTTATGCCCAGAAAAGCTGGATGAGATTGAGTTTGGTGAAACCAATATCGTTAAGCTTCAATCAGGAGCTGAGTTGTCAGCGAAGTGGGTGATTGGTGCTGATGGCGCGAATTCAGCCGTTCGTCAGCAAGCTGGGATTGGTATTACCGCTTGGGATTACCGACAGCACTGCATGCTTATCAATGTCGAAACCGAGCAGCCTCAACAAGATATTACTTGGCAGCAATTCCTACCAAGTGGTCCTCGTTCATTTTTGCCATTATGTTCTCTAACCTCTGACGGTCAAGAAGTCGGGCAGGGATCGTTGGTCTGGTATGACTCCCCATCTCGCATTAAGCAATTATCATCGATGACCCCTGAAAAATTGCGAAATGAAGTACTTGCTAACTTTCCTAAAGAGCTAGGTGATATCAAGGTATTGAATTCTGGATCTTTTCCTCTGACACGACGTCATGCTCAATCATACTCGAAGAATAATTGCATTTTAGTCGGTGATTCAGCGCACACGATTAACCCTTTAGCAGGGCAGGGCGTCAACTTGGGCTTTAAAGATGTTTCAGTACTATTGGATGTCACCAATGAAAAAGGCGAATTGAATCAATCTGTAGCAAGACGCTATGAAGTGATGAGAAGAAGTGACAACTTAATGATGCAGAGTGGAATGGACTTCTTCTATAAAACTTTCAGTAATGACATTGGCCCTCTAAAGTTTGTCCGCAATGCTGCACTAAAATTAGCGGAAAGTTCAGGGCCGATTAAAGCTCAAGTATTGAAATACGCCTTGGGCCTTTAAAACGGTTAGATCAGGTTATTTATATAGAGAAGGAGAGCCGATGCTCTCCTTTTTTGTTTTTGCTGTAATGCTTATTGTTGCTGAGTGACACAAACTGGTGCATCAAGGTCTAACGAGTACCCTGTATAAACCAAAGACCCATCCTCATTATCTCGCTTGAATGAGGTGATGTTGTTGGAGTGCTGGTTGGCGGCGATAAGCCATTTCCCATCGTCAGTTATATGGAAGTCTCTTGGGAATTTACCTTCAGTGTCGTAGCTATCAATGAAAGTCAGTTTTTGAGCCTCAGAGTCGACACTGAAGCTGCTGATTCTTGATTGGTGTCGACATGACACATAAAGGAATTGTTCATCAGGGGATAGCTTAATCGCAGCTGCGGCTTCTCCCTTCTCCATATTAGGTAAGGCATCAACCTCATCCACTATATTCCAAATACCTAAAGACTTTTCCAAAATCAATATCGTTTCAGAGAGCTCACAGATTACATAGGCTTTGTCTTCAGCTTTGTTGAAGATTAGGTGACGAGTTCCATTTCCTGCGGGCGCTTTAATAGACTGCATTGGCTCATCAAGGAACTCTTCTTGCTCTTCGTCAAAGCAATAGAAGTTGATTCGATCGGTGCCGAGATCGACAGTCACAAACTGTGGTGAGTTTTGTAAGAACAAACATTGATGGGCGTGTGGGCTAGTTTGTCTCTCTTTGTTCGGCCCTGAGCCAACCATCTTGATTGTTTTGAGTCGTTTATCGATGTTGCCATTGATACTTAAGCTAAAGATATCAAATGTACCTGACGAGTATTGGGAAGTGATAGCAAATTTATTGTGTGGATCTATCGCAACGTGGCAGGGGTGATCTCCCGAGATAAGGCCTGTATTGGACGCGATTTGTGAATCAACATTAGGTATATGAATGAGTTTCGGCAGTTTCTTTTGCTCAACCTCAGATGCTGTATAGATTCCAGACTTTGTCGCGGTGACAAAAGAGGGGTTATGACATTCGGCAATAAGCTCTAGAGGTAATAGTTTCCCTGTTTCTAGATCTAACTGAGTTTGATAGACACCTTGGCTTTTACTTGGCGTATCCGTGTAGCAACCGATCGTTAATGGGAGGGTTTTCATAGGTAGTCATACTCAATTAGAAAGTGGAGCAGACATTGTCTTATAAAATCGTATTAAAAGTGAGGTTATAGAAGAGAATACTTGGTGACTTGGCTAGCAGAATTGCATATTCCAGATAAAACAAAACCCAGCTAAAAAGCTGGGTTCTATTCAATGATGGTGCGGTCGGAGAGACTTGAACTCTCACACCTCTCGGCGCCAGAACCTAAATCTGGTGCGTCTACCAATTCCGCCACGACCGCAGCAAAGCTTTCCTCTCAACTAAGCAAAGAGCCTAGCGAAGAGTATATAGTTAA